>NZ_FOXG01000012.1:0-287603 GCF_900115645.1 Pseudomonas sp. NFPP07
AGCTCGGCAGCGGCTACAGGGTTAGCGCCGATCGGTAGGTCACAACCCCTGTAGCCGCTGCCGCAGGCTGCGATAGGGCCGAAGGTCCTTAAGCGATCTCAAGATCCTGCGCCCCCTGCGGGGTCGATCGCAGCCTCGCGGGCTCGGCAGCGGCTACGGAGTGAGCAACATAGTTGCAGGCAGGGGCCTCCCATGAGGCCCCTGTTTTTGTTTCTGCGGCTATACCTGCAAGGTCGCTTGTGTGAGATTGTCGCGCCTCTGACCGTGCTGGAGTTGCTTGATGCCGAACCTGTTCGCCGACCACCCGCTGTTCGCCGCGCTGGTCCTGATCCTGCTGGACATGCTGCTGTGGCGCCTGATCGGCGCGCGGGGCGGTTACTGGAAGCTGCTGGTGCGGGTGCTGATCTTCACCCTGTACAGCGTGCTGCTGTTCAACCAGGGCCTGAACCCGATGCAGGCGGCGCCCTGGCCGGAGGACGTGCCGCTGCACCTGGCCGCCACCGGGTTGCAGATCGGTTGGTGGCTGTTCGGCGCGCGGACCCTGACGGTGTTGCTCGGCACCCTGATGATGCAGCGGGTCGGGCATACCGGGCGGCTGTTGCAGGACTTGATGGGGGCGGTGATTTTCCTGATCGCCATCATCGCCGCCATGGCCTATGTGCTGGAGCTGCCGGTCAAGGGCGTGCTGGCCACCTCCGGCGCGGTGGCGATCATTGTCGGCCTGGCGCTGCAAAGCACCCTCAGCGACGTGTTCTCCGGCATCGTGCTGAACACCACCAAGCCGTATCAGCTCGATGACTGGATCTCCATCGACGGCACCGAAGGCCGGGTCACCGACATCGACTGGCGCGCCACCCGGCTGCAGACCTCCCAGGGCAGCATGGCGGTGATCCCCAATTCCCTGGCGGCCAAGGCCAAGATCATCAACTTCAGCCGTCCCGCCGATATGCACGGGCTTTCCATCAGCCTCCAGGTCAGCCCCCATGCGCGGCCGCAAACGGTGATCGAGGCGCTGGAGCGGGCCATGCTCGGTTGCCGTTTCCTGCTCCCCAAGCCGGCCCCCAGCGTGGCCCTGAAAAGCTCGGGCAATGCCGGGGTGGAGTACGAGATCAGCGGTTTCGTGGCCTCCATGGGGCAGAAGCGCGAAGTGCGCAACCAGCTGTTCGACCTGGCCTTCCGGCACTTGCAGGCGTCCGGCGTCAGCCTGCTGTCCAGCGGTGAAAGCAGCATGGCGGCCCAACTGTCGCGCCCGCGGGCGCTGCTGGACAGCTCGAGCATCTTCTCTACCCTGCGCCAGGAAGAGAAGGAAACCTTCAGCCAGAACATGACCCTGCAGACCTTCCGCGCCGGCGAGACCATCCTGCCGGCGGGCGAGGTCAGCGATCACCTGCTGATCATCGAATCGGGGGTGGTCTCGGTCAGCCTGATCCGCGATGGCAAGCCTTTCGAGGCCGGGCGGATGGGGCCGGGCGAAGTGATAGGCGAGGCGGGGGTTGCCGATCAGGCGACCGCGGCGGACTTCTCGGCCAAGACCTTCTGCACCCTGTACCGCATCGAAAACGAATACCTCAAGCCGTGCCTGGACGCGCGGCGCGACATCAGCGACGCGATGAAAAACCTCCTGGATTTCCGCCAGCACATCGCCCAGACGCTGACCCAGGAAACCCCGCGGCCGGCGGTGAAAAAAGGTTTTATGCAGTGGCTGCGCCGGCGCGCCTGAGCGTCCATGCACGACCCCTGCAGGCGCGCAGCTTGCGCGCGATCCGCGTAGCGGCCACCGGCCGCCAGGGCAATCGAGCGTCGAGCGGCCGCTCCCACAGAAGACCGGGGACATTGGTCACCTGGTCTTAGGCGCAATTGGTTATTGGTAGGGACCGGGCCCGGGCTTAACGTAGCGCCACATTCACTGGACCTGGAGCCACACCATGCAACCGCGTATCGACTTCTACACCGCTTCGCCGGACGCGCTCAAAGCCATGATCGCCCTGGAAACCGCGGTCTCGAAACTGCCCCTGGAAAAGTCGCTGATCGAGCTGGTGAAGCTGCGCGCCTCGCAGATCAACGGCTGCGCCTTCTGCGTCGACATGCACACCGCCGACGCGCGCAAGAGCGGGGAAACCGAGCGCCGCCTGTACGCGGTTTCGGTCTGGCGCGAAACGCCGTTCTTCACCGACCGCGAACGCGCGGCCCTGGCCTGGACCGAGTCCCTGACCAGGGTCAGCGAAACCCACGCGCCGGATGCCGACTACGAGCTGCTGAGCAGCCAGTTCAGCCCCAGCGAGCAGGTCGACCTGAGCCTGGCCATCGCCACCATCAACAGCTGGAACCGCCTGGCGGTGGGTTTCCGCAAAATGCCCCAGGCCTGATTCACCCGGGCTCAATGGCCGTCGGCTGACGGCGCCGACGGCGGGGTGACCTTGCGCATCAGGGGCACCATGGCCGTGGCGATGATGAAACACACCATGATCATCAGGAACGCGTCGCCGTAGGTTTGCGTCTGCGCTTCGCGGTAGGTCAGTTGCCAGAGCTGGCGCAGGCTGGCGCTGACGCCTTCGTCACCGCTCTGGCCCAGCGCCGCGAAGTTGCCGCCGACCCGGGCCAGCCATTGGTTGAGCGCTTCGTTGCTGCTGTTGAGGTGTTCGGCCAGGCGGGTGAAGTGCAGGTTGGTGCGGTCGTTGAGAATGGTGGCGCAGGCAGCGATGCCGATGGCGCCGCCGAGGTTGCGCATCAGGTTGAACAGCCCCGAGGCATGCTTGAGCCGCGCCGGCGCCAGCCCGCCCAGGGTCAGGGTCACCGCCGGTGGCACCGCCAACTGCTGGGCGATACCGCGCAAGGCTTGCGGCAGCAGCAGTTCCCTGGCCCCCCAGTCATGGGTGATGGGGCTGAAATCCCACATCGACAAGGCGAATAACCCCAGGCCCGCCATCATGATCCAGCGCAGGTCGATGCGGTTGGCGAGAAACGCATACAGCGGGATCGCCAGCACCTGGAACACCCCGGTGGAAAACACCGCCATGCCGATATCCAGCGCGCTGTAGCCACGCACCCGACCGAGAAACAGCGGCGTCAGGTAGATGGTGGCGAACAGGCCGATGCCGGTGACGAAGGAGAAGAAACAGCCGAGGGCGAAATTGCGCTCCTTCAGGGCGCGCAGGTCGACGATCGGGTTGGCCACGTGCAGGGTGCGGCCGATAAAGGCCAGCCCGGCCAATCCGCAAATCCAGGCGGTGGCGAGGATGGTGCTGTCGCTGAACCAGTTCCAGCGCGGGCCTTCTTCCAGGGTGTACTCCAGGCAGCCGAGAAACAGCGCGAGCAGCAGCATGCTCAGGTAGTCGGCGCCCTTGAGCAACGCCAGTTCCGGCTGGTCGATCCGCACCAGCATGGGCACCGCCACGGCGACGAAAATCCCCGGCAGCAGGTTGATGTAGAACAGCCAGTGCCAGCTCGACACTTCGGTGATCCAGCCGCCGATCACCGGGCCCAGGGTCGGCGCCAGGGACGCCACCGCGCCGATGGTCGCCGCGGCGATCACCCGCTGCTTGCCGGTGAAGAAAAAGAATGCGGTGGTGAACACCAGGGGGATCATCGAGCCGCCGAGAAACCCTTGCAGGGCGCGGAACACGATCATGCTCTGGATGTTCCAGGCCAGGCCGCACAGCAGGCTGGCCAGGGTGAAGCCGACCGCCGAGGCGCAGAACAGCCAGCGCGTGGAGAACACCCGCGACAGCCAGCCCGACAGCGGGATGACGATGATTTCGGCGATCAGGTAGCTGGTCTGCACCCAGGCGGTTTCATCGGTGCCGGCCGACAGCCCGCCGCCGATATCGCGCAACGAGGCCGAGACGATCTGGATATCCAGCAGGGCGATGAACATGCCCATGCACATAGTGGCGAAGGCGAAGACCTTGGTCGCCGTGGCCATGTTGGCCGGATTCAGGGGCTGGGCCGGGGCGGCGAGGGCGCGGCTCATGGCGCGCTGGCCACGGCGGGTTCAGGCGCCGCCGGTTCGCTGCGGGTGTTGACCGCGGCCGTCACCGACAGGCCGGGGCGCAACTGGCCGAGCACCGCGTCCTGCGGGTCGAGGATCACCCGCACCGGCACCCGCTGGACGATCTTGGTGAAGTTGCCGGTGGCGTTCTCCGGTGGCAGCACGCTGAACTGCGCGCCGGTGGCCGGGGCCAGGCTGTCGAGGTGGCCGTGGAATTCCCGGCCGGGCAGCACGTCGGCGCGGATCACCACGCGCTGGCCCGGGCTCATGTGTTGCAGCTGGTCTTCCTTGAAGTTGGCGTCCACCCACAGGCCGCTGGCCGGCACCAGCGACAGCAGTTGCGCGCCGGCCTGGGTGTAGGCGCCATTGCGCGCCCGACGGTTGCCGATCACCCCGTCCATGGGCGCGCGGATTTCCGTGTAGCCCAGGTTCAGTTGCGCCAGGTCGCGCTCGGCGCGGGCCTGGAGCAAGGCTGCCTTGGCTTGCAGTTTCTGGGTGGCGATCACTTGCAGCTGGCGCTGGGTCGCCAGCAGTTCAGCCTGGGCCCGGGTGTTGAGGGCCTGGGCGGTCTTGAAGCCGGCCTCGGCCCGTTGCGCGCTTTCCACCGACACCGCCGAGCTGCCCACCAGGCGTTTGTAGCGGGCATTGTCGTCGCGCGAGCGGGTCATTTCCGCGGCGGTGGCGTCGATCCCGGCGCGAGCCTGGCTGATTACCGCGTGCTGCAACTGTTCGGTGGAGTCCAGGTTGGCCAGCAGCGCTTCCTCGGCGGCCACCGCGCCTTCGGCCTTGGCCAGGCTGGCGCGGTAATCCCGCGAGTCGAGGCGGATCAGCAGGTCGCCGGCCTTGACCCGCTGGTTGTCGCTGACCAGCACCTGCTCGATGTAGCCGGACACCTTGGGTCCGATCACTGTCACGTCGCCGCCTATATAAGCGTCGTCGGTCTGTTCGATAAAACGCCCGCTGGTCCACCAATGCAGGCTGTAGAACACCAGCGCCGCCAGGGCCACCAGCGCCAGGGTGGCAAGTAGCAGGCGCTTGAGCAAAGGAGGCCTGACCGGGGCCGGGTGGGTGGCGACAGTGGCAGGGTCGATGGCGGGCAGGCTGGTCATGACAAGTTCCTGGAGGGGGAATATTATGGTTGAAATATGATATTTGTAATATTTTATTGCAACTCAATCTTTGTACCGATCGTCAGGTGCGACCTGGGAGTTGGCGGATGACGCGGGTGATTGGCGAGGCGGGGGTAGGGCCCAAGCGGAAGCAGTTGGCGCAAGCCGTGGCGAAGACTATTGTTGGCAATCTGAATAACTGCCTGAAGAGAGCGATGCGATGAACACCAGTGATTTGCTTGAACAGTTGCTGCGCGCCGGCCAGGCCTCGATGACGCAGCAGGGTGGCGGGGCCTCGGCACCGCAGGGCGGGCTGGGAGGCCTGGGTGGCTTGCTCGGCGGCCTGTTGGGCGGTAACAGCGGCGGCGGTGCTCCGGGTGGCCCGGGCGCTGGCGGCCTGGGTGGTCTGCTGGGCGGCCTGCTGGGTGGTTCCGGCTTGGGCGGCGCGATCTCTGGCGGCGCGACTTCCGGTGGAGCCCCTCAGGGCCGCTCCGGCGGTGGCATGAACTACGCGGCGCTGGCCTCCCTGGGGATGATGGCGTTCCAGGCTTACCAGGCCTGGCAACAACAGCAACAATCGGCGGCGCCGCAACAGGCGTTGCGCACCGTCGACCAGCTGGCCGGCCCGGAAGCCGAAGAACACAGCCATGCGATCCTCCGCGCCCTGATCGCCGCGGCCAAGGCCGATGGCCGTATCGACGAACAGGAAAAACAACTGATCAGCGCCGAGATCGGCCGTCATACCGATGACCCGCAACTGCAGCAATGGCTCGACGACGAAGTCGCGCGTCCCCTGGACGCCGCCGACGTGGCCCAGTCGGCCGCGGGCGAGCCGGGCATGGCGGCGGAAATGTACTTGGCCAGCGTGATGCTGGTGGACGATCAGCAGGACGCCGAGCGCGCTTACCTGGACGAGCTGGCGGCGGCGCTGCGGATCGACCCCGAGCTGCAACTGCACCTGGAGCAACAGGCCAAGGGCCAGGTGGCCTGAGCCACGAGGACCGGCTCCGCCAGGGGCCGGTCCATTTGTCCGCGTCGGGCGTGCCATTCGACGCCCGGCAGGCTCGATCCGCATCCCTCCCAATTTCTGCTTGGCTCCGACGGCGCGCCCCGGTGGCCGAGGTGGATTGTCGCAGCGTGGATTTATTCGCCATCTCCCAGTGCGGGCAGGGTGATAATGCCGGCCTGTCCATCATGCGAGCGCACCGTCGCCATGTTCGAGATCCAGCCGCAGAACCCCGAGCTTTTTCGCCAGCAGACCCGCCGCAGTACCTTGTTCATTGCCCTGATTTTCCTGTCCCTGGCCATGCTGTTGTCCAGCGCCGCGGTGCTGCTGTTCGGCACGCCGGGCGGCGATAACTTCAAGCTCAATGTCGCTGGCGTGCTGGCCGGGCTGGTGCTGAGCATGGTGCTGATGCGCGTGCGTTTCTGGTCGCAGCCGTGGATGGCCGCGGCGGTCTACGGCTGGCAGCTCAAGCGCAGCCTGATGAGCGTGACCAACGTCATGCACCACGTCACCGCGGGCGTCGAGGCCCAGGACCCGACAGCGATGAAACTGCTGCGCTTCTACCACCTGGGCCTGACCCAGATGCACCAGCTGGACGCCAACTCCAGCGCGCTGAGCCAGGCGGTGCATGAGATCGACCGGCACAAGGAGCGGATGGAAGTGCTGGGCATGGACACCGAGCAGAACCGCTTGAATCCGGACTGGATCGAAGCGGTGAAGCGGATTCCGGTAAAAAAATGAGCTGAACAGGGCGCGGCTTCCAAGGTTTTCCTGGCCGCTTCCGCACCCATTTCGCCATGTGACTGCCGCATGAAATCCAAGGGTTATATGCGCTGAATACAGGGCAAAAAGGCAAAGAGTTATAACGTTAGATTTTATTTATATAAATGGACATAAGCATTAGCGCTATGCTGCCGCCAGTTTTTTACCTGGCCGCGGTTGATGCGTAGGGCTTATTGATGGATGTGGGTAATTTTGGTTTTGTAATCGCGGGCCTGTTGGTGGGTTTCATCGTAGGGATGACGGGGGTGGGAGGCGGTTCGCTGATGACCCCGATCCTGTTGTGGTTTGGTATCAACCCGGCGACCGCTGTCGGCACCGACCTGCTGTACGCCGCCATCACCAAGTCCGGTGGTGTGCTGGTCCATCAGAAAAACCGCAACATCGACTGGAAGATCACCGGCTGGCTGACCCTGGGCAGCGTGCCCGCGGTGCTGGCCACCCTGTGGTTCCTCAAGAGCCTGCACACCGACCCGCAAGCGCTGAACAGCGTGATCAAGCAGGCCTTGGGTTTTGTGCTGCTGCTCACCGCCCTGGCGATCCTGTTCAAGAAAAAGCTCCTGGCTTTTGCCCAGAAGCACGCCGGCGATCACTACCACCTGAAGGATTCCAGCCTCAACGGCCTGACGGTGGTCACCGGCGTGGTCCTCGGCACCATGGTCGCCCTGACCTCCATCGGCGCCGGCGCCCTGGGCACCGTGGCGCTGTTCATCCTTTATCCCTTCCTGGCCACCAAGCGCCTGGTCGGCACCGAAATCGCCCACGCCGTGCCGCTGACCCTGGTCGCCGGCCTGGGGCACGCGAGCATGGGCAACATGGACTGGCAACTGCTGGGCTTTCTGTTGATGGGCTCGCTGCCGGGGATCTGGCTCGGCAGCCACATGACCGGCCGCGTCTCGGACGAACTGCTGCGGCCGTTCCTGGCGCTCATGCTGTTTTCCATCGGCTACAAGCTGGCGTTCTGACCCCGCGCTGGCGGGCCGAGCCAAGAGCCTCCTGCGGGAGGCTTTTGTGTTTTTGCGGTTTGAGCGCGCACGCTTGGGGCGGGCCGTGATGGACCCGCCCCCAGGCCTCTCTCAACGTTGCGCCAACCAGTAATCGTGCAGCCCACGGGCTGCCTGTTCGACGCTGGCCACGGTCTGGCGATGTTGAGCCAGATCGAGGTCGGCCGGCAGTTCGAAGTTGTCCTGTTCGGCGCAGGTGATGATGGCTTGCAGCTGGGCGGCCTGGGCGGCGGGTAGCTCGGGCCAGTTGCTCACGGCCATGGCGCGGATGTAGCCAAAACACCATTCTTCCGCCAGCGTCAGCGGCTGGTCCTGATGCTCGGTCTGTTCGAAACGCGGCTGAAAGCTCGCCGAGTCGCTCGCCAGCGCCGTGGCGAGGGCGTTCAGATGGCGCACGCTCAGTTCGATGAAGCGCTTGCACTCCTCGGGGTCCTGCCAGTCCGGGTTCTGCCCGCCCCAGATGGCCGGGAACCATTCGGCGATGTCCACCTGGGTCGGGCCGGACACCAGGGCGGTGCAAAAACCGTCCAGCTCGGCCAGGTTGAGCACGGAGTGGTCGTCGCCATACTTGAGCAGGGTGTCTTCGATGAATTCGAACTCGGCGGGGCTGAGCGGCTGGTTGTGCATGGAGGGTTTCCTTGGAAAAACGTGCGCCCCAGGGGCTGCGCGGAAAAAAGACGCGGAGGATGGCGCGTTCCGCTGTTTTTATCCAGCGCCGATCATCGTCGCGGAGCGCGTTGTCATAGCTGCGACGCGCTCCTGGTCGTTCCAGCGACCGGTCCGTTAACCGATCCGGTCGCTGTTGTTCTCAGGGTTGCGCGTCATCCAGGGCCTTGAGCAGAGCATGGGCGACCTTGACCCGTTCGGCGTTGGGATAGTTCTTGTTCGCCAGCAGCACCAGGCCGATGTCCT
This sequence comes from Pseudomonas sp. NFPP07, assembly GCF_900115645.1. Classification (NCBI taxonomy): domain Bacteria; kingdom Pseudomonadati; phylum Pseudomonadota; class Gammaproteobacteria; order Pseudomonadales; family Pseudomonadaceae; genus Pseudomonas; species Pseudomonas sp. NFPP07. Next base: position 8,800 of record NZ_FOXG01000012.1, read on the forward strand.
TGCCGGGCACGAACAGCACATAGGCGCCGAAACCGCCGGTGGAACCGGTCTTGTTCAGCAGGGTATCGGCCCGCGGTGCCTTGGGCGGGGTGAGCCAGCGGGTCGGGTGCGGTTCGAAGGCCATCTGCGACGAGTTGCCGGCCAGAAGGGCGTCCAGGCTGAGCGGGTAGGGGTACAGCTCCCAGCCCAGGCCCTGGGTCATGCCCTCGACCTGGTAATAGCCGGTGTGGGTGAGGGCGATGGCCTGCGGCCAGGGTTGCGCCAGCGACTCGGGCTTGAGGTTGGCCTGGACGAAACGCAGCAGATCGGTGGCGCTGGTCTTGACCCCATAGGCCTCGGCATCCAGGGCGCCGGGGCCGACCCGCACCGGCTTGCCGTCCTTGTCGTAGCCCTGGGCGTAATTACCCATCTGTGACTTCGGCACCTGGACATAGCTGTGCTGCAGGCCCAGCTGCGGGAACAGTCGCTGCTCCATCAGTTGCTCGAAGGGCTGCCCCAGGCTTTGCGCGGCCAGGTAGCCGAACAGGCCGATGCTCGGGTTCGAGTACAGGCGCTGGGCGCCGGGGGCAAAGGCCGGTTTCCAGCCCTGGTAGTAGCCGAGCATCTTGTCCTGGCTGTCCCACTGCGCCGGGAACTGCAACGGCAGGCCGCCGGCGCTGTAGGTCCCCAGTTGCAACAGGCTGATGTGCTCGAAGGCGCTGCCTTTCAACGCCGGCAGGTAGCGGCTGGCCGGGTCGTTCAGGGACAGCTTGCCGCTGGCCTGGGCATAGGCCCCCAGGGTCGCGGTGAAGAGCTTGCTCACCGAGCCGACCTCGAACAGCGTGTCGGCGTCGACGGCTTTCTGGCCCTCTTTGGAGGCCAGGCCGTAGTTAAAGTAATGGGGCTGGCCCTTGAGAGTGATGGCCACCGCCATCCCGGCGATGTCCTGTTGCTGCATCAAAGGGCGGATCGCCGCGTCGACCAGGGGCTTGAGCGCGCTGTCCGGCTGGCTGGCGGCCAGGCAGGCGCTGGCGCCGGACAGCAGCAGGGAAATGGTGAAAAATCCAGATAGGGCTAGGTTTTTGTTGTGCATGATGGGCTGGCATTCCATGATTTTGCAGAGTGATGGCCGCTGCACTCCGAGCGGCTTTTGCCAGCGCCTGCCCTTGCAGTCAGGGAGCAGCGCGCTGCGAGCCGGCTCAATGTAGGCGGCCGGCGAAGGATCGGCAAACGACGATATTTCGCAGGAGCCATTAGAAAAACTAGGGAGTGGTCATGATCCGACCCCATCTGCCGCTGAATGCCCTGCGCGCCTTCGAGGCTTCGGCGCGGCATTTGAGTTTTACCCGCGCGGCCATCGAGCTGTGCGTGACCCAGGCGGCGGTCAGCCATCAGGTGAAAAGCCTCGAGGCCCAGCTCAATGTGACCCTGTTCAAACGCCTGCCCCGCGGGCTGATGCTGACCAGCGAGGGCGAAACCCTGCTGCCGGTGCTGTGCGAATGTTTCGACCGCATCGCCGAAACCCTCGGCCGCTTCGAAGGCGGGCACTACCGCGAAATGCTCAGCGTCGGCGCGGTTGGCACCTTTGCCGTCGGCTGGTTGTTGCCGCGCCTGGAGGACTTCCAGGCTCGCCATCCGTTTATCGACCTGCGCCTTTCGACCCACAACAACCGGGTCGACGTCGCCGCCGAAGGCCTGGACTACGCCATCCGTTTCGGCAACGGCGCCTGGCACGGCACCGATGCTGTCCAGTTATTGGAAGCGCCGCTGTCGGTGCTCTGCGTGCCGGAACTGGCGCGACAGCTGCGCAGCCCCGCCGATCTGCTCGGCCAGACCCTGCTGCGCTCCTACCGCACCGACGAATGGCCGGAATGGTTCAGCGCCGCCGGCTTGCCGGCCAGCACCCTGCCTGCGCGCAGCATCGTCTTCGATTCGTCCCTGGGCATGATGGAAGCTGCGCAGCAGGGCATAGGCGTGGCCCTGGCGCCGCCGCTGATGTTCGCCCGGCAATTGCACGCCGGCAGCATCGTCCAGCCGTTCGCGGTGGGCATCACCACCGGCAGCTATTGGCTGACCCGCTTGCAGTCCCGGGCGCAGAGCCCGGCGATGCTGGCGTTCAAGGAATGGCTGTTGGGGACCGTGCAGAAGGGCTGAAGGCGATCTGAAGACCTGGTGTTTCCCAGGGCGTAGAGCGTGCGGACGGGGACGGCGCCAATGCGGATCGCCAGAACCGCCTCTCGACCGGCTTGTTTACACCGTGTCTGGTGTGTTGCATCGACCGACTGAATCCACAATCGATTCCGGCCATTTACGCCTGGCCGCAACCCATAAAAAAGCAGCCCCAGGCGGCGAACCCTGCCGATACGCAATGGTCAACCGATCAAGGGTCTCCGGGCTGCTTCACACCGGCCGGCGACCCTTGATAAACGGATTCACTCCCATCCTGCTGGCTTGCAGTGCTCGTGGTGATTCTGCCGGTAGTGCATGCAGCACACTTCAGGGGGGAGCCGGAGAAGTTCAAGCCGGTTCGGGCCCTGCCTGGTGCGGGCGCTGACCGTTGATCGCATCCGCTCCTCTCGCGTAGGAGTACGAAAATGACTCAATCAATGCGGTTCTTCCTATCGATCGTCCTGGCGGCAGTATCCCTGTCATCGGCGAGCCTGTTGAACAGTGCAGGTGCGGCCACCGCCGAGGACCTGGCTACCGACTCCCGGCAAGCCTTGCAAATCCTCTATAAGGCCACTCCGTCCGCCGAAAGCCTTTCGCACAATGCCAAAGCCGTGCTCGTCTTCCCGAAAATCGTCAAGGCAGGCCTGGTGTTTGGTGGCAGCTATGGCGAAGGCGTGCTGATGAAAGGCCAGAAAGTGGAGAATTATTACAACTCCGTCACCGGGTCATGGGGGCTGCAGGCAGGCGCCCAATCGTACGGTTATGCGGTGTTCCTGATGACCGAAAAAGCGCTGAACTATGTGCGCGAGACCAAGGGCTGGGAGGTCGGCGTGGGGCCAACCGTTGTCGTGGTTGACGAAGGGATAGCGAAGAATCTTTCGACCTCGACGCTGAAGGACGATGCCTACGCGTTCATCTTCGACCAGCAAGGGTTGATGGCCGGGGTCAGCATCGAAGGAACGAAGATTTCCCTGATCAAGCGCTGAAAAAAACCTAGGAAGGGTTTTGATCTTTTCAAGCGTTTCGCGTCAGGGCGGTCTAACGGGCGGCTCCTTCACCCAGGCGCCTTGCATGGCAAGCAAGGCGCCTGGGTGGAGGAGCCTGTGCCAAGCCCTCTTGGGCACAGGATGCACGACGACATCTGCGGATTATTGAGCGCTATCACCGTCCTCGCCAAGAGGGGGTCCAATGAACCTTCCAAATCCATGTAAGGGTGCAAGTAATCTTCTGGCGCTGTGCGTGGTTGTGCTCCTGGCATTTATGATCTCCTGCAGCACATTGCCCAGGATAGTGCCCGACATGGCTCGCGCACCCTCTACGCCAGTGCAGCTCGACGGGGCCCATGGACCTCTGTCTGCCGAGCGCAGCAAAGCCATTCTCGACCGGCTCAAGTCCTCCGGCGCAGAGACCGACATCTTCGACGTGCACCTCGCAATCGAAGAGGCCATCGCCGGCAGCCCGCTGACGGAAGGCAACAAGGTCGACTTGCTGCAGGACGGCCCCAGCACCTACCAGTCGATGATCAAAGCCATGGAGGCAGCCCGCGACCACATCAACATGGAGACCTACATCTTTGACGATGACGAAGTCGGTCAGCGCTTCGCCGACGCATTGATTGCCCGGCAACAGCAAGGCGTACAGGTCAACCTGATCCGCGACAGTGTCGGCACCCTGGGAACATCGGCAGAGTTTTTCTCTCGATTGAGCGAAGCGGGCGTCAAGGTGCTGGAGTACAACCCTGTCAATCCGGTGACGGCCAAAGCGGGTTGGGATGTGAACCAGCGTGACCACCGGAAGCTGCTGATAGTGGACGGCCGCGTTGCCTTTCTCGGCGGGATCAACATCAGCAGCGTCTATTCGGGGGGCTCGCTCAGCTCTTACTCGAAGACCCGGCCCGATGGCGATTTACCCTGGCGCGACACCGACCTGCGTATCGAGGGGCCCGTGGTGGCGGAACTGCAGAAACTGTTCATCGAAACCTGGACTGCCCAGAAAGGCGAACCACTCGCGGCCAGGCGGTACTTTCCACCCCCTGAACGCAAGGGCAGCGAGGTGGTGCGCGCCATTGGCAGTTCGCCAGATGAACCGTTCAGCCTGATCTACGCCACGCTGATTTCGGCGCTGCGCAGCGCACAGACCGAGATATGGCTGACCAACGCCTACTTTGTGCCCGACCCGCAGTTGCTAGCGGTCCTCAAGGAGGCGGCAGCCCGTGGAGTCGACGTCAAGCTGGTGCTGCCCAGCAGTACCGATTCGTGGCTGGTGCTCCATGCCGGACGCGCTTACTACAGCGAGCTGCTGAAAGCCAACGTCAAACTTTACGAACGCCGTGACGCGCTACTCCACGTCAAGACTGCAGTAATCGATGGTGTGTGGTCGAGTGTCGGCTCCACCAACCTCGACTGGCGCAGCTTCTTGCATAACGATGAAGTCAACGTCGTGGTGCTGGGCACCGGGTTTGCAAAAAAGATGCAGGCGGCATTCATGGCTGACCTGGCCAAGTCGAACGAAATCAAGCTGGAACAGTGGCAGCGCCGTTCGCTGGGTATGAGAGCCAAGGAGCAGATAGCGCGACTTTGGGAATACTGGTTATGAACCCAGTGCGCGTTGCCGGGATGCGCTGTTTCGCCTCTTGAGGGGGATGTCGCCAGCCCGGGTTCGAGCGCTGGCGAGATCGATTGCGGGCGATGATTTTGAGCAGGCCGGATGGCCCTGGCTCGCCGTTGGCAGGCGGGATTGGCAATCCCGCCGCTTACGTTTACCCGCTGTTTACTTACCTGCCACCAACGCCGGAGTGCGCGGCGGGATCAGGCGTTTGCTGCCGGTGGACTCGTAGGCCGCCGCCAGGCGCAGCAGGTTCGAATCGTCGTAGGCGCGGCCGGCGAAGGTCAGCCCGACAGGCATGCCGATGTCCGGCATGACGCCCATCGGCACGGTGACCGTGGGCACGCCCAGGTGGCGGATGGCGAGGTTGCCGTTGGCCACCCAGACGCCATTGCTCCAGGCGATGTCCGCGGAGGCAGGGTCGACATCGGCATTGGCCGGGCCGACGTCGGCCACGGTGGGGAAGATCACCGCATCAAGGCCGAGACGGTCCATCCAGTCCTCGAGGTCGAGCTTGCGGGTTTGCTCCAGGCCGCGCAGACCGTCGGGCACGGTGGGGATCTGATCCCAGGGGGTGATGCCGCGCTCGGCCATCTTCACGTACTCGTCCATGCCGGCGGCCAGGTCGCCTTCGCGGTTGGGCAGGGTGCCCGGGTCGTGGGGGAATATCAGCGGGCCGTCGACATCCACCAGGCGATTGAGCTGCGGGTCGCCGTTGGCTTGCAGGAAGTCATCGAAGGCCCAGGCGGTCAGGTCCCACAACTCATGGTGCAGGAACTCCTTGGACACCAGGCCGCGGTTGAACACCGTCGGCGCGCCGGGGCGATCGCCCTCGCAATTGGACACCAGGGGGAAGTCCACTTCGAGCACCTTGGCGCCGGCGGCTTCGAGCGCCTGGCGCGCCTGCTGCCAGAGGCCGATCACCGAAGGGCGGGTGTCGATGCGTTGCCCGGTCGGGCCACCGATTCCCGGTGCCTCGCTGGTGCCCGCCTCAGGGTCGGCGTTGATGTACATGCGCGGCACGCCGAAGCGCTTGCCGGCCAGGGCGCTGCTGCTGGCGGCCAGTTCCTGATAGGAAGCCGGGCGCACCGAGGCCACGCTGGGAATCGGCACCCAGGGTTGCAGGCGCCACAGATCGCCACGGGTGTCCGGGTCCTCGGCGACCACCACGTCGAGCACTTCGAGCAGGTCGGCCATGGTCCGGGCATAGGGCACCACCACGTCCATGGTCGGGGTCAGCGGCCAGTTGCCGCGCACCGAAATCACCCCGCGCGACGGGGTGTAGGCACACAAGCCGTTGTTCGAGGCAGGTCCCCGGCCGCTGGACCAGGTTTCCTCCGCCAGGCCAAAGGCGGCGAAGCTGGCGGCGGTGGCGGTACCCGCGCCGTTCGACGAGCCCGAGGCGAAGGGCGCGGTGAGGTAGGCGGCGTTGTACGGGCTTTCCGCGCGGCCATAGACCCCGCGCTGCATGCCGCCGTTAGCCATGGGCGGCATATTGGTCTTGCCCAGGCAGATCGCCCCGGCGGCGCGCAGCCGTTCGATGGTGAACGCATCGCGATAGGCGATCAGCCTGGCGAAGGCGGGGCTGCCGGAAGCGGCGGTGAGGCCCTTGACCAGATAGCTGTCCTTGGCGGTGTAGGGAATGCCATCGAGCGGCCCCAGGGTTTCGCCCCTGGCCCGGCGGGCATCGGCGGCCTGGGCTTCCTTGAGCGCGTCGGGGTTGCGTACCACTACCGCATTGAGGGCGGTAGGCGTATCGGGGCCGTCGTAGGCATCGATCCTGGCGAGATAGGCCTGGACCAGTTCGACCGCGGTGGTCTGGCCTGATTCGAGCGCGGCGCGCAGTTGGGCAATGGAAACCTCGGTGACTTCGATCATGCTGTTACCGCCGGCTGCTGAGGGGTGATGTAGTGAAAGTTGCCATCACGCTGGCGCTGGGGTTGAGGCGGCTTGGGCACATCGTTTATCTCACAATGGGTGTTCATATCGGTTCTCGTTGCGCGGCACGACGCCACTGGGGCTGGGCTACAACCTGAACGGGGTATTTTGCACCAAGTTGCCGGCGGGGAATCGTTAAAGGTTTCGCCGTCGTTGTTGGCGACTAATCGGCGACTGGCGCCCGCCGTACAGCGGTTGCCGGGCATCGGCGGTTTTTACCTCACTCAGGCCCCAAAAAGTAAGTAGCTGTTTTAAAAACAAATTTATGCATCTTTGACTTCACAGGCGACGAAAAAGTTGATAAATTTCCGCGCGTTCTTGCAGAGGCCCCCCACGGGGCTTGCAGTGAAAGCAAGCAACAGCAGAGATAGGGGCGTCGCCAAGCGGTAAGGCAGCAGGTTTTGATCCTGCCATGCGTTGGTTCGAATCCAGCCGCCCCTGCCATCTCTCATCCCTCCCTCTATTTATCAAACGCTCCCCCCAAGGCACGGCCTCGGCTCCATCCGGATGCTCAAGCGGCCCGTTTTTGTGTGCCCGGGATATTCCCATCACCTCAGCTCTGGTCCGGCGCTAGCGAAAGCGCGGCGCGATGGCCTCGGCAAACGGGTAATGGACAAAGTAGGGCCGGGCTTCGTCGATGACCCGCTGGAACGAGGGGCGCTGTATCAGCCGCTCGAAATAGGCGCGCAAATAGCGATGGTCATCGGCAAAGGCCACCAGCGTGCTGGCATAGAACAAGGCCGGGGCGGCGGCGCAATCGGCCAGGCTGAAGTCCGGGCTGGCCACCCAGATTCTCGAGGCCAGGCGCCGTTCGAGCATGTTGTATGCGCTCAGCAGGGCTGCGCGTTCCCGGCTCAGGTCGCCATTGGTGCCATACAGGCGATCGGCGACTATCCGCTGCATCGGCCCCTGGACATGGCAATCGAAAAAACGGTCCCACAGCCGGACTTCCAGCGCGCTGTCCCAATCATCCGGAATCAATGGCTGCCGGCCCCGATAAAACCGGTCCAGGTACTCGATGATCACACTCGATTCCGGCACATCGCGCTGCCGGGCGTGATCGCGGATGACCGGGAACTTGCCCAGCGGCCACAGGCTTTGCAGCTCGGCCCGGTCGGCGTCGTTGGCCAGGTCGATGATGCGTTTTTCAAAGGCGCTGCCGTGTTCGTAGAGGGCGATCAGCACCTTGTGGCAGAACGACGACAGGGGATGGAAATACAGGGTCAGCGGCATGTTCCGGTTCCTCGATGAAGGGTGGGGCGCACGACGTGCCAGCAGGGAAACCCACCTATTATCGGCCGACCCTGGCGGCCACGCGCTGGCAGGCGACGAGCCGGGCTACAGCCCCCCTGAATATTTCACCGCCGCCGCGGCCCGCGACGGCACGTTGAGGATGCGCAGCAGCGACGACACATGGATGCGCACGGTGAAGGGCGAGATCTCCAGTTCGCGGGCGATTTCCTTGTTGGTCTTGCCCTGGGCGATCAGGCGCAGCACCTCGTGCTGGCGCGCGGTCAGGGTGGCGCCGGTGCCCAGCGGCAACAGGCCGGAAGGGGCGAACTTGACCAGCACTTCGCCTTGGCGAATGGCCAGGACCGCCTGGCCGATCTCGTCGGGGGCGATGTTCTTGCCGATAAAACCGTCGACGCCGGCGGCCATGACCTCGCCGATCAGCGCCTGGTCATCGACCATTGACACCACGATCAGGGTGGTGCGCGGCAATTGCTTGCGCAGTTCGGCCAGCTGGCTGACGCAGGTCAGGCCTGGAAAACGCAGGTCGAGGATCAGCGTGTCCGGCTCTTCGCCGGCCCGGGTCAGGGCGAGTACCCTGTCCAGGTCGCCGGCCTGTTCGATCAGCGCATCCGGCAGCAGGCGCTGGACCGTGCGCAACATGCCCTCGCGAAACAGCGGGTGATCGTCGGCTATGATAATCCGGCATGCCATGGGGTGACTCTCCTTGGGTCGAGCTTTCCTTGAGGCAGCTACTTTAGCAGCGGGCCAGGCAACTGCCTGTGGTTCGTGTCGAGTACGACGACTGGCGCACAAGGATGTTCACCATGAAATTCGAGAAAAACACCGAGCTCGACCAGGCCAACCTGCGCATTATTGTCGGTTCCTGCGCCGTGGCCTATATCGGCGTGCTGGGTTTCCTGCCCGGGCAGCGGGTCGATACCTACCTGCCGATCGTGATCTACATCGTCCTGTTCCTGCTGCTGTCGATCGTCCTGCGCCAGGCCATCGTGCACTGGCCCGGGCATTATCCGGCGCGACGGATCCTGAGCATGGTCCACGACTACACCGGCACCTCGTTCGGCCTGGTGGTCGGCGGGGAGGCGGCACTGCCGCTGTACGCGGTGATGGTCTGGGTCAACCTGGGCAACGGCATGCGCTATGGCTCGCGCTACCTGGCGATTGCCACGGCCCTGGCGCTAATGGCGCTGCTGGTGGTCTATCGCCTGACGCCGCTGTGGCAGGCGCAACCCTTCATGGTGCTGATGCTGCTGATCACCAGCACGGTGATCCCGGCCTACGCCCATATCTTGCTGGAGCGCACGCGCAAGGCTTCGGAGGAGGCGATTGCCGCCAACCTGGAAAAGTCGCGTTTTCTCGCCCAGGCCAGCCACGACCTGCGCCAGCCGATCCACTCCATCGGCCTGTTCACCGCCTGCCTGCGCGAGGCGCGCCTGGGCGACGAAGAGCGGCGCCTGGTGGACAACATCGACCGTTCGCTGCTCAACGTCTCGCAATTGTTCCGCTCGATTCTCGACCTCTACACCCTCGACAACGGGCGGGTGCAACCCAGTTTCCAGACCCTGCACCTGGGCGAGTTCCTCGCCGACCAGCTGCGGCAGAACGCCGAAGCCGCGCGCTGGGCCGGGGTCGAGCTGCGCCTGCGCCCCTGTTCGCACTGGGTCCGGACGGACCCGGCGCTGCTCGCCACCATGGTCCAGAACGTGCTGTCCAACTGCTTCAAGTACGCGGCGCGGCGACCGGTGCTGATTGGCGTGCGCCAGCGCGGCGCGGGGCTGGCCATCGTCATCTATGACCAGGGCCGGGGGATTGCCGAGGAACACCTGCCGAACCTGTTCGAGGAGTTCTATCGGGTGCGCGAGCTACGGGACAAGGACGTCGAAGGAGTGGGCCTGGGCCTGTCCATCGTCAAGCGCCTGGGGCAGTTGATGGGGCTCGAGGTGGCGATCCGTTCGCGGCTGGGCCACGGCACCGCGGTGAGCCTGTTCGGGTTGCCCCTGGCGCCACCGCAGCTGCAAGCCGCCAGCCTCGACGAGGCGCGTCAGGCGGGGCTGCTGACCGGCTTGAAAGTATGCCTGGTGGAGGATGACCGCAACGTGCTGCTGGCCACCTCGGCCTTGCTCGAGCGCTGGGGCTGTGTGGTCCAGGCCGAGCTTTCCGGTAAGGATCTGGTCAGCGACTGCGACATCATCGTCGCCGACTATGACCTGGGCAACCACGCCACGGGCATCGAGTGCATCGACAGCCTGCGCCGGCAGCGCGGCTGGGCGGTGCCGGCGCTGATCCTCACCGGGCATGAGGTGGAGAAGATCCAGGCCGCGTTGCACGACCGCAATATCGCCATCCTGTCCAAGCCGGTGCGCCCGGCCGAACTGCGCGGCAGCTTGCGGGCGCTGCGCCAGCATTCTGCGCCGGCGGTCATGCCCGAGGCGTGACAGGGCGGTTCAGCGAGTAGCGGCACTCCCCGTGCCTGGGCAAGGGGAGTGGCGGTGCATGACTGCCAGGGTTTTTCCAATCACTGCGCACACACCTCCCGCACACAGTCGCGCAACCAGCGATGCGCCGGGTCGCTGTTCATGCGTGGATGCCAGAGCATGGACACGGTGATTTCCGGCGTGGCCAGCGGCAGGGCGAAGCTGTGCAGGCCGCTGCGCAGGTTGTGGGTGTGGCGCTCGGGGACGGCGGCGATCAGGTCCGAAGCGCGGACCAGGGCCAGGGCGGCGGAGAAACCGCCAACGACGGTGGCGATATCGCGCGTCAGGCCCGCCGCCTGCAACGCATCGTCCACCAGCCCGCGATCAAGGCCCTGGCGCGATACCAGCACATGCTCGCCGGCGGCGTAACGGGCGGCGCTGATCGGCCCGCGGCTCAGCGGATGGCCGTTGCGTACCACGCCGATAAAACGATCGCGGAACAGCGCGCGGGTGTGGATTTCCGGGCTGGCGTTGGCGTCCACCACGCCGGTATCGAGGTCGACCGTGCCGTCGCGCAGGGGCGTGCTGTCCTTGCTGGTTTTCTGCAGGAAATGCAGGCGCACCCCTGGGGCTTCGGCGCGCAGGCGGGCGACCAGGGCCGGGCCGAAGTTCTCGACGAAACCGTCGCTGCTGCGCAGGGTGAAGGTGCGCGCCAGGCGCTGCAGGTCGAGCCGTTCGACGGGGCGCAACATGGCTTCGGCGTCCTGCACCAGGTGGCCGACCCGTTCGCGCAGTTCCAGGGCGCGCGGGGTCGGCACCAGGCCACGGCCGGCGCGCACCAGCAGCGGATCGCCGGTGGTTTCGCGCAGGCGTGCCAGGGCCCGGCTCATCGCCGACGGGCTTAGCCGCAGGCGCTGGGCGGCGCGCGCCACGCTGCCTTCGGCGAGCAGCACGTCGAGGGTGATCAGCAGATTGAGATCGGGTGTGGACATGGCAGCGGTCCCGTCTGGCGTAGAAAGTGATATGGCGTCAGGCGCACGAATAACCTGCAAAGGCTGCGCCTTCCGCCATGTTAGACCGCGGGCTAGATTGGCGACAGCGCCATTTCGCGCGGGTCAGAGCGGGAGTGCAGAGTGAAGCCAGTCAGTAGCGGAACAAAACCGGAGGTTGTGTCAGCCGGCTGGGCGCTGGCCAGCCTGTCGCTGTCGATGTTGCTGGCGTCGCTGGGCACCAGCATCGCCAATGTGGGCTTGCCGACCCTGGTGCAGGCGTTCGGGGCGAGCTTCCAGCAGGTGCAGTGGGTGGTCCTTGCCTACCTGCTGGCGATGACCGCGCTGATCGTCAGTGTCGGCCGGCTCGGCGATTTGCTGGGACGGCGGCGCCTGCTGCTGATCGGGATCCTGCTGTTCACTCTGGCCTCGATGCTCTGCGCCGCTGCCCCGACGCTGGGGATGCTGATCGGTGCCCGGGCACTGCAGGGCGTCGGCGCGGCGATCATGATGGCGCTGACCCTGGCCCTGGTCGGCGAGACGGTCAGCAAGGCCCGCACCGGCAGCGCCATGGGCCTGCTGGGCACGATGTCGGCGATCGGCACCGCCCTCGGCCCGTCCCTGGGCGGGGGATTGATCGCCGGGTTCGGCTGGCAGGCGTTGTTCCTGGCCTGCGTGCCGTTGGGCGGGCTGACCTGGGTGCTGGCTTATCGGTATCTGCCGGCCGCTGGTCAGGCGCGGGCCCTTGAACGAGGCGCGTTCGATCCGCTGGGCACCTTGCTGCTGGCCCTCACGCTGCTGGCCTACGGGCTGGCCATGACCCTGGGCCGCGGCCATTTCGGCCTGCTCAACGCCGGGCTGCTGTTGGCGGCGCTGATGGCGGCCGGCCTGTTTGTCTGGGTGGAGGCGCGGGTGGCCGCGCCGCTGATACGCCTGGCGCTGTTTCGCGACGGGGCCTTGAGCGGCAGCCTGGCCATGAGTGCGCTGGTCTCGACGGTGATGATGGCGACGCTGGTGGTCGGGCCTTTCTACCTGGCCCACGGGCTCGGGCTGGAAACCTTTGCGGTGGGCCTGGCGATGTCGCTCGGCCCCTGTGTCACCGCGCTGAGCGGCGTGCCGGCCGGGCGCATCGCCGATCGTTTGGGCGTGCGGCCGATGATCCTCGCCGGCCTCGGCGCCATGGTCCTCGGTTGCCTGATGCTGGCGTTGCTGCCCGCGAGCCTGGGCATCGGCGGCTACCTGGCGCCCATCGTTGTCATCACCCTGGGCTATGCGACGTTTCAGACCGCCAACAACACCGCGGTGATGAGCGAGGTGGGCGCCGAGCAGCGCGGGGTGATTTCCGGCCTGCTCAACCTGTCGCGCAACCTCGGGCTGATCACCGGCGCCTCGCTGATGGGCGCGCTGTTCGCCGCGGTAACTGGCGATCTCACCACGGCAAGCGCCGAGGCTGTCGCCAGCGGCATGGGTTTCACCTTTGCCCTGGCCGCGGGGCTGGTGCTCATGGCGATTCTGGTGGCGCTGCTCAGCCAGCAGCGTCGATGGCGGGCGCTGGATTCAGTGGCTTAGTACAAAGCCATTCCAGCTCGCAGCAGCCAAACAGCCTCTGGAGGAGCGAGGCTTGCCCGCGATGACGTAACCCCATTCGACGCAGGAGGCCGGGCCTTGTCGCGAGCCATTGACCGACCGCTACAGATAGGCCGTTCAAGCCTGAGCGCCTTCCCCCACCAGCAACGCGCTGTAGGCCCGCAACCGCTGCACGAACTCACTCACCGAACCCTGGGGCACATAGGCCTGCTTGAGGAAGAACGCGGCATACTCGGCCATCCCTGGTTCGGCCGCCGTCAGCAGCTGCGCATGCTCCTCCAGGGTGGTCGGCCAGCCGCGTTCCTGTTCGCCGCGCAGCAGGTTGGCCGAGCGCAGCGCCTTGCGTGCCGCGGCCCGTTGCAGGCGTTGCTGCTGCAACGGTTCGCGGCTTTGTTCCAGCTGCTGAGCGTAGCCTTCCAGCACCTGGGGGAAGTCGCCATTCAGTGCCAGGGCGATGGTCCGGCTCGGGCGGAAAGGCTCGAAGCGCAGCCCCAGGTCATTGCCCCAGATGCAGCGGCACTGATGCTTGAGCCAGAAACCCCAGCGGTAGCGATTGTCGGGCGCCAGCACCTCGCTGAGCACGCCGATGTCGAAATCGATCTTCGACACCTCCGGGTGCCGCGCCTCCAGCGCCTGCCGAGTCTGCTCCAGCCGCTGGCGCTCCTCGGGGCTCGGTGCCCAGGCCAGGACCAGGGTCACATCCAGGTCGGAGGTGCCCGGCCGCGCGTCGCCACGGGCCACGCTGCCGTAGAGGTACAGGCCATCGAGCAGCGCCGGAAAACGCCGCGAGAGCATCGCGCGCAACTCATCCACCAGGTGGCTGAACACCGGTTGCAACGGCTGGTCGGGCAGGGACTGGATAAAACCTTCGGCGTCGACGCCTGGGTATTGCGACATGGTGATCTCGGTGGGGCAATGGCGATGAAAACCGCCCGGGCCAGGCGGGCGATTGGCAGACAGTCTGGCTGACTTCACGGATCGCGCAAGCCGGCGCGGTTCAACGCCACGCCATCACGGGTCGAGGCTCGCCAGATCGTTACCGAGGGGCGTCGGCGACTCGCCGCTGATCGCGCACAGCAGCGCCGTGATGGCTTCCCCCTCGACCATGCCGCGCTCTTGCAGCAGGTCCGCCACCGCGCCGACCGCCGGCCAGTAGCGATGCACCAGGCAGCTGGCGCGGGCCATGGCCCGGGATTCGGCGTCGAGCAGCTTGCGCGGCGGCAGCAGGCTGATCAGCTCATGGCCGCGGCTCAGGTCGCCGCGGCCGCTGCCTTTTATCAGCCTGTCGGATCGGCCATGGCGGTAGATCGCTTCGGCCACCGGGCCGGCAAAGCAATGCAGCAGGTCGCGCTCGATGGACTCGACCATCGACGGCAGGTATTCGGCGATCCCCGGGGCGTCGAAGGCCGGGCGCGGGACCAGGTAATCGGCTTCCACCAACCCCTCTACATAGCGCGGGTTACCGCGCAGATCGAGCATCGGACCCGCGTCGGCTTCGGCCCTGGTGCGCACGGTAATGCGGGCGATCGGCTGACCGTTCCACCAAAAGGCCAGGGCGTGGCCGGCTTCGTGGATGGCCGTGCAACGCGGACGCTGGTTCATGGTCTTCTCCCGTGCTCTGTACGCGTCGGGCGGACGAAAAAGGCGGGGCATCAGTCGGAAAAGCCGCCAGAGGCCCCGCGGGCGCTGTCCCTATCATTGGCTTCGGCCTTGGGCCCCGGGTAAAAGCTTGTCCCTATCAACAACCAATAGTCCGGCTATTAGCGATCCGCCACAGAGGGGCTAGCCTTAATTCAGCGCTGGCGCGAGCCGGCCGGATGAGACCTGATCGAGAGATAACGAAAAACGAGTCAGAAGCGTACCGGGCTTACCGTGGGCCACCGTCCTGGCAACTCGCTTGCCGCTCTGCAGCATGCCCTGTGGCCACACCCATCAGTTGAGCGAACTGTGAGCCCCGCAACCTATGTCATTGCTTTCGCCTGTCGCTATTTCGCGCCCATCCGGGCCGGATAGCTGGATGAATACGACCAAAGGTAGCTCCTCATGGCAAACGAATCGAAATGCCCGTTCAACCATGCCGCCGGCGGTGGCACGACCAACCGCGACTGGTGGCCGAACCAACTGAACCTGAAGATCCTGCACCAGCACTCGTCCCTGTCCGACCCCATGGGCGAGGACTTCAACTATGCCGAAGCCTTCAAAAGCCTGGATTTCCAGGCCCTGAAACAAGACCTGCATGCGCTGATGACCGACTCCCAGGACTGGTGGCCCGCCGACTTCGGCCACTATGGGCCGCTGTTTATCCGCATGGCCTGGCACAGCGCCGGGACCTACCGCGTCGGTGATGGCCGTGGCGGCGCCGGTTCCGGCCAGCAGCGTTTCGCGCCGCTCAACAGCTGGCCGGACAACGTCAGCCTCGACAAGGCGCGCCGGCTGCTGTGGCCGATCAAGCAGAAGTACGGCCGCAACATCTCCTGGGCCGACCTGATCGTGCTCACCGGCAACGTCGCTCTGGAATCCATGGGCTTCAAGACCTTCGGTTTTTCCGGCGGTCGCCCGGATGCCTGGGAGCCGGACGAAGACGTCTATTGGGGCTCGGAAAACAAATGGCTGGGCGGCGACACCCGCTACGGCAAACCGGATAAAGCCGCCATGCAAGAACCCGGCGAGGGCCAACTGGTGGCCGAGCCTGGCAATGAAGAAAGTCGCACCGACCAGGGACGCAACCTGGAAAACCCCCTGGCCGCGGTGCAGATGGGCCTGATCTATGTGAACCCGGAAGGCCCCGAGGGCAACCCGGACCCGGTGGCCGCCGGCGTGGATATCCGCGAAACCTTCGGCCGCATGGCGATGAACGACGAAGAAACCGTGGCCCTGATCGCTGGCGGCCACGCCTTCGGCAAGACCCACGGCGCCGGCCCCGCCGACAATGTCGGCGCCGAACCCGAAGCCGCTGGCCTGGAACTGCAGGGCCTGGGCTGGAAGAGCACCTTTGGCACCGGCAAGGGCGCCGACACCATCACCAGCGGCCTGGAAGTGACCTGGACCACCACGCCCACCCGCTGGAGCAACAACTACCTGGAGAACCTGTTCGGCTTTGAGTGGGAACTGACCAAGAGCCCGGCGGGCGCGCACCAGTGGACGCCCAAAGGTGGCGCCGGCGCCGGCATCATCCCTGATGCCCACGACCCCTCCAAGCGGCGCAACCCAACCATGCTGACCACCGACCTGGCGCTGCGCTTCGACCCGATCTACGAGCCGATCTCGCGACGCTTCCTGGCGAACCCCGATCAACTGGCCGACGCTTTCGCCCGCGCCTGGTTCAAGTTGATCCACCGCGACATGGGCCCGCTCTCGCGCTACCTGGGCCCGGAACTGCCCCACGAAGAATTACTGTGGCAAGACCCGATCCCCGCGGTGGACCATGCCCTGGTCAACGACAGCGATATCGCCGCACTCAAGGCCAAATTGCTGGCCTCGGGCCTGTCGGTGTCGCAACTGGTGTCCACCGCCTGGGCGGCGGCGTTCAGCTTCCGTGGCTCCGACAAACGCGGCGGCGCCAACGGCGGGCGCCTGCGTCTGGCCCCGCAAAAGGACTGGCCAGTCAACCAGCCCGAGCAATTGGCCAAGGTGCTGGCGACCCTCGAAGGGGTCCAGAAGGACTTCAACAGTGCGCAATCCGGTGGCAAGAAAATCTCCCTGGCCGACCTGATCGTGCTCGGCGGCAGCGCCGGCATCGAACAGGCCGCGAAAAACGCCGGCCTCGACATCAGCGTGCCGTTCTCCCCAGGGCGCATGGACGCCAGCCAGGAGCAGACGGACGTCGAGTCGTTCGGCTACCTCGAACCCATCGCCGATGGCTTTCGCAACTACCTCAAGACCCGCTACGCGGTACCGGCCGAAGCGCTGCTGATCGACAAGGCGCAACTGCTGACCCTCACCGCCCCCCAAATGACGGTGCTGATCGGCGGCCTGCGCGTGCTCGACATCAACGTCGGCCACACTCCCCACGGTGTCTTCACCACCCGGCCGGGCGCGCTGACCAACGACTTCTTCGTCAACCTGCTGGACATGGGCGTGGAATGGAAACCTGTCTCCGACGCCCAACAAGAGTTCGAAGCCCGCGACCGCAAGACCGGCCAGGTCAAATGGACCGGCACCCGCGTCGACCTGGTCTTCGGCTCCAACGCCCAGTTGCGGGCCCTGGCCGAGTTCTATGCCAGCGCGGATGCGCAGGAGCAGTTCGTGAAGGACTTTGTCGCGGCCTGGGTCAAGGTGATGAATCTGGATCGGTTTGATTTGCGGTGAGGAGGGCGCCTTGAGGTCTGGAAACAGGGCTCTCGACCTGATGGTTCAGGTCGGGGGCACCCGGCCGGAGGTAGGCGCGTCATAAACCATTCGGTGTTTTGAAAGTTGCTGACGCCTCCCAGTGTGGAGGCGTTTTTTTGTCCGAGGGGAAGGTGCAGTGACTGTTCGCGGGGTGGCGATTGCCTGGGCTCATTGGCACAGGACGGGGATATCCACCTCTTGAACGTGTCGATAACCTGTCCTTTCTCTGACTACTCAAGTGCATTTGATCTGATCAGGATCAGGTTTTCCTTACGGCAATTTTGGATAATTCCTACCCCTATACCTTCGTCTCTTTGGGTATGGTGGCAAGCCTGATTTGGACGTCTGATGTGGCGGCCACAGGCCCATCAGATCAGGCATCGAGAACATGCAAGTGGTGTGAGTGCGGAGTTGATCCTCGTGCATTTTTACAAATAGGCTGCTGCCGTCAAGGATGATGAGAACGGCAGTTACAACGGCTGGTTCCGCCGTGGCCTGCCTGCTGTCGTCGAAGGTCCGCTACGGTTTGCCGTGACACAGGAGTCATCTGGCAGCGGTGGGGACGGAACCGTTCCGACCGACTCCGGCCTTGCCCCTGGCAAATCCGGCATCAAGGCTAGCTTCCGCCAGGGCGGCAAGGGCGTCGGGCAGTACAACACCGACAAAGGCTACGACCATCAACACAGCTACAACGACAAACGTGCCCAATGGGCCACCCTTTATGGCGTTATCAAGATTGCCCAGCATGCTGATTGGGCAGGAGGTTCATGATGCGCCGGCGTCAGCTCTTCACTGTTCTTGGCATGGTCGCCTTGACCACTATCACCAGTTGCACATCATTTCCCTCTTCTCAAAACCCTGCCATGGACAAAACCGGATGGATCACCCATTGCTTTGGCAGATTCCTGATTGATTTGCCGCCCCAAGCGGAAATCAGAGCGGGGTATTACTTGCGTGGGCAGGTTATTGAGCCACTAAAGGATGATCTCGCTGCATTCACGTCCAGGATCGATCAGCACGAGCAGGAGCTTAAACGGCAGCAGCATGATACGGAGGGAAGCATGTTTGTGCGCCGGTATGATCTGGGCAAAGGCTCAACCGGGATACTGTCTTGGGCTTCCGATGCCAGCATCGAGTCGTATTACCTGTATGCCTACGCTGTTTCAGAACCTGTGTGGCAGCCTTATTACTGGAGGATTGAGATGGGGCCAGATCGCGAGCCTCGTGGCATTGAGGTCGCGAAGAACCTGGTACGCGATCTTCGCTCTCGCGAACCCAGTGAAATTCCCACCGAGCCGGGGTTTTGCATTGATCGTGGCTATATCGCAGGCAATCACTTCCAGAGCGAACGTTTCGATATTGGCGTGACTTTCCCGGATCATCCCGGCGCCCACTTCGAATTCACCTCCAGCACCGGAGCAGAAGAGAACCGTCTGCTGGATCGGGTGAGTGGTTTCCTCGCAGGTGCCGCCAGGATGGTGCTGGGGATCGAGACCCTGCGCAAAAGGGCGCGTGGTGGACCGGTTCCGGCCGACGAATACCTGTTGGTCAGTACTGACAAGGGGCAGCGCATCTATACCTTCGCCTGGGAAGCCCAGGGCAAGGATGGCTCGATCACCGAACCCAATATCTCCGCCGCGCTCGGCGTGCTTCAACGTAGCCCCGACAGCAACGGCAGGCTGCCAGCGCCGCCATTCAAATCAGACAAAGAAGCGCTGGCGTTCTGGGACACCATCATCAGCTCCGTCCGCCTGCGCCCGGTGTCTTCGCGTGACGGTAATACAGCAGGCTCTTGAATATTTATCCTTCGGAGGGCGCAAGGCCCAAGGAGGGAGGAGTTTTTGTGAGTACAACGGAAAAGGAGCAGATATGGACATCATCCGACTCGGCGATTCCACCAGTCACGGTGGAGCCGTGATCGAAGCGTTCAACCAGACCGACCTGAACGGCAAACCCATGGCCGGGGTCGGGCACAAGGTTACCTGCCCTCTATGCAAAGGTGTGTTCCCTATTGCCGAGGGCAGCGCCTTGCTGGATGTCGGCGGTGTTCCCGTGGCGCTCCATGGAATGAAAACCGCCTGTGGCGCCAGCCTGATCGCCAGCGGGCCCAAAGGCGACGCCGGGAGTTAGTCAGGTAGAGGGTGGGTAGTTACACGGACTTGCCCACCCGTTTGCATTCGACCTGCCATGACATCTCCTCGTTTTGATTCGTTCTTAACCAGCGAAAGACAACCGCTCCTACCATTGCGTCAAACTCGACGATCCGTGCTTCACCGCGCCTATCTACGCCAACCTCTTCGAAGGCGACGACGCAACCGGAGAAGGGAATCTGTGCTCTCAAACCAGCATCGACTGCTGGGCGAAGATACCCGCCATCGCGCCTTGCCATGATGCCGTGGTGACCGATGCCATGAGGGGGTTTGCCAGGTCGCCGGCGGCGTAGATGCCAGGCATGCTGGTTTCGCGGCGCTCGTCGACCTTGAGGGCGATGCCCAGGGGTGTATCGACCGTGTCGAGGCCCAGCGATTCATGCAGGCGTGCGGACGGCTTGTTGCGCGGATGGGCGAACAGGATGTCGACCGCGACAGAGGGGCCGGCGTCGAGCCTGACGGTGGCGTTATGGCTCTCGTCATGGTCGATTTCGGTGATCCGGCCATCGACGACAGAGATGCCGCGGCGCGCCAGATCGGCCCGGATGTCGGGTGGAATGTCGTGACCATTGGCGAAGACCGTCAATGTGTCGGTCCAATCGTGGTACAGCCTGACGTAGTTGTGCGACGGCGGGCCGGACCAGACGAGGCCCCAATGCCGGCCGGCAACTTCAAAGCCGTCGCAATAGGGGCAGGGCACGATGGAGGAGCCCCAGCCTTCGGCAAAGCCGGGAACTTCAGGCATCTGGTCGGCGACGCCATAGCTCAGGATCAGGCGGCGCGCCCTGAGGCTTTCGCCATCGCCAGTGAGGACGGAGAAATCGTCGATGACGCCGGAGATGCTCTCGGCCCGCGCAGTGATCAGCCTGACCGTGGGATAGCGAGCCAGCTGCTGCCGCGCCTCGGCCAGGATCTCCAGCGGTGGCTTGTGGTCGTGGCCGAGCAGGCCATGCGAGTGGTCGGCGAAGCGATTGCGCGGCAGGCCGGTGTCGAGAACGGTGACCTTGCGCCGGGCACGGCCGAGCTGCAAGGCGGCGGCAAGACCGGCAAAACTGCCGCCGATGATGATGACGTCATTCATGGTGATGGGCTCCGGGCTGTGGATGAAGGGAATCGGCTTGCACACTTAAGATACTTTAGAGTACCCTAATTCAAGAATTAGAATACTGTCAAGTACTGGAATTTTTATGAGCGAAAACAGCCAGAGCCGGCGCGGCCGGCCCGCCAACGAGGCGCTTGGCCAAACGATAGCCGACGCCGCGTGCGAACTTTTTGTGGAATTGGGTTTTCAAGCGACGACCATGGATAAGGTCGCCAAGCGGGCGAAGATATCCAAGCTAAGCATCTATCGGCACTTCGAGAACAAGGAGGCGCTGTTCAGCGCGGCCATCGCGGCCCACTGCCAGCAGTTTGCACCTCAGGCCCTTTTTGAAGGCGTCGACGGTTCGGCCGAAGATCAGCTCATGGCGGTGGGATCAACCCTGCTTCGCACGCTGTTGAGCCCGGACGTGCGCAGTGTCGAAGCCATGATCATGGCCGACAAGACCAATCAAAAGTCGTTAAGCAAGCGCCAATATGAAGCCGGCCCCGCCTATGTCATCGCCCAAATCGAGGCCCTGTTGCGTCAGTTGCACGCGAAGGCGGTTCTGAACGTGCCCGATCCTCTACGGTCAGCTCGCTTGTTTGCCGCGCTTTTCAAAGGGTCCGATCTTCTGATTATCGCGCGCTTCGATGAGGCGAGAGCCGAGGACGATAACGAAATCGAATCCTATTGCCGGTCGGCCGTCGCCATGTTTATCGCCGCGCACGGTGGCAACGACCACGCGGGCGGATAAGCATTTGATTGCTCCGGGCAGCTTGGCCTGGGCGGTTGTCCAGGCGCTTCGTCATATTGGGCTGGCGCGCGTCAATATGGTGAACAGGGCGGTGAGTTGGTTTTGATTTGAAGCTCTTTTACGTGAACCAGGAAAAAACGCCGTTTATCGCAGGTGATGAGTGGCGTTTTATTGGCTGGAGGGATGCTTTCAGCCAGAAGCGGGCATTCGTTCGTGTTGGCCAACGACGAAATGAAAGCGAGTCAGCACGCGTTGTGCGACATCCATCTATCTCCTCTACGACTGAGTCTGCGATTGGCTAGATAATGATTCGGCCATTTGCGCGTGACACACCGCCAGAATCTCATCGGCCAGCGCCGAGTCGTCAGGACAGGCGCGCGACAAGATGATCGCCCCGACCGCGCGCGCCAGCAGGTCGATCATTTTCACCCTCGCTTCACCCGGCGCCGCATCCGGCCCGGTCGGGTATTTTTCGCCGAGCGTTTGCAATGTGCGCTCGATGCCCTCGGCGAATGCCGACTTCAAATTGTCCGACTGACGCGCTGCGTCACCGCACAACGCCGCCATGGTGCAACCCGTGGCGCGCCCGTCGCGATGATCCCTGGACACATACACATCGATGAAATCCTTCACGCTCAATTCTTCGGCGCTGGCAAGTGACTGCGCAAGGCTGTTAGCCGAGGCTTCGGCCATCAGGTCCGCCTTTGAACCGAAATGTTTGTAGAAACCGCCATGGGTGAAACCGGCGGCGGCCATCAAGTCGGCCACGCCGACACCGTCAAAACCGCGCTCGCGAAACATGACTGAGGCCGTTTCGACGATGTGCTCCCGATTTAGCTGGGCCTGAGCCTTGGACACTCGCATGGGAAATACCTCGCTACCGCTGGAAATTCATCGGCTGATGATACATAGATGTTGACCATAATCAAAATCGTTGACAGTTTAGATTTCGATCATCATCCTAATCGAAAGCCACCTGACCATTTCCCCACGGGCACGGAACAAACACCCATGAGCGACCTGAATCTGTTTACCCCTTACACGCTTGGCGCGCTGACGCTGGCGAACCGCGTGGTTCTCGCGCCACTGACGCGCAATCGCGCAGGCAAAGGCTTTGTGCCGAGTGAGTTTGCGGCTGCCTATTACAGCCAGAGGGCCAGCGCGGGCTTGCTGATTTCCGAAGCCTCGCAGATCTCGCAGCAGGGGCAGGGCTATCAGGACACCCCGGGCATTTACACGCAGCCGCAGATAGAGGGATGGCGCAAGGTGACCGATGCCGTGCACGCCAAGGGCGGGAGAATTTTCCTGCAGTTGTGGCATGTGGGCCGCGTATCCCACGTGGATCTGCAACAGCACGGCGCGGCGCCGGTAGCCCCTTCCGCGCTTCGTCCTGCGACCAAGGTGTTCGTCAACAATCGCTTCGAGGACGTTTCCGAGCCGCGAGCGCTGGAGACTGACGAACTGCCGGGCATCGTCGACGATTTCCGCCAAGCGGCGGCAAACGCCATTGCGGCAGGCTTCGACGGCGTGGAAATCCATGGTGCAAACGGCTATTTGCTGGACCAGTTCATCAAGGACGGCTCCAACCTGCGTACGGATGCGTACGGCGGCTCGATCGCCAACCGTGCACGCCTGCTGCTGGAAGTGACGGCCGCCGTGGTCGCCGAAATTGGCGCTGATCGCACGGGCATCCGCCTTTCGCCTGTCTCGCCGGCCAATGGCATATCGAGCAGTGATCCACAGGCTCAGTTCGATTACATCGTCGAGCAACTCAATGCTCTGGACATCGTTTATCTGCACGTCGTCGAAGGCGCGACCGGTGGGCCACGCGATGTGGCGCCCTTTGATTTCGATGCCTTGCGCCGGCGCTTCAAGAACACTTACATCGCCAACAACGGCTATGACCTGGACCTGGCCACGGCACGCCTTACACATGACAAGGCTGACCTGATCGCCTTTGGCCGTCCATTTATCGGCAACCCTGATCTGGTGGAGCGGCTCAAGACCGGTGCGCCACTGTCCGCCTTCGACCCCACCACGCTCTACGGCGGCGGCGCGGCGGGATACATCGACTACCCGACGCTTGCCGAATCAAGCGCTGCCGCGAACTAGGCACTGGCCGATCGAGCCTGGTTTTACTCGTGCATCAATCCCAATTCATGTCCCCGAAAAAGAGCTGACATCATGACGACTCGCCCCACCGTTCTCATCACTGGCGCTTCCACCGGCATCGGCGCGGTTTACGCCGAGCGTTTCGCCCAACGCGGGCATGCTCTGGTGTTGGTCGCCCGCGACCACTCGCGCCTGGAGACGCTCGCCGCAACGTTGCGTGGCGAACACAAGGTCGCCATTGAAGTGCTTCCGGCCGACCTGACTCAACTCAGCGACCTGCACATCGTCGAAGCACGCCTGCGGGATGACGAGCGCATCGGCATCCTTGTCAACAATGCCGGCGCCGCACAGTCCGGCCACTTCATCGAGCAAAGCACTGACAGCGTTGCACAACTGGTGGCCCTCAACACCACCGCGCTGGTGCGGCTCGCCAGCGCCATCGCGCCACGCCTGGCCAAGGCAGGTGAAGGCGCGATCATCAACATCGGTTCGGTGGTGGGGCTGGCGCCGGAGTTCGGCATGTCGGTCTACGGGGCGACCAAGGCGTTTGTGCTATTCCTTTCCCAAGGCCTGAGCCTGGAGCTGTCGCCGCAGGGTGTTTATGTGCAAGCCGTACTGCCCGCCGCCACCCGCACGGAGATTTGGGATCGCGCCGGTATCGACATCAACACCTTGAGCGAAATCATGGAAGTGGGTGACCTGGTCGATGCCGCACTGGTTGGTTTCGACCGTCGCGAACCGGTGACCATTCCTCCGTTGCAAGAAGGCGAGCGCTGGGATGCCTTGCAAGCCGCGCGCCAGGGGCTTTTGTCGCAGATCAGGCAATCCGCCGTGGCGCAACGCTATTTGACTCAGGTCTGAACCTTGTCGAACAGGTCGGCCTTGCCCCGCAATCGGAGGGAATAAACATGACCCCCATGGCTACCCGCAATCACCCGGGTTCGCAGCTGTCATTTATCAATGCGGTGAACCAGTCGGTTCTGATTGGCGGGATACCTTTCGCCTATCGTGACCTGGGACCCAAGACGGAGGTCCCGCTGGTCATGTTTAACCATTGGGGGGCCGTGCTGGATAACTTTGACCCTCGCATCGTCGACGGTCTGGCAAAAAACCGGCGTGTCATCGCGACCGATTACCGCGGTATCGGTGGCTCGGGTGGCGCCGCGCCATTGACCGTCGGTGAAATGGCTGACGATGCAATCGGCCTGATTCGTGCGCTGGGTTTTGACAAGGTTGACGTGCTCGGTTTTTCACTCGGCGGCTTCGTCGCTCAAGACATCGCCCTGAAAGCTCCCGAACGAGTGCGCAGATTGATCCTCACCGGAAGCGGACCGGCCGGTGGCACAGGCATCGACAGCCTCGGTTCGGTGACTTGGCCCTTGATGATCAAAGGTTTGCTGACGCTGCGAGACCCCAAGTTCTATCTGTTCTTTACCACCACGGCCAATGGCCAACGTGCCGCGTCGGAGTATGTGCAACGTTTGAAAGAGCGCCAGGAAGATCGGGACAAAGGCCCGACACCCCGCGCGTTTCTACGGCAGTTCAAAGCCATTACCGCGTGGGGCAGGCAGGCCGCGCAAGATCTCGGCCGCCTGCGGATGCCGACCCTGATCGTCAACGGGGACAACGACATCATGGTGCCCACCGTGAACTCGATCGAGCTGGCGCAGCGAATCCCCAACGCGCAACTGATCATTTATCAGGATGCCGGGCACGGCAGCATTTTCCAGTACCACACCGATTTCGTGGCCAAGGCCGTGGCGTTCCTCGATGCCTGACGGCCTGTGCCTCTAATCGCATCAAGGTTGCCGCGCCCATTCTCACTTCACCGACAAGAGTATCTGCAACATGAAGGCATTTTTTATCGACCGCTACGGCAAGCAGAACGGAATGCTTGGCGAAGTGCCCGACCCGGCGGTCGGTGTGCATGACGTTCTGATCCAGGTGCATGCAACGAGCGTGAACCCGTTGGACTCAAAGATCAGAACGGGAGAGTTCAAGCTGATCCTGCCCTATACCTTTCCATTGGTATTGGGCAATGACCTGGCCGGAGTTGTCGTTCGCACGGGGTCGGCGGTGAAGCGATTCAAGCCAGGAGACGAAGTCTATGCCCGTCCTCCCGAGGCACGGATCGGCACCTTTGCCGAACTGATCGCCGTGAACGAAAGCGCGCTCGCGCTGAAACCCTCGAATCTCGATATGGCCGAAGCGGCTTCCATTCCCTTGGCCGCCTTGACGGCCTGGCAGGCGCTGGTTGAGATCGCCCAGGTGAAAAAAGGCCAGAAGGTGTTGATTCATGCCGGATCCGGCGGTGTCGGCACGCTTGCCATCCAGCTCGCCAAACACCTCGGCGCCTTCGTTGCGACCACCACCAGCACGGCGAATGTCGAATGGGTGAAAGCACTCGGGGCGGATGTGGTCATCGATTACAAACAGCAGGATTTTGCAAACGAGTTACGTGATTTCGACGTGGTGTTGAACAGCCTCGGCGCCGATGTACTGGAGAGCTCGCTCAAGGTTCTCAAGGCTGGCGGACAGCTCATTTCCCTTTCGGGGCCGCCGACCGCGCAATTTGCCCAAGAGCAAGGTTTGTCCTGGGTGCTGGGGCAAGTCATGCGCCTGCTGAGCAGCGGTATTCGCAGAAAAGCCCGCAAGCACGGGGTGAACTATACCTTTTTGTTTATGCGCGCCGACGGGATGCAACTGCAGAAAATCACCTCGCTTATCGAGGCTGGCGTCATCAAACCGGTCATCGATCGTTCCTTCCCTTTTGAGTCGATTGCAGAGGCGTTGCGGTACGTCGAGCAGGGCAGGTCAAAAGGCAAAGTCACCGTCACAATCAAATAGCGCACTGCAAAACATGTCGGTAGATAACGTAGACGCCACCCAGTATCAGGTTCCCGCGCCTGAACCAGAGCCGCCCAACATGCCCACACAGGAGCCGTTGCCACCGAAAGTCGTGCCTGCAGAAAAGCCGACGATCATCTGGCGCAGTTTGCTGCTTGAGCAGTAACGAGAAATGCTTCATTGCAATTGAAACGATGCTTGCTGCGTCACCGGCTCCCAGCGAATGGCAAGTTCGCCGAAAACCGTCATTCACGAAAGGGCCATCGGACGACCAGAACCCCCGCGCACCAAGCCCCGCCAACCCCCGAACTATAATTAACAAGCACCCCATCTGCCCGGCGAGTACCGCTGCGCCCATCGGTTACCCAGCAAGCTCACCCGCCCGGCAGAGGGCAGTCCAACCAATGGGACGGGACGCCCAACTGATGACACGAGAGGGACCCGCCATGAAACTTCATTCCTTCCAGCATTACTCCCATGGTCTGGAAATGGCCGCTCACGATGCATGGGTCACCACCAAGGTGAGGTCGGCCCTGACCTTTGCCGAATCGACCCGTGGTTTGCCTATCCATGTCAAAACCCATGCAGGCATGGTGACCTTGAGCGGTCGGCTCAACACCCATAAACAGTGTGAGCAGGCTGTGAGCCTGACCCGTGGGGTACACGGCGTCGCCGGCATCGATGCCAGCGACTTGCAGACCCATATGTTCACGCCGGGAAGCCTGCCTGAAGCGCCCAATGCTGAAGAGACCAGCGAATACCCTTCGCCGTCGGAGACGAAGAGGGACGACAAATGACCAAGGCGAAGGCTTGAGCGTCGCGCCGGGAGGCCAGCGCGACGCTGGGTTCGATAGCCCTTTCGGCGGGGCCTCAGGAGGATCGTCAGCATGTTGAAAGCCCTGCCCGGTCGGGTGGGGCTTTCTCTCAACTGGCAAATGCACCCAGCCATTCTGTATCTGGCCCGTTGCAACGCGCAGGCAGTCCCTTCAGCCCAGCGCGGCCAGCATCAAATCCAGATTCTCCACCGCCGCCCCCGCCGCGCCTTTGCCCAGGTTGTCGAACACCGCCGCCAACAACACCTGACCCTCACCCTCGAACACCATCAAGCGCATAGCGTCCGTATCGTTCAGCACCTGCGGGTCAAGGCCCGTGAGTTCTTGTGCCTGCCGAAGCGACATCACCTGCACACAACCGCTTCCGGCGTAATGCTGCTCCAGGCAGGCATGGATGCGCGCGGCATCCACGCCGGGCGCGAGCAGGCGCAGCTGTAGAGGAATGGTCAGCACAATGCCCTGGCGAAAGGCACCGTAGGCCGGGACGAACAGCGGCCGTTCGCTCAGGCCACTGTGTTGCTGGATTTCCGGCACATGCTTGTGGGCCAGGCCCAGGCCGTAGATTTGGAAAGGGGCGGCTTGGGAAGCATTCGGCCCTTCATGGGCTTCGACCGCGGCGCGGCCGCCGCCGGAGTAGCCGGAGATCGCGTTGATGCTGATCGGGTAGTCCTTCGGCAGCAGTCCGGCTTGCAGCAGGGGACGCAGCAGGCCGATGGCGCCGGTGGGGTAGCAGCCGGGGTTGCTCACCCGTTTGGAGGTGGCGATGCGTTGTGCCTGTTGCGGGTGCATTTGCGCGAAGCCGTAGGTCCAGTGGGGATGGGTACGGTGCGCCGAGCTGGCGTCGATGACTCGCACGGCCGGGTTGCGAATACTGGCGACGGCATCGCGGGCGGCATCGTCGGGCAGGCAGAGCAGGGCGATGTCGCAGGCGTTGATGGCTTCCGCGCGGCGTTGCGGGTCTTTGCGCTGGTCGGCGGCGAGGGTCAGCAGGTGCAGGTCGCTGCGGCCCTGCAGGCGCTGGTGGATCTGCAACCCGGTGGTGCCCTGGTCGCCGTCGATAAATACGAGAGGGGTGTTCATGCTGTGTACTCGCAAGCGGGAATGGATTGGGCAAATCTTCCGGCCGCAGCTGAAATAGAGAAAGTTGAATTTAATAACGCTAAGCTTCAGTTTTTCTGAATCTGGAGCAGGCCATGCGTGAGATCAGCCTCGACCGGTTGCGCACCCTGGTGGCGATTGTCGACCTGGGGTCCTTTGCCGAAGCGGCCCGCGCGCTGAACCTGGCGCCGCCCACGGTCAGCCTGCATATCGCCGACCTGGAGGCGCGGGTCGGCGGCTCGCTGTTGTCGCGCACCCGCGGTCGGGTGCAGCCGTCGGCCATTGGCGAAACCCTGGTGGAACGGGCGCGGCGCTTGTTGGCCGATGCCGAACAGGCGCTGGAGGATGTGCAGCGCCAGGTGCTGGGCCTGGCCGGGCGGGTGCGCCTCGGGGCATCCACCGGCGCCATTGCCCAATTGCTGCCCCAGGCCCTGGAAACCCTCGGCCAGCGCCACCCGGGCATCGACCTGCAGGTGGCGGTGCTGACCTCCCAGGAGAGTTTGAAGAAGCTCGCCGAGGGTTCGCTGGATATCGGCCTGGTGGCCCTGCCGCAAACCCCGGTCAAGGGCTTGCGTATCGAGCCCTGGCGCAAGGACCCGGTCATGGCTTTCCTGCCGTCCCGCTGGCAATGCCCCGACCCGGTGACGCCGCAATGGCTGGCCGCCCAGCCGCTGATTCTCAACGACCACAGCACCCGGTTGTCACGCCTGACTTCGGAGTGGTTCGCCCTGGGCGGCCAGCAGCCCACGGCGCGCATCCAGCTCAACTACAACGACGCGATCAAGAGCCTGGTGGCCGCCGGTTATGGCGCCACCTTGCTGCCCCACGAAGCCGCCACGCCGCTGCCCGACACCCGGATCGCCATGCGCCCGTTGCAGCCGCCGCTGTGGCGCCAGCTGGGCATTGCCCATCGGGACGGCGAGGTGGAACGCTCGACCCAGCATGTGCTGGAGGTGTTGTGGGACTTGAGCGCCGATTGACGACGGGGTGTGTTAGCCCAGCAGATGCCTGGAAATGTGCTTCGAGATTTCCACCATCGAAGTCTTGCCGGTGAATTCGAACTTCACCTGGCCCAGCGATGAAAAGTAGATCTCCAGCTCGGAGTCCAGGTCGAAGGTCCCGGAGGTTTCCACCGAGTAAGCGACGATGTTTTTGTAGGGCAGGGAGGTGAAGTCCTTTTTGCTGCCGGTGATGCCCTGCACGTTGACCGCGATAATGCGCTTGTTGGTAAACACCACGCCGTCGCGCATGGCCTTATAGGCATCGATCACCTGCTCGCCTTCCAGCAACAGGTCGCTGACCCGCTCGGCGTATTCATCGTTTTGCTTGAGCTTGAAGAAGCCTTTGTTGTTGAAGTCGATCATGGGGGGAGTCCTTATTTTTGAAGCGATATTCCAGGTTTTTTGCTGGCTGTTAAGGCGTGTCGGACCCGGCTCAGGTTCCATCGGCTCCTATGCAAAGCGTATGGTCTTTGCGGTGAGTCCGCCGTTTGGGTATTGGTGGTACAGCGTTATACCAAGAGGTTGCTGGTAGCAGATATCAGTTAAGGCGATGTCTCTGATGGTCTTCGGATTATCCTGATCGATTTTTAGCCGGAATTAATAATTTATGAGGCGGCTGTTACTTTGGACTGCACATGATTTTATTTTCATACGGCATCACTGGTTAAGACCAACTGTTGGGAACTGAAAGGATGAAACGGATTTTAGCGGTATTACTTTTGATCACGGGCAGTATGGGAGATGCCGCCCATGCTGGGGTCGATGTCGCAGCGCCCCGGCAGTCGTTGAAGAATTATGGTCTTGGCTATTGCATCGTTAATCAGTTTAAAAATGAGTCCGATGTGAAGAGCGATATTGAGTCGGCTATTGGCGCCTATTCCTTCATGGGAAGTGGTATGCATACCATTCTTCAGAATGAAGACACCCTGGAGACATTGCATAACCCGTACGACGCAACGACGGATTTTGTATTTTCCATGTATGAGAAAACCCAGGCCAGTAGCAAGTATAGGGATAAGAAAGTCGTGTTCTATGCCTGCCTCGATATCTATAACTCCAAGGCGTTCGACGATTTTATCAAGACGCAGGACCCGTACATTTCCAAGTGAAGGGGATCATCACTGATCCGGTTCTCTCAGACTGAGCGCGATATCCAATATCGCGCTCGTCACCCTGACTTAAAACAACTTCCAGCCATAACTCAGCAACAACCGGTTCTCATTGATATCGGTCCGATAATTCGAGTGCGCCACCACCGCGAGTCGGCTGCGCGCGAGGGGTCAGGCCTCGGGGTGTTCGGCGCGCAGTTCGTCGATCATCCGCAAGCAGTGGCTGAGCCCCGCCGACACATCGCCGACCCGCCGGCTGATGATAATCGGCGAGGTGGCGTTGGCTTCCAGCAGCGGGCTGAAGCCGATGTCGTCGCGGTGCAGTAATTGCACCGAGGCTGGCACCAGGGTGATGCCGATGCCGGCGCCCACCAGGCCGATGGCGGTCTGCAGTTCGTTGGTCCACTGCACGACGCGGATGTTCAGGCCGTGGGTGTTGAACAGCGCGATCACGTGGTCGGCGTAGCTCGGGCGCGGGTTGCCGGGGTAGAGCACGAAAGGCTCGTCGGCCAGTTGCGCGAGGCTCACCGGCTGGCCGATCAGCGGATGGCCGGCGGGCAGGGCGGCCACCAGGCGATCCTCGGTCTGCACCTTCTGCACGATGGCCGGATCGTCGATGCGGATCCGCCCGAAGCCGATATCGATGCGCCCGGCCTTGAGCGCTTCCACCTGCTGCAGGGTGGTCATTTCCGACAGCCCCAGTTCCAGGGCCAGGGTTTCGTGGCTGCGCAGGCGGCGGATCAGTTCCGGCAGCAGGCCGTACAGGGTCGAGGGGGCAAAGCCGATGCCGAGCCAGGTCTTTTCGCCGTGGCCGATGCGCCGGGTGTTGTCGCAGACCTTGGCCAACTGCTCCAGCAGCACGCTGGAATGCTCATAGAAAAAGCGCCCGGCTTCGGTCAGGCGCAACGGCCGGCCGCGCTCCAGCAACAACACCCCGAGTTCTTCTTCCAGTTGCTGGATCTGTCGGCTCAGGGGCGGCTGGGCGATGTGCAGGCGCTCGGCGGCCTTGGTGAAGTTGAGGGTCTGGCCCAGCACCTGGAAGTAACGCAGATGACGCAGTTCCATAAGGCCTCCGCGGGCAAAGGTTGGATACCTTAAAGGTATCGAGCCAGACCAATTCTATATTGGAACCCCGGAAAAAGCCGTACGAGAATCGGCTCCATAACGTCAAGAACCTGATGGGTATGGAAATGCTTTCAAGTGCCATTGAATCGATCGAAACGATCATCGTCGATCTGCCAACCATCCGCCCGCACAAGCTGGCGATGCACACCATGCAGAACCAGACCCTGGTGCTGATCCGCCTGCGTTGCGCCGACGGCATCGAAGGCCTGGGCGAAGCCACCACCATCGGCGGCCTGGCCTATGGCAATGAAAGCCCGGACAGCATCAAGACCAATATCGACCGCTTCTTCACGCCGCTGCTGCTCGGCCAGGATGGCGCCAATATCAATGCCGCCATGCAGCGCCTGGAGCGCAGCATCCGCGGTAACACCTTCGCCAAATCCGGTATCGAAAGCGCCTTGCTCGACGCCCAGGGCAAACGCCTGGGGCTGCCGGTCAGCGAACTGCTCGGCGGCCGGGTGCGCGACGCCTTGCCGGTGGCCTGGACCCTGGCCAGCGGCGACACCGCCAAGGACATCGCCGAAGCGGAAAAGATGCTCGACCTGCGTCGCCACCGCATCTTCAAACTGAAGATCGGCGCTGGCGAGGTGGACCGCGACCTGGCCCATGTGATCGCGATCAAGAAGGCCTTGGGCGACCGCGCCAGCGTGCGGGTCGACGTCAACCAGGCGTGGGACGAAGCGGTGGCGGTGCGTGCCTGCCGGGTGCTGGGCGGCAACGGTATCGACCTGATCGAACAGCCGATCTCGCGCAACAACCGCGCCGGCATGGTGCGCCTGAATGCCATCAGCCCGGCGCCGATCATGGCCGACGAATCCATCGAGTGCGTGGAAGACGCCTTCAACCTGGCCCGCGAAGGCGCGGCCTCGGTGTTCGCCCTGAAGATCGCCAAGAACGGCGGCCCGCGCGCCGTGTTGCGCACCGCGGCGATCGCCGAGGCGGCGGGCATCGGCCTGTACGGCGGCACCATGCTCGAAGGCGGCATCGGCACCCTGGCGTCGGCCCATGCCTTCCTGACCCTCAATACCTTGAGCTGGGACACCGAACTGTTCGGTCCGCTGCTGCTGACCGAGGACATCCTCGCCGAGCCGCCGCTGTACCGCGATTTCCAGTTGCACGTATCCCGGGCGCCGGGCCTCGGCCTGAGCCTGGACGAGGAACGCCTGGCGTTCTTCCGCCGCGACCAAGCCTGAACTGCCATTCATCACGTCTTAAGGAGAGCACCATGCTGTTCCACGTCAAAATGACCGTGAACCTGCCGGTCGACATGAACCCCGAGCGCGCCGCCCAGCTCAAGGCCGACGAAAAGGCCCTGGCCCAGCGCCTGCAGGAGCAGGGCAAGTGGCGGCATCTGTGGCGCATCGCCGGCCTGTATGCCAACTACAGCGTGTTCGACGTCGACAGCGTGCAGGAACTGCACGACCTGCTGATGCAACTGCCGCTGTACCCGTACATGGCTATCGAAGTGAACGCGCTGTGCAGGCATCCTTCGTCCATTCATGCGGACGACCGCTGAGCCCGCGCCACACTCTAATAAATACAAGATGAGGAATAACCATGAACGTCCGAATTTCCCACACTGCCAGCGCCCAGAAATTTCTCGAAGAAGTCAGCGGCCAGCTCAACGACCAGGGCAACCCACGCACCAAGGCCCTGGTGTACCGCATCCTGCGTGACACGGTGAACATCATCGAAGACCTCGACGTGACCCCGGAAGAATTCTGGAAGGCGGTCAACTACCTCAACGTGCTCGGCGCGCGCCAGGAGGCCGGGCTGTTGGCGGCCGGCCTGGGTCTGGAGCACTACCTGGACCTGCTGATGGACGCCGCCGACGAACAGGCCGGCAAGACCGGCGGTACCCCGCGCACCATCGAGGGCCCGCTGTACGTGGCCGGCGCGCCGCTGAGCCAGGGTGAAGCGCGCCTCGACGATGGCGTCGATCCGGGCGTGGTGCTGTTCATGCAGGGCCAGGTGCGCAACACCGCCGGCGAACCGCTGGCCGGGGCCATAGTCGACGTCTGGCACGCCAACACCGGCGGCACCTATTCCTACTTCGACACCACCCAGTCGGAGTTCAACCTGCGTCGGCGCATCGTCACCGATGCCGAAGGTCGCTACCGTTTCCGCAGCATCGTGCCTTCGGGCTACGGCTGCCCACCGGACGGTCCGACCCAGCAGTTGCTCGACCAGCTGGGCCGCCACGGCCAGCGTCCGGCGCATATCCACTTCTTCGTCTCGGCCGATGACCACCGTCACCTGACCACCCAGATCAACCTCGATGGCGACGAATACCTGCACGACGATTTCGCCTACGCTACCCGCGACGAACTGATCGCCAGGATCACCTTCAGCGACGATCAGCAGCGTGCGGCGCAATACGGGATCAGCGGGCGTTTCGCCGAGATCGACTTCGACTTCACCCTGCAGTCGTCGGCCCAGCCCGAGGAGCAGCAACGCCTGGAACGGGTGCGAGCTCTGGAGGACTGACAGCGCGGCAGATCCCGATTCGGGGCCACGGGATAACGTGAGTGATCCCGTGGTTTTTGTTGTTGTGAGCCGTGGTCGAAGTCTTGCGTGACGTGTCAGCGGTGGCGAACGATCACCGCCCGACATTAACAATCTCAATAATAAAAACGGGGAGTGACCCGCTTATGGAAACCCATCTGTTGAGTGAGCGCAGCCGGGTATTTGCCCAGGCCGATCCCTACGCCGTGTCCGGCTATGTCAACCAGCATGTGGGCAGCCACTGCATCCGTTTGCCCAAGGCCGGCAGCCCCCAGGCCAGCCTCAATCATCGGCAGTTTGCCAGCCTCGACCTGTGCTCGATCAGCTACGGCGGCAGCGTGCGCGTCACCTCGCCGGCGCTGGAAACCATCTATCACCTGCAAGTGCTGCTGCGTGGCCACTGTCTGTGGCGCGGCCATCGCCAGGAGCATTACTTCGCCCCCGGCGAGCTGCTGCTGATCAATCCCGACGATCCGGTGGACCTGACCTATTCCGACGATTGCGAGAAATTCATCATCAAGGTGCCCACCCGCCTGCTGGAATCGGTGTGTGAGGAACAGCGCTGGCTGTATCCGGGGCAGGGTGTGCGTTTTGTGGGCAACCGCTACCAGCTGGATGAGCTGGAAGGCTTTATCAACCTGCTGGGCGTGGTCTGCCGCGAAGCCGAAGCCGCCGAATGCATCCCCCGGGTGCAGGAGCATTACGCGCAGATCGTCGCGAGCAAGATGCTCAGCCTGATGAAGACCAATATCCGGCGGGTGGGCCTGGGTTCGTCGTCGGCGACCTTCGAGGCTATCGCCGATTACATCGAGCGCAACCTCAAGCAGGACATCGGCTGCGAAGCGCTGGCGCAACAGGCGCAGATGAGCCTGCGTTCGCTGTATGCGCTGTTCGAGCGCAACGCCCGCACCACGCCCATGCGCTACATTCGCCAGAAGAAACTCGAGCGGATCCACGCCTGCCTGCGCGACCCCGGCTGCAACGTGCGCAACATCACCGAACTGGCCATGGACTTCGGTTTCCTGCACCTGGGACGCTTCTCGGAAAGCTACCGCAAACAGTTCGGCGAACTGCCGTCCGACACCCTCAGGCGCCGGCATTGATCCAGATTGTGTTTCTGTAGGAGCGGCCGGTCGACGCTCGATTGCCGGCGATGGAGAACGACGCGTTGGTGTCTGATCCGACGCCATCGCGAGCAAGCTTCGCTCCTACAGAAGCCGTGCCCGCCGTGTGATTCCTGACTCTTCATGTAGCCGCTGCCGAGCTCGCGAGGCTGCGATCGACTGCGCAGCAGTCGCAAAACCTAAAACCACGATCGTCCTGGATAAATCGGCGAGGCCCGAATGGCGACCGCTACGTCGGAATGCCGCCCAACCCGGTCGCAGCCTCGCGGGCTCGGCAGCGGCTACGGCTGTAGGACTTGCCCTACAAAACTCTGCAGAAAACGGATAGTGGTCTGCACGCAACGGATATTGCCCGCGCGTACCCCGCCCTAGCATGAGCCTTGCCTGAATAAAAACAATGGAGGCGGCGGCCATGACCCTGCGACCCGAATACCTTCACTCCCTGCTTGAAGAAGACCGTGACCGGGGCGTCTACCGCTGCAAGCGGGAGATGTTCACCGACCCCCGGCTGTTCGACCTGGAAATGCAGCACATCTTCGAGGGCAACTGGCTGTACCTCGCCCACGAGAGCCAGATCCCCAACAACAACGACTACTACACCACCACCATGGGCCGGCAGTCGGTGTTCATCGCGCGCAACAAGGACGGCGAACTCAATGCCTTCCTCAATGCCTGCAGCCACCGTGGCGCCATGCTCTGCCGGCACAAGACCGGCAACAAGTCGTCCTACACCTGCCCGTTCCACGGCTGGACCTTCAACAACTCCGGCAAGCTGCTCAAGGTCAAGGACCCGGCCGCCGCGGGCTACCCGCCGAGCTTCAACTGCGAAGGCTCCCACGACCTGACCAGGGTCGCGCGCTTCGAGTCCTATCGCGGCTTCCTGTTCGGCAGCCTCAACCCCGACGTGCTGCCCCTGGTGGAGCACCTGGGCGAGTCGGCGAAGATCATCGACATGATCGTCGACCAGTCCGCCGACGGCCTGGAAGTGCTGCGTGGTTCCTCGAGCTACATCTATGAAGGCAACTGGAAACTCACCGCGGAAAACGGTGCCGACGGCTACCACGTAAGCTCCGTGCACTGGAACTACGCGGCCACCCAGAGCCAGCGCAAGCAGCGCGAAGCCGGGGAAGAGATCAAGACCATGAGCGCCGGCAGCTGGGCCAAGCAGGGCGGCGGTTTCTATTCCTTCGACAAGGGCCACATGCTGCTCTGGACCCGCTGGTCCAACCCCGAGGACCGCCCGCTCTACGAGCGTCGCGATGAACTGGCCCGCGACTTCGGCCAGGCCCGCGCCGACTGGATGATCGAGAACTCGCGCAACCTGTGCCTGTACCCCAACGTCTACCTGATGGACCAGTTCAGCTCGCAGATCCGCATCGCCCGGCCGATCTCGGTGGACCGCACCGAGATCACCATCTACTGCATCGCGCCCAGGGGCGAAAGCGACGAAGCCCGCGCCATGCGCATCCGCCAGTACGAGGACTTCTTCAACGTCAGCGGCATGGCCACCCCGGACGACCTGGAGGAATTCCGTTCCTGCCAGATGGGCTACCAAGGCTGCAACAGCGCCTGGAACGACATGTCCCGCGGCGCCGAACACTGGGTCGAGGGCGCGGACGACGCGGCCCGGGAAATCGACCTGCAACCGATCCTCAGCGGCGTGCGCACCGAAGACGAAGGCCTGTTCGTGATGCAGCACAAGTACTGGCAGCAAACCATGCTCGAGGCGGTGGCCGCCGAAGCCGCGCGAGCCATTGCCGTGGAGGCTGTGTGATGAGCATTTCCCATGACACCGTGCGCGATTTTCTCTACCGCGAAGCGCGCTACCTGGACGACAAGGACTGGGACAGCTGGCTGGAGCTCTACGCCGCCGACGCGACCTTCTGGATGCCGTCCTGGGACGACAACGACGAACTCACCGAAGACCCGCAGCGGGAAATCTCGCTGATCTGGTACGGCAGCCGCTGCGGCCTGGAAGACCGGGTGTTCCGGATCAAGACCGAGCGCTCCAGCGCGAGCATTCCCGACACCCGCACCTCACACAACCTGAGCAACATCGAGCTGCTGGAGCAGGCCGACGGCCTGTGCAAGGTGCGCTGCAACTGGCACACCCTGAGCTTTCGCTACAAGACCGTCGACAGCTACTTCGGCACCAGCTTCTACACCCTCGATGTGCGCGGCGAGACCCCGCGGATCCTGGCCAAGAAAGTCATCCTGAAGAACGATTACGTTCGTCAGGTCGTCGATGTCTACCACCTCTGAGGCGACCGCCATGACTCATCACATCGCACTCAATTTCGAAGACGGGGTAACCCGCTTCGTCGCCGCCAACGCCGGCGAAACCGTGGCCGATGCCGCCTACCGCCAGGGCATCAACATCCCCCTGGACTGCCGCGACGGCGCCTGCGGCACCTGCAAGTGTTTCGCCGAAGCCGGGCGCTACGACCTGGGCGAGGAATACATCGACGACGCGCTGACCGCGGCTGAAGCCGAGCAGGGCTTCGTGCTGACCTGCCAGATGCGCGCCTTGAGCGACTGCGTGGTGCGGGTGCCGGCTTCGTCGCAGGTTTGCCGCACGGCCCAGGCCACCTTCGACGCCACCATCAGCGCGGTGCGCCAGCTGTCCGACAGCACCATCGCCCTGTCGATCAAGGGCGAGGCCCTGAGCCAGCTGGCGTTTCTGCCGGGGCAATACGTCAACCTCGGCGTGCCCGGCAGCGAGCAGACCCGGGCCTATTCCTTCAGCTCGCTGCAGCGCGACGGCGAGGTCAGTTTCCTGATCCGCAATGTGCCGGGCGGCCTGATGAGCAGCTTCCTCACCGGCCTGGCGAAAGCCGGCGACCCCATGAGCCTGGCCGGGCCCCTGGGCAGCTTCTACCTGCGCGATATTCGCCGGCCGCTGTTGCTGCTGGCCGGTGGCACCGGGCTGGCGCCGTTCACCGCGATGCTGGAGAAGATCGCCGAGCAGGGCAGCGAGCATCCGCTGCACCTGATCTACGGGGTGACCAACGATTTCGACCTGGTGGAAATGGATCGCCTGGAAGCCTTCGCCGCGCGCATTCCCAACTTCAGTTTCAGCGCCTGCGTGGCCAATCCCGAGAGCCGCCACCCGCTCAAGGGCTACGTGACCCAGCATATCGAGCCCAGGCACCTGAACGCCGGCGATGTGGATGTGTACCTGTGCGGCCCGCCGCCGATGGTCGA
The DNA here is from genome assembly GCF_900115645.1 of Pseudomonas sp. NFPP07. Taxonomy (NCBI): domain Bacteria; kingdom Pseudomonadati; phylum Pseudomonadota; class Gammaproteobacteria; order Pseudomonadales; family Pseudomonadaceae; genus Pseudomonas; species Pseudomonas sp. NFPP07. Next base: position 47,003 of record NZ_FOXG01000012.1, read on the forward strand.
GGCGGTCAGCCAGTTCATCCGCGACCAGGGCATCGCCCCGGCCAATTTCTACTACGAAAAATTTGCCGCCAGCGCGGCCTGATTTCCACCCTGACTCTGTGCCCGCGATAGCGATAGTGCGTGCACAGCCGAGCTTTCAGCCTGGCGGCTGATCGCGAGCAAGCTCGCTCCTACAGATGGCGTATCGGGTTTACTGGCATGAGGTTTTGAGATGAGCAGATTCGAGGAAAAAGTCGCCCTGGTCACCGGGGCGGCGCAGGGCATTGGCCGGCGGGTCGCCGAGCGCCTGGCCGAGGAGGGCGCGCGGCTGGTGCTGGTGGATCGCTCCGAGCTGGTGTTCGAGTTGCAGGCCGAACTGGCCCCCAGGTTCGAGGTGCTGGCGCTGACCGCCGACCTTGAGCAGTACGCCGAATGCAGCCGGGCGATGGCCGCGGCCGTCGAGCGTTTCGGGCGCATCGACGTGCTGGTCAACAACGTCGGCGGCACCATCTGGGCCAAGCCGTTCGAGCACTATGCAGAGCAGCAGATCGAAGCCGAAGTGCGCCGCTCGCTGTTCCCTACCTTGTGGTGCTGCCACGCGGCGCTGCCGTACATGCTGGAGCAGGGCAGCGGCGCCATCGTCAACGTGTCGTCCATCGCCACCCGCAGCATCAACCGCGTGCCCTATGGCGCGGCCAAGGGCGGGGTGAATGCCCTGACCGCCTGCCTGGCATTCGAGACCGCCGGGCGCGGGGTGCGGGTCAACGCCACCGCCCCCGGCGGCACCGAAGCGCCGCCACGGCGCATTCCGCGCAACAGCGCCGAGCAGAGCGCCGAGGAACAGGTCTGGTACCGGCAGATCGTCGACCAGACCGTCGACAGCACCCTGATGAAACGCTACGGCACCCTCGACGAGCAGGCCGCGGCGATCCTGTTCCTGGCCTCCGACGAGGCCTCCTACATCACCGGCCTGGTCATGCCGGTAGGCGGTGGCGACCAGGGCTGAATCGCCCATGACCCGACGACCCGACGAACTGTCGGGCTGTGCACTCTCAAAAAAACAACAAGAGTCAGATGCCATGCGAAACATAGACAGCAATCAATTGATCGACGGGGCACGCTTCAATGCCTTTCACTGGCGCGTGCTGTTCTGGTGCGCGCTGATCATCATCTTCGACGGCTACGACCTGGTGATCTACGGCGTGGTGCTGCCGGTGCTGATGCAGGAGTGGGGCCTGAGCCCGCTGCAGGCCGGGGCGCTGGGCAGTTATGCGCTGTTCGGCATGATGTTCGGCGCGCTGTTTTTCGGCACGCTGTCGGAGCGCATCGGCTGCAAGAAAGTCATCGCCATCTGCGTGGTGCTGTTCAGCGGTTTCACCCTGCTTAACGGGTTCACCACCACGCCCACCCAGTTCGGTATCTGCCGCTTTATCGCCGGCCTCGGCATCGGCGGGGTGATGCCCAACGTGGTGGCGCTGATGAACGAATACGCGCCGAAGAAAATCCGCAGCACCCTGGTGGCGATCATGCTCAGCGGCTACTCGGTGGGCGGCACGCTGTCCGCCGGCCTGGGCATCGTGCTGCTGCCGAATTTCGGCTGGCAGGCGGTGTTCTATGTGGCGGCGATTCCGTTGTTGCTGCTGCCGCTGATTCTCAGGTTCCTCCCCGAATCCCTGGGCTTCCTGCTGCGCCAGGGCCGGGACGACGAAGCGCGCCAGGTGCTGCAATGGGTCGAGCCGGGCTTCGTCGCGCAACCCGGCGACTCGTTCGTCAAGGCCAACCTCAAGACCGCCGGCGCGCCGGTGGTGCAGCTGTTCCGCGAAGGCCGGGCGCTGAGCACCCTGATGCTCTGGGTGGTGTTCTTCTGCTGCCTGCTGATGGTCTACGCGCTCAACTCCTGGCTGCCCAAACTGATGGCCAGCGCCGGTTACAGCCTGGGCTCGAGCCTGATGTTCCTGCTGGTGCTGAACCTCGGGGCGATTTTCGGCGCCGTGGGCGGCGGCTGGATCGGCGATCGCCTGCAACTGCAAAAGGTCCTGGTGGCGTTTTTTATCGTGGCCGCGCTGTCCATCAGCCTGCTTGGCTTCAAGAGCCCGCACGGGTTGCTGTACGCCCTGATCGCGATTGCCGGGGCCACCACCATCGGCACGCAGATCCTGGCCTTCGCCTGCGTCGCCCAGTTCTATCCGGTGACGATCCGCTCCACCGGCATTGGCTGGGCCTCGGGCATCGGCCGCGGCGGGGCCATTGTCGGGCCGCTGCTGGGCGGTGCCTTGGTGAGCATCGAGCTGCCGCTGCACTATAACTTCATGGCCTTTGCCATTCCGGGGGCGGTGGCGGCACTGGCGATGTGTTTCGTCTACCCGCGGCCCGCCAAGGCGCTGCCGGTCAGCCAGGCCAGCGCGCCGTCCCTGTAGCAGGGCCCGTGACCGGTGCGGGCGCCCAGGTGCCGGCACCGGTGGTTCAGTCATGGCAATCACCGCTGACCGCGGCTGAGCCGAATCCATAGATGCCGGGTTTGCCGGCGATGTGGACGCTGCGCGGTGGCTGGCAGGCCGCCATCATGAGCAAGCTCGTTCCTGCAGTGACTGGTGGTTGCCGATAGTGTGCAGACGCCGCGGCACCGCGAGCGAGCGGCTGGTCGGATACGCTGTCGCGAACCCTTTCTTGAGCCTGGGGCGCAAACCCCAGCACCTATACTCAATCCAGGCATGGTCGTGTGGTATCCGGTTGAAGCCTGCCCCGTCGTGAGCGGGTGGCCGTGGTCGACGCTGTGCGAGGGTTGCCATCTTGTACCTGCGTGCGCTGATCGTCGTGATGCTGCTGGTGCTGGCCGGATGCGCCGCGACCCAGCGTGTCCGCGAGGCGGTGGCGCCGGTGGTGGTGCCGGCCAGCACCTGGCGCCAGGTGGACCGGGAAATCGCCGAGGCTTCGCAGCAGGCGGTGATCCAGGTCAAGGTCTTTGCCCGCGGCTCCATGGAGCACTGGCGGGTGCGGGTCTATGCCGTCACCGAGGAAAACTTCATCCCCTGGTTCAGCAGTTACTGGACCCAGGAATGGATGGCCATGAAAGTCAGTTGGTACAGCCTCACCGCCGGCGACGAGCAGGACGCGGCGGCGACGCGGCTGGCGGAGTACCTCAAGGAACAGTATCAGGAACAGGTGCTGGCACCGGTGGCGGTGGAGATCGACCCGGATGCGATTCTCAACCAGGCCACGGAGTTCTATATCGAGCTGCTGGACAAGCAGGTGCAGGTTATCGCCCAGCGTTATCGGTTGCCGGCCAAGCAGCTCGATCAACGGCTCAATGGCATCCAGGCGATTCGCCTGGGGCCGCCGCCGGCGCGCGATGCGTCGTTGTACCAGATGCTGCACGCCAAGCCCCTGACCTCGCTGCCGGCCTACTCGGCGCTGTACCAGCAGATCCATAGCGCGCCGGCGGGTACCGGCGAGGTGTCGTCCGAGGCCGGGATTGTCTCGGTGGCCAAACAGGCCAGCGAAAAATTCGAAGCGCAGATGGCCGGCCGTGGCATTGCCGGCGCCGCGTCGGCGGTGGCCGGTAAGGTCGCCGGTGCGGTGATCTCCCTGGGCGCCGCGGGGTTTCGCGCGATAGCCCATGAGAGCGACCGGGCCGAGACCGAGGCGCAGATTCGCCAGAGCCTGGGCAAGGCGTTCGACCAGGCCTGGTTCAAGCTGTTGAACAACACCGGCAACGGGGTGATGGCCGGGGTGTATTACCTGGCTGGGCATATCGAGGGCGAACTGGGCCAAAGCGCGGTACCGGAGCCCCCGCTGGAGACGGTACCGGGCACTGTGCATCCGCCTGCCACGCCGGGCCTGAGCGCCCCGCAAACCGGTTGGCAGCCGGAGCCATGACGCCCGGCGGTCGGTCGATTCAGGTTTTTTCGCGCCGGCTTGTCGATTGTCGGCGATGCGGATCGACCAATTCCCAGAGTGACCGACAGCAAAGTCGGGATCCGATGTTCAATCCCAATCAGCAGGAGCAGGATCATGTCTTATGTCGATGGTTGTGTACTGGCGGTACCCACCGCCAACCGTGAGGCCTTCAAGCAGCATGCAGAGACCGCGGCGAAAGTGTTCAAGGAGTTCGGCGCCTTGAGCGTGGTCGATTGCTGGGGCGACGACGTGCCCGAGGGCAAGCTGACCTCGTTCCCCATGGCGGTCAAGCTCAAGGCGGACGAGACGGTGGTGTTCAGCTGGATCATCTGGCCGTCCCGTGAAATCCGCGACGCGGGCATGCAAAAAGCCATGGAAGACCCGCGGCTCAAGCCCGATGTCTGCCCGATGCCGTTCGACGGCCAGCGCATGATTTATGGCGGATTCACCATGCTGCTCAATGCCTGAGGCGTCACCAGCGAAACATCGGCAGCGGCCGCAGCGGGGTACGCAGCAACTGCCGGGCCGAAGCGCGCGCCAGCATCCAGTGAAACCCCTGGTCGGGGTAGAGTGCCTGCACCTCGCGGATAAACGGGCGGGGCAGGCCGAAGTTGAGCAAGCCCAGGGAGACGTCGATCGTGTCGGCCTGCCGGAACGCTTCGACGCTCGCGGCGTGGGCCTGGCGATAGGGGCGCAGTTTGTGATGCTGCTCGATCAGCGCGCTGACTTGCTCAGCCAGCTGTGACTCGCCGCGCTCGGCCAGAAAGGCCCGGGCCAGTTGGATCGACGGCGCCAGGTAGTCGAGGGTGCCGTGGGTCCAGATACCCAGGTCATGAAAGGCCGCGGCGATCTGCACCGCGCAGGACAGCGGCCGGTCCTGCGGATTGAGCGCGGTGTAGAAGCTCAGCACTCGGTATATATGATTGCGATAGCCGGGCAGATCCTTGCCGATCACCGTGGCGAAAGAGGCAAGGATCTGTTCGGTGAGCGGGCATTCGAGAACGACGTCCATGTGGTCTGCTCCGGGTCTGGAAGGGCAACAGTATAAGGCTCGGCGCAGGGCTTGAGGATGCGGGCGTCGCGGCGTATCGACAGGTCACGGATCGATTCGACGCCAGGAACAAGGGCGGGCCCGATGCTGGCCCGCCCTTTGTTCATTGCGCCGTTCGCTGACGGTACTCGGTGGTGGTCATGCCGGCGTAGCCCCAGTTATCGGTGTCGACTTCCTCGATGACGATGTGGGTCAGTTCCGGGGCCTTGTTCAGCACCCGTTGCAGGGTTTCGGTGATCTCGCGGATCACCTGGGCTTTCTGTTCGCGGGTCACGCCGTCACGGGTGATGCGGACGTTGACGAAAGGCATGGCATTACTCCTAAGGAAAAGATGGGGGTTGCAAGGGACGGGAGGCACGCCGGCCTCCCGCCGGGTTTACCATTTGCCGCTGCTCATGCCGCCGTCCACCGGCAGCACCACGCCGGTGGTGAAGCCGGCGCCGGACAGGTAGAGCACCGCGTCGGCGATTTCCTCGATGCGTCCGACCCGTCCGGCCGGTTGCAGGCCGTCGAGGAAGGCACGGTGCGCCGGGTCGTGCATCGGCGTGTCGATGATCCCCGGGGCCACCGCGTTGACCTGGATGTTGAACGGCGATAGCTCCAGGGCCAGGGCGCGGGTCATCTGGTTCACACCGCCCTTGATCAGCACCGGCAACGCCGCCGGGACCGCCAGGTTCGGTTGCAGCGCGACGCTGGCGCTGATGTTGATGATGTGGCCCCGGCGCCGCTCGATCATGTGCCGCGCGGCGGCCTGGGAGGCGTAGACCACGCCCTTGAGGTTGGTCTCCAGCAGGCTGTCCAGCTCCTCGGGGCTGTAGTCGATAAACGCCTTGGGCAGGAAGAAGCCGGCGTTGTTGACCAGCACATCGACCTGGCCGAAGCGGTCGATGGCGCGTTCGACCAGTTGCGTGGCGGTGGCCGGGTCGGCGATGTCGCCTTCGACCCCGAGAAAACGCTCGCTGTGGCCCAGGGTCTCGGCCGCCGCGGCCAGCCGCTGTGCCGAGCGGGCATTGCCGACCACGTTGTAGCCGCGGGCCAGGTAGGCCTGGGCCAGACCGAGGCCGATGCCGCTGGAGGCGCCGGTGATGATGACGGTGCTGGTGTGGTTCAGGGTGTGGCTCATGGGGATAGTCCTGTTCTGCGGTGAGAGGGGTTCCAGCGCTGTTGGGCAGAACTATATTTGTGTGCCGAATGCTGATAAATAGCGCTTCAGGTACTTCACTTGATACGTGGTGTAATCAATGAGTCGGCAATTCGACGATGTGCTGCTAGGCAGCATCGAGCTGTTCTGCATGGCGGCGGAGATCGGCAGCTTTACCGGCGCGGCGCTGGCGGCCGGGGTCACGCCGGCGGCGGTCAGCCGCTCGGTGTCGCGCCTGGAAGAGCGGCTCGGCGTCCGCCTGTTCGTGCGCACCACCCGCAGCATCCGCCTGACCGACGGCGGGCGCGACTATCACCAGCAATGCCGCAGCGCGCTGAACCAGATGCTCGAAGCCGAGCGCCAGTTGACCGGGCAACAGCTGGCGCCTTCCGGCACCTTGCGCATCAGCCTGCCGACCACCTACGGCCATCTGCGGATCCTGCCGCTGCTGCCGGAGTTTCGCCGGCGCTACCCGCAGATGCGGGTGGAGGTCAACCTGAGCAACCGCAATATCGACTTCGTCGAAGGGGGCTACGACATGGCGATCCGGGTGCGCGCGCAGCCGGATTCCGGGTTGGTCGCGCGGTTGCTGGAGGACGCCGAGCTGGTGGTGTTCGCCGCCCCGGATTACCTGGCGCGGGCCGGTACTCCGCAGCGGCTCGACGACCTGGCGCAACACGAGTGCATCCAGTTCGAGTTGCCCAGCAGTGGCCGGCGCATCGCCTGGCTGTTCAACGGCGCCGACGGCCCCTGCGAAGTGCTCGCCGAGGGGGCCTACGTGTGTTCAGAAGACCTACAGGGGGGCGTGACCTTGGCCAGGCACGGCGCCGGCCTGTTCCAGACCTACCGTTTCATGGTCGAGCGCGAGCTGGCCGAGGGTTCCCTGGTGGAGGTGCTGCAGCCTTACGGCGGCCGTTCGCGGCCCTTCAGCCTGCTGTATCCCCACAGCCGGCACGTGCCGTTGCGCCTGCGCGCCTTTATCGATTTCCTGCTGGAGAAACAGCAGGGCTGGAAGACCTGAAGCGGGGATGGGCAGCCCGGGATGGATTGGTTAGTATGGCGACCGGGCTTCCTGGGCGCCCACCTCGCGAAAGCGCAAGCACCTTCAATTCCCGCAAGCACTACGCTTGCATACCCCCTCCGGGCCAATAGCGAGCAGGCCGATTCTCTTGGAGTTGGTATGCCTATCAAGAAATCCGTTCCCCGTTCACCCGCCAGTCAGGCCGCCAGCCTGGTACTGCGCGAAGCCAAGCGCCTGCATCGCACTGCAACCAGCGGTTCGCTGGCCAGCGCCTTGCCGATCCTGCGGCGCTTGCTGGCGAGCAACAGTTTGCCTGGCCTGTCGTTGCCCGAGCTGTATCGACAGCGAGTCAAGGTGCAGCGCAAACACCTGTTGCGCACCCTGGCCAGCGAGGCCGGTTTTGCCAGTTGGGAGACCTACCGCCAGGTCCTCGACGAGCTGGCGCCCGAGCAGTTGCAGCATTTTGAACTGGTCTACCGCCAGGCGGGTCATCTCAACTGCTGGTTCTCGTCGCCGGACGAGGCCCGGGAGTATGTGGCCCATCATGGCGGGCGGCTGTTGTGCGTAGGGCAACAGGCGGTGGTGCTGGTGGATCTGCCGGCGGCGTAAGGCGTTATCCATAGTGGTACACAAGCACGGCACCCGGGGTTTCCCGGGTGCCGTTTTGCGTTTTCAGGGCACTACGCCGACATGACCCTGTTACTTGCACGATTCTCCTTTATTTACGTGCCTCGAGAATCAGGTTGAACGGCGTCTCTGCGGCCCGGCGGAACTGGCTGAAGCCGGCTTCGCTGAAGACCTGGCGCAGGCGCGCTTCGCCGGCCTGGGCCCCGAGGCCGAGGCCGACTTCCTGGGACAGCGAGTTGGGCGTGCAGATAAAGGTCGAGGCGGCATAGAACAGCCGGCCGACCGGGGTGATGTTCTGGTCCAGTTTATCGTTGGCGAACGGCTCGACCAGCAGCACGCTGCCGTCGTCTTTCAGCGCCTGGAAGGCATGTTGCGCGGCGCCCACCGGGTCGCCCATGTCGTGCAGGCAGTCGAAGAAGCAGATCAGGTCGTAGTCGTTGCCGGGGTAGGTCTTGGCGCTGGCCTGGGAGAACTGCACGCGGGCGGTCACCCCGGCTTCCTCGGCGCGTTGCGTCGCGGTAGTGACTGAGGGCTGGTGGTAGTCGAAGCCGAAAAACTGCGAGGCGGGATAGGCCTGGGCCATGATCACTGTCGACGCACCATGCCCGCAGCCGACATCCGCCACCTTGGCCCCGGCCTGCAGTTTTTCCACCACGCCGTCCAGGGCCGGCAGCCACTCGGCCACCAGGTGCGCCCGATAGCCCGGGCGGAAGAAGCGCTCGGTGCCGCTGAACATGCACGGATGGTGGTCGCCCCAGGCCAGGGCGCCGTCGCCGCGCATCGCCGCCAGTAGTTTGTCCTTGTCGTGAAACAGCGCGGAGACCACCACGGCGCCACCGGCCACGTACACCGGCGAATCCTCGATGGCCAGCGCCTGGGCCTGTTCTTCCGGCAGGCGGAACTGGCCGTCCTGGTGTTCCATGTAGCCGGACGCGGCATGGGCGCTCAGCCATTCGCGCAGCAGCCGCGCGTTGCAGCCGGTCTTGGCGGCCAGCGCTTCGGGGCTGACGAAACGACTGTCGGCCATGGCCCGGTACAGGCCCAGTTCTTCGCCGAGAATCATATTGGCGAGCATGGCTGCACCGCCCATGTCTGACACCAGTTTGCCCATGAAATCGTTGAGCTTGGCTTCGTCCATGGCCTGGTCCTCCGCTGTGAGGGTCACTGTCGCAGACGGCCCGGCAGTGGCCGGATGGGTACACGCGCACGCGAGGGGAGGCCGTGTCCCGGCGCTGCCGAAGGAATGGGTCTGGCAAGCCAGGCCCGTGCTTTGAAGAGCTGATGCACGGACGCCTCCCGCATGGGGCGGGGGGGCGTGCCTACCGTCAGGAAGGTGAGGCAGGCCATCGGGCCTGGGCGTCGAACCCATGGCGGCAGGCGAAGCTGCGCGCGGGTTCCGGAGACGCCCGGAGCAAGCGATTCCTGGTCGGTAGATGAGTCAGTTTAGTTCCCCGGCGGGGGCGTCGCGGGGTTGGCCGATGAGGGGGCAGGGCGCCGCTGATGGCGCCCTGGGGCAAGGTCGGTCAGGCCGTCAAGGGGTGCCGAACATGGCGGTCCAGTAGATGCCGGCATCGCTTTTCGGATCGACCGCATAGGACGCGCCCAGCTCGCGATACTGTGGGTTCATCAGGTTGGCGCAATGGCCCGGGCTGGCCAGCCAGCCATCGACCACCTTGCGCACGCTGTCCTGGCCGGCGGCGATGTTCTCGCCGATCTGCTGGCCGGCATAACCCGCCAGTTCGGCGCGGTCGCCGGGGGTGCGACCGTCGCGGTCCTTGTGATCGAAGAAGTTGTGATTGGCCATGTCCCGGGTATGGTCCTGGGCCGCGCTGGCCAGGGTGGCGTTCCAGGCCAGCGGGGTGGCGGCGGCGAAGATCTGGTTGCCGCACTGGCGCGGCTGCGCGCGGGCGCTGTTGAGGCTTTCCAGGAGCTTCTGGCCCTCGGCCTGCCAGTCGCCGAGGCGTGCGGTCAGCAGTGGCCGGGCGAGGACGATGCGCCAATCCTGGCCGGTGCGGCTGACACCGATATCGACGAACTGCGGGTCCAGCACCACCTGGCAGAAACTTTCCTGCACCGCCTTCATGGCCGCCTGGGCATTGCGCGGTCCGGACAGGCTGATGGCCTGCACATTGACCATCGGGTAGGCACTGCTGGCCAGGGCCTGCTGCAGATTGCCGATGCTGTTGGCCGGCAGCACCAGGCGCGGGTCGGCGGCCAACGGTGGCAGTTCCTGGGACACCTGGCCGGCACAGCGCTGGACCTGGCTGCGGTAGCTATTGATCGATGTCACCAGCTGTGTCTCGTCGCTCGCCACGGCGGTGGTGGCGAACGCCATGCTCATCGACAACAGGAGGGACGACAGCAGGGGCAGTGGCAGAGCGGAGGATAGGCAGCGCATGGAGGTCTCCCTTGAGCGAATTGTGCCCATGATGCGCGATTTCGCCCCGCTCGGCGCAAGGTCTTTTTGCCGAAAACCGGCGCCGTTATCCGTCCTTGCCGTTGCCGGCGCGGCGCTGGTTACGGGCGGACGACGGCGAACTACACTCAAGTCCAGTCGCCGCAGCCGGCAGGCTGGCGGCGGCTTTCCCCTGCCCGGATCGGGCTTTTGGCGAAGGTACGAGCATGCGCCCGACAGCGATTGCCGGCGGTCTCCTGATCCTCCTGTGCGGGGGGCTGGCGATGGCCGCGGGTGAAACCGCGGACCCCGAAGTGGCGCAGGACAAGGCTCAGGTCCTGGAGCAGAAAGCCGCGGACCAGCAGCCGGCGCCCCGCAGCGAAACCATTACCCCTCCCGAGGCCCAGGCGGTGGACCCGGCCGGCGCCGCGCCGCTGGACGATGCCATTACCTGCCTGGCGCGCTCCATCTACTGGGAAGCCAAGGGCGGGGCCGCCGCCGACATGGAAGCCGTGGCCAGCGTGGTGCTCAACCGGCTCGGCCATGAGGGGTTTCCCGATACGGTGTGTGCGGTGGTCAAGCAGGGTTCGGAGCAACGTGCCTGTCAGTTTTCCTGGTGGTGCGACGGGCGTGCGGATCAGGTGAAGGAAGACGAGCCCTACATCGCGGCCAAGGAAATCGCGCGCAAGGCGCTCAACCAGCAACTCGCGGACCGCACCCACGGCGCCCTGTATTTCCATGACCGGCGCGTGCGGCCCGCTTGGGCCAGGCAATACCGCAAGACCGCCGAGACCGGCAAGTTCCTGTTCTACAAGCCGCGAGGCGACAGCGCCCGTTAGCCCGGTTTGCCCAGGCCATCTGTAGGAGCGAGCTTGCTCGCGATAGCGTCCGTGCTGACACACCGCATAGCGAGCGAGCTCGCGCCTACAGGGACTGCGTCAAATACGCGGGCGGAGTATCATGCCGGCCCGCCGCCGACGCCTGCTGTCCCAGGCGTGCCGCAACCTTTGGAGCCCACCGCGCAATGCCCATCATCAGCCACTTCCAGACCCCGTGCCCGGAAGCCGTCAACAGCCAGATCCTGCAAATGGTGGTCGACTACCTGACCGACATCAGCGCCGTGGCGATCCCGCCCAGCAACCTGCTGTACAACATCTACCAGTACGCCATCGGCTTTGAGGTGCATCTGTATCTGCAGGCCCTGGACGGCGCCCGGGGCATTGCTGTGGAGCTGCTGGTGGCCACTGACGAGGACGATCCGGAACAGGTGCTGGGCTTCCTGCTGTACCTGCCGGTCAAGGACGATCCCGAGGCCTGCGGCGTGGCCTATATGGCGGTGCGTGCCAGCCATCGCCGGCAGGGGATCGCCCGTTCGCTGCTGGCACGGATGCGCGAGCGCTATCCCCATGCCGAACTGACCTGCGCGGCGGGCAAGGTGGCCTGGTTCGAAGCACTGGGCTTCCAGGTGCTGGGCGTGCGCGGCCCGCAGGTGCTGATGAACACCCGCGATCACGCCACCGACGGCTTGATGGGCCTGCTGGACACGGCGCCGATCTATCGTTCGCTGGAGGTGCGGCAGATCCACAGCTACCTGCTGCAAAAGCATGGCAAGCGGGCGATGCTCGATGCCGAAAAACAGCGTGACCGCCACCTCGACCAGATGACCCGCAACGCCCAGGCGCTGGTCCGCGAGCGCCTGGGGCAGGGCTGAGGCCGCTCGGTCGCTCAGCCCTTGAGCCGCACGCTCAGCCCGGCTTGTGCTGGTCGGCGGCCATGATCGAGGGGGCCAGGGAAATGCCCGCCATCCGGCAGATGTCCGCCAGCGTCGCCTGCTGTTTGTGGAAGGCCTTGGCCAGGTCCAGGGCGGCCTCCTGGACGTTAAGGCCGAACTCCTTGATCACCTCGCTCTGATCGAACAGGAAGCCATAGGCCAACAGTTCCGGGGTGCGCGACTCGTCCTTGGGCACGATGACGATTTTCCAGAAGCGGGTCGGGTAATGCACCGGGCCCTTGCCGAAGTCCTGCTCGACGCAGGAGTCCCCCAGCACCGGGCCGGCGAAGATGATGGCCTGGCCGCCCCCGGCTTCGATCTGTTCGGCCAGCTCGCCCTCGAAGTAACCCCAGATGCCTTTGCGATTGCGGTACAGGGCGCCGTCGGGCGATTCCTGGTTGAACAGTTCGTGCTGCGGCGTGCAGTTGGTCCAGTGGTAGGTGTCGGCGTTGGCGTACTCGGTATCGATCCCCGGCTGGCCCCAGCAGCTGTCTTCGCGGCGCACGATATGGCCGCGATCGAAGTTGCCGGCCGGCGCGTAGATGTCGCTGTTGGTCAACTGGTAGCGGCTCGGCACCCGGCGGTCGAGGCGCCAGCTTTCGCCGCCGAAGCCGCGGCGGCCCCGCGCATCGCCACGGACCTCGGGCCGGTAGTCGGCATTGGAGGCCGTCCACATCGGCATGCGGTACTGCTTGTTCATCACCAGCGAATAGCGGTGATAGGGCAGTTCCAGCGGGGCGTCGTCGTCCAGGTTGGAGAGCCTCATGGCCGGCACATTGCGCGCCGAAGCAGCATGTTCGCGGTAGTCGCCGACGCGGTAGAGCTGGGCCAACAGGTCGCCCTCGACGAAGGGCGGCGGCACCGGCACCCCGAGAAAGTCCGGGTCGTAGCCGGGACGGGCCTCGTAGTCGAGGTCGAAGGTCAGAGTCTTTTCCAGGGCTTCGACCGTTGGAGCCGGTTCGGCCGGCACCGGCTCGGCAGGCGCCGCGCCGAGGATGGGCGCGACGCTCGTTGGGCTGTCCGCGGCGTGACTGACGATGTTGATGGTGGTGGGGCCGGAGATATGAAAGATGTTCTGCGACCTCTCGGGCAGGCTTGGGCGGGGCGGGGTAACAGGCAGCGCTTCGTTGACGCTGAGCGTGGCCAGCGGGTCGGCGGTCTGCTCCATGAGCTGGGCCAGCAGCTCGGCCGGCCTGCCACTCAGTTGCAGGGCCTTGAGCGCGCCGACGATGCTGCTGACCCGGGTGCCCTCGTTGGCCACCCAGTCCACCGTGCTTTCCTCGTCCCCTTCGGCGTTCCAGAGGCTGCGGTCGGTCTTGAGGATGTTGCCGGCTTCGTCGGTCCTGGGGATGCCGCAGTGATGCAGGGCGATCAGCTCCCAGTTGTCGCTGAACACCGGGGAGCCGGAAGCGCCTTCGGCGGTGTCGGTTTCGTAGTGCAAGAAACCTTGGTCGAGAATGTCCAGCAACCGGTTGTGGGTGGTGGCGTACTGGCGCGGGCCGCCATCGGGGTGCTGGATGATGTTCATCGGCCGGCCACGCAGGGTCTTGCCGGTGGCTTCGATCAGGCGGATGCAGCCGTAGTCCGACAGCGCCTCGCCGCGTGAGCCCTGCGTGGAGATGGCCACCAGGCAGAAGTCCAGCGCCTCGTCGGCGAAGTAGAATTGATCCGGCTGCAGGTTGAAGTAGGTGCCTTCGTTGATGCCGCGCTCCTGCCTTTCGTAGAGAAAGTTGGCGGCGCAGTCCACGGCATCCACATACCGGGGGAACACGTGCTGGTTGGTCAGCAACAGGCTGGGCGAGACCAGGAAACCGGTGGCGAAACCCTCGACCACCGTGCCCGGGCGTGGCGCATTGACCAGCCGCGCCACCGGCCTTGCCGCCTGGCGGGCGGTCTCGCTGGGGGCGTAGAAGGTCGGGTCCCAGGTGCCGATCCGCCGTTCCAGCCCGGCCCGGGTCAACAGGGCACGGGTGTTCTCGCGGGCGATCCACTTGGCCAGTTGCTGCGGTGAATCGCCGGCGCCCGGGCCCAGTTCGCGGATGCGCGACTGCGATTCGCTGCGTGCCCCGGCCTGCTGGTTCCAGCGTTGCAGGGCTTTGGCCATGTTGCTTCGGCGGGCAGTGGCAACGGCATCTGGCGTCTTGCTCATGGGCACCTCCTGGCGAGTACGGGATTCCTTTCGGGCTAGCCATTTGAGCGTAGACAACCAGCGCGCTGGCAGACGGCTGGCGGCATGCCAGCTCGTCGGATCCACCGGCCTTTACGCGCCTTTGCCGGCGTGTGCCTGCAAGCGTTCCAGCAACACCTTGGCCACGCCCTGGGCCGAGCCCGGGTTCTGCCCGGTCACCAGCTCGCGGTCGATCACCACGTTCTCGCTCCATGGCGAGCGGTTGCTGCGGTACAGGCCGCCGGCCTGTTCCAGGGCGGTTTGCGGGTAGAAACGCATGGCGCCGCCGCCCAGCAGGCCCTTGGCCAATTCCTCTTCCTGGTTGCTGATCACCGTGAACTGGTAGCCGGCGTAGATCCAGCCCGGGGCGCTGGCCTTGCCGCCGCTGGCCAGTTGCCGGGTGAAGTCCTGCGCCTGGGGCAGGGTCGACAGCAGGGCGATCGGGCCGTGGCAGACCAGGGCGGTGGTCTTGTTGTTCTGATGGAAATTGCTCAGCAGCCGGCCCAGCTCGGGGCTGTGCAGCAGGTCCTGCATCGGCGCGTGGCCGCCGGGCACGTACAGCGCATCGAAATGCTCGTAGCCGATCTGCTCGACCCGGGCCAGGCTGATCACCGGCGATTCGCCGGGGGAGGTGATTTTCAACTGGTCGAGCAGCGCCTGGTGCGCCTGCAGCGCGGCGACATCGTTGTTGAAATACATCTTGTCGGTGGAGGAGCGGTCCAGGGTCGGCGCCTTGCCCTGTGGGGTGGCGAAGGTCACCGAGTGGCCGGCGTCGAGCAGTTGTTTGACCGGCTGCATCAGTTCGTTGAGGTAGAAGCCGGTGGAAAACACCTTGCCGTCCTTGAGGTCGAGGTGGTCGGAGTCCGAGAGCACCACCAGGACGTTTCCGGCCTGGGCGTTGAAGGTGGCGGCGGTGATGCTCATGGCAAGAGCGAGGGTGCTGAGTGGGCGCATGGCGGTTTCCAAAGTGTGAGGTCAGGGAGTCGGCGGTGGCCGACGGGTGATTCACTGTATTCATGCCTCCATGGGCGATAAACTCGCGCCACTGGAAATCACTTGTTCCCTGGAGATAAAGGTGAGCCGTCGATTCGATTATCTGGCTGACGTCGAGGTGTTCGTCAGCGTGGTGGAAAAGGGCTCGTTGAGCGCCGGCGCGGTGGCCTTGGGCACCACGCCTTCAGTGGTCAGCCGGGCGATTTCCCGGCTGGAGGCGCGCCTGGGCGTGCAGTTGCTACGGCGTACCACCAGGCGCCTGAGCCTGACCGAAGCCGGCCTGTTGTACCTGGAGCAATCGCGCGCGGCGTTCGAGTTGATCGACGGCGCGGAGCGCAGCATCCAGGGCCAGGACGGCGAGCTGAACGGGCGGGTGCGCCTGAGTGTGCCGACCACCTATGGCCATTACCGGTTGCCGGCGCTGCTCGGCGGCTTTGCCCGGCACTACCCGCAGGTGCGCATCGAGCTGAGCATCAGCAACCGCAATGTCGACCTGGTGGCCGAAGGTTACGACCTGGCGATCCGCCTCGGGCCACTGCCCGACAGCGGCCTGGTCGGGCGCAAGCTGGAGGACGCGCCGCTGTGCCTGGTGGCGTCTCCCGACTACCTGCAACGCGCCGGCACACCGCGGCAGTTGGAGGACCTGGCGGCCCATGCCTGCCTGCCGTTCATCATGCCCAGCAGCGGCCGGGTCGGTGCCTGGCTGCTGCGTGAGCAGGGGCGGGACCTGGAGTGGACGCCCCAGGCGAATATCCAGGTGGCCGACGATGTGCTGGGCATCGTGTCCCTGGCCGAACACGGCATGGGCATTTGCCAGACCTACGAGTTCATCGTCCGCGAGCGGATCGCCAGCGGCCGCCTGGTGGAAGTGCTGCCGCAGGCGGGCGGCCGTTCGCGGCCTTTCTCGGTGATCTACCCGCCGCACCGCCAGCTGTCGGCGGCGGCGCGGGCCCTGATCGATCACCTGACCCAGGCCGTGGCGCAGTGACAGGTCGACTGGCCATCAGTCCCGCGATTGCTCGGGAGAAGGATTAAAAAAGCGCCAACTGCCGTGGGGAAGGGGATTTACTGAGAATCGGGCGCTGATTACAATGATAATCATTGCTATTCATGTCCTTCCCTTCCTTGAGTGCACACCTTGAAGTCATCCTGTCCGCGTGCCCGCCGTAACACCCTGATCAAACGCCTGTTGCCGACACTGTCCTGCTGTCTGGTTGCCAGCCCGCTGTGGGCACAGGAGGCGGTCGAGCTGCCGGCCACCGATATCCAGGCCGATCGCCTTAGCCAGGACACCGGCTACACCACCTCGCAAGCCAGCACGGCGAGCAAAAGCAATGTGCCGATCAAGGAAGAGGCGCAGTCGATCAACGTGGTGACCCAGCAGACCCTGGCCGACTATCAGGTGCACTCGCTGAGCGACGCCATGAAGTTCGTCAGCGGCGTCAGCCAGGGCAATACCCTGGGCGGTTCCCGGGACTCGCTGGTCAAGCGCGGTTTCGGCACCAACGACGACGGCTCGATCCTGCGCGATGGCGTGCGTTCCAACCTGGGGCAGAACTTCAGCGCCACCACCGAGCGGGTCGAAGTGCTCAAGGGCCCGGCGTCGATGCTCTACGGCGCTCTGGAACCCGGCGGCCTGGTGAACATCATCAGCAAGCAGCCGCAGTATTCCCAGAGCACCACCCTCAGCGGCTCGGCCTACAGCGAGGGCGGCGGCAGCATGGCCCTGGACACCACCGGGCCGCTGGGCGATACCGGCCTGGCCTACCGCCTGATCGCCGAGCGTGGCCATGAGGACTACTGGCGCAATTACGGAGTCAACGAGCACACCCTGGTGGCGCCGTCGCTGACCTGGACCGGCGAGCGCGCCAGCCTGACCCTGAACTACGAATACAACGACTACTCCAGCCCCTTCGACCGCGGCACCGTGTTCACCAACGGGCACCCGGCGGACATCGACTATGACAAGCGCCTGGACGAACGCTGGGCGAAAAGCGTGGGCATCCGCGAAGTGGCCAGCGCGCGCTTCGAGTACCAGCTGAGCGACGCCTGGAAAACCCGCGTCACCTACGGCTGGAACAACGACCGCTACAGCCTGTCGATCGCCCAGCCCAACAGCCTGACCGGCAACACCCTGCGCCGGGCCGCCAACGGCGCCCACTACGACGACGAAACCCGCTACGCCAGCTGGGATTTCATCGGCCAGCAGGAGCTGTTCGGCCAGCGCCACGACCTGCTGGTGGGCGTCGACAGCGAGCACTCCGACCAGTACCGCGGCAAGACCTACCGCAACACCGCCCAGGGTGGTTTCAATATCACCGCGCCGGTCTACGGCAACCTGGCCGAGCCGAGCCTGGTCAGCGCCACCCAGAGCAACCTGCGCAACCAGCTGACCTCGAGCTCGCTGTACTTCAAGGACAACTGGCACCTGGACGACCAGTGGATCCTGGTGTTCGGTGGCCGCCAGCAGCATTACGACCAGTACAGCGACCAGGGCCTGGGCAAGAGCTACAAGGTCAACCGCGACAGCAACGGCGATACCTTCGTGCCGTTCCTCGGCCTGGTGTTCAAGGCCACCGACAGTCTGTCGCTGTACGGCAACTACAGCCGTTCGTTCAAGCCCAACACCGACGTCGATGACGCCGGCAACACCTTCGATCCGGAAGAGGGCCGCAGCTACGAGGTGGGCGCCAAGTACGATCCGCTGCCGGGCCTGAACATCAACCTGGCGCTGTACGACATCGAGAAGAAGAACGTGGTGACCACCACCACGGTCAATGGCGTGAGCCTTTCCGAAGCCGCCGGCAAGGTCGGCTCCCAGGGCGTGGAGCTGGACGTCACCGGGCGCATCGCCGAGCGTTGGGACCTGATCGGCACCTACGCCTACAACCACACGGAAATCCTCGACGACCCGAGCAACGAAGGCCACCGCCTGGCCAACGCGCCCAAGCACACCGCCAGCCTGTACCTCAGTCATCACCTCAACGTGCCCGCAGAATTCGGCGCCTGGCACGCGGGCGGCGGCGCCCGTTATGTCGGCGAGCGCGCGGCCAACAACGCCAACGATTTCTGGCTCAGCAGCTACACCGTGGCCGATGCCTTCGTGCGCTGGGAGTCGCCGCTGTTCGGCTACCAGACCCGTTTGCAGTTCAATGTCGACAACCTGTTCGACAAGCAGTACTACCCGTCGTCCACCGGCAGCCAGCTGCAGGTCAACGTCGGCGAACCACGCACCGCACGCCTGAGCGCCAGCGTGACCTTCTGACAATACGCGGACCGCTGCGCGTCGCCCTGCCGGGTGGCGCGTCGGCGGGATCCGTTTCACCGCTGTCGCTCTTCTCCCGTCCATTGCGCCCTTCATGGCATTCCCGCCAATCTCCCGACTTTGCCCTCCCGCGGCCCGACTCCCCGCGGCCCGGCGTCAAGAAAGCCTTGGCCCGGTCGATAGTTGAAAGGCGAATTGGGCTATTTGCCACTATTGTTGTTGACTGAACCGCTCGCCGAAGGCGGTCATTCCGTTTTGCCCTCTGCCGTTTTTCTTCCCGCCCCGTACATGGAGTAAGAGTGCATGGCTTTCCCCCCACGTTTTCTCGAGCATTACCGCAAAGCCGACCGCATCATGATGGGCCTGATCTGGCTGATGTTCGCCTATGCGCTGGGCCTGGCGTTCTGGCACGACACCTTCACCCAGGCGCTGCTGGTGGGCGGTGGCACCACCCTGGTCCTGAGCCTGCTGTACCGCGCCATCAGCGGCACGCGTCTGATGCGCTGCTGCATCGCCATCGGCTTCATGCTCATGGCGGCGCTGCACATCAACCAGGCCAAGGGTTTGATCGAAGCGCACTTCGGTATTTTTGTGCTGCTGGCGGTGCTGACCTTCTATCGCGACTGGCTGCCGATCCTGCTGGCGGCGGTGACCATCGCCCTGCATCACGTGCTGTTCCATGTGCTGCAGCACCAGGGCTTTCCTGTCTACGTCATGGCCCATCACGGCGGTTTCGGCATGGTGGCGGTGCACGCCTTCTATGTGGTGGTGGAGACGGTGATCCTGCTGTACCTGGCGGTGCACAGCCATGCCGACGCGGTGGAGAGCCAGGACATGCTGGACAAGATGCTCGCCGCCACCTCCCAGCTGACCGTCGAGGTTCATCAGGGCGAAAGCGCCAAGGCGCATGTGTCGCTGGCCCAGCGTTTCGACCACTTCATGCAGCAGATCACCGCTCTGGTGGATGGCGTGGTGCGCGACACCCATGGCCTGCGCGAACTGGGCCAGGACCTGGCGAAAACCAGCCAGACCCTGGAGCAGGGCGCCCAGCATCAGTTGACGGAAATCACCCAGATGACCGGCTCCATGCAGCGCATGGGCGATGCCATGGGCGACATCGCCGTGCACGTCGAGCAGGCGGTCGAGCGTGCCGGTCAGGCCAGCGCGCAAATCAGCCGCGGCCAGCAAAGCGTCGATCGCGCCCAGGCGGAAATCACCCAGTTGGCGTCCCGCATCAACGGCACCAACGAAACCGTGCAACGTCTGGCGGGGCAGGCGCAGCAGATCGGCAACGTGCTGGAGGTGATCGGCAGCATCGCCGCCCAGACCAACCTGCTGGCCCTCAACGCCGCCATCGAGGCCGCCCGCGCAGGCGAGCAGGGCCGTGGTTTTGCCGTGGTCGCCGATGAGGTGCGCAACCTGGCCCAGCGCACCGCGCTGTCCACCCAGGAAATCAAGACCATCATCGAAGCCCTGCAACAGGGCAGCCGCGAGGCCGCCGAAGCCATGCACGACAGCCACGAAGGCGCCCAGCGCTGCGTCGAAGACAGCCGCCAGGCCTCCGCGATGTTCCAGGCCGTCGGCGCCGACATCTCCCATATCGACCAACTCAACGGCCGCATCGTCAGCACCACCCGCGAACAATCCAGCGCCAGCCTCGGCATAGTCGGCCGCCTGCACTCGGTCCAGGCCATCGCCCAGAACACCGCCGACGACATGGGCAGCCTGGCCCTGAGCAGCCAGCGCCTGCCACCGATCGCGATTCGCCTGGAGGCGTTGGGGCAGACGTTTCACAAGTAACGGGGGAGGGACGCCTGTTTGCCGATAGGCAGCGGGCGCCATCACTGCTGCTGGTTCGCAGGCCCTGACTGGAATCCGGACTACAGGTCATTCAGACCGGTCAACGTCAATCTCAGAGTTCTCCAAGTTTCCAGGAGCCACCCGATTCGCCAAGTTAGGAGGCCTCGCACCAGGCATAGCCGGTGTGAGGTTTTCTGGGGGAATGGGGAGCAACATGGATGAGTGGCTACGTCGCCAATAGCCCGAAGGGCTATCGCAACAAGGGGATCGAACCGGTCGATCTGGGGGCCCAGCGCTGGGCGGAGTACAAGGATCTGCCGGCGAAAGCAGAAACCCAACCGCCGACTGCAGGATGCTCCTTTACCAAACCCTGCAAGCTGGCTGACGGGGTTATCAACTACGCCAGCTCCTTCATCCCCACTGAGGCCGTCAAGGAGTACGGCGAGTTTGCGTTGTTGGGTGGGCGTGAAACCGATGCGGCGGGAAACCTCAGTCTGAGGAAGATCAGCGGGAACATCCCGGCGGCATCAGGCAGCTTCATGCTCGGTGCAAATGCACTGGCGTCTGCTGGAGTATCGTGCGGTGGTCTTTGCCGCTCTGCTGTTGGAGGCGGTGCTGTTACTTCTGGCGTGGTTGCGGGAAGCCTGCTCGGTGTTATCGCCATGCTCGCACCGTCGAGCCTGGGCGACAGCGCCCTGTATACCGAGGAACAGCTCAAATCGCTCAATGCAGGTCGGACCCGGGTTCGACTGCATATCGAAGAGCAAGCCGACGGCACGCTCAAGGGCTATGGCTACAACACCGAGAAGCGCCGCGATTGGGAAATGATTCCCGTGGTCCGGTTTCAGATCCGGGATCAGCAGCAGGTGGCCGACCTCGGCGATGGCGTCACCCTGATCTGGACACCGGCGCTCGACCCTTCCGGCACCTCGGGTATCCCACCGTTAGAGGCTGCACCGCAAGCGCCCCCCATCTGGATTTATCCGCCCACCGAGCAGGCGGATACCATCATCGTCAATCCGCTCTATCCGCCGGAATACCAGGACTTCATCCTGGTGTTCCCGCCAGGTTCAGGGGTACAGCCGCTCTACATTGTGATGAATGTCCGGAAGACTCCCGGAACCGCTTCCGGTGAGGGTGAGGACATACAGGGTGTTTGGTTGATCGGTGCGAATTCGGGGGTAGGGGTGCCGATTCCGAAAGAGGTTGGCGATGCCTTGAGAGGGCGTGATTTTAAGAGCTTTAATGCATTCAGAGCCGCTTTTTGGAAAGCGATTGCAGAGACGGCAATTGTTGAGCAGTTCGTCAAACAAAACATTAGTCGTGTGCGTAGCGGCAGAGCTCCTCGTGCAAGGGAGATAGACAGCATTGGTGGGAGAATGTCGTATGAGTTACACCACCTCGAAAGAGTGTCCGAGGGTGGTGGCGTGTATGACATTGATAACTTAAGAGTCAACACCACGAAATCACATTGATCTTCATAGGAAGTGAAAAAGGTTAGCAATGACAGACGATCTCATGAAAAACACGTTCTCTGATTACACAGAGTCCGAGTTCATCAAGCTTTTGGAGGAGCTTCGTAGAGCAGACGAGGAAGATGAAACAGATGCTCGTGCGGACGTGCTTTTGTTGCACTTCAAGAAAGTCAGCCAGCACCCGGCAGGCTCCGACCTCATCTACTACCCCGAAGAGGGTGCAGATAACTCGCCCGAAGGTGTCACGCAAATTGTAAAAGCATGGCGTGCCGCGCATGGTTTGCCGGGCTTCAAGGCGTGATGTCTTATCTGGTTGAGCACCAAACAGAAACGATAAAAAAGCCCCGCTTATGCGGGGCTTTTTCATGGCCGGGAAGGGGTCAACCCAGAGGCAGGCTGGCGCGTATCTGGCTGACGCGTTGCTTCAGCTCTTTCCAGGGCGCCTGGCCCGCCAGATCCTGGCGCAGGAAGCGCAGCAGGTCGGCGATCTGCTGGTCGTCGAGGCTGTGGCGGAAGGCGGGCATGTAGCCCAGTTCCGGGTTGGCCGGTTGGGCGATGCCTTCGAGGATCACGCGGATCGCGTTGTCGGGGCTGTCGGCGTAGAGGTTGCTGTTGAGGGCCAGAGAAGGGCGCACGCCGGTCAGGGTCGGGCCTTTTTCCTGGGCGTGGCAGGCCATGCAGGCCCCCGAGAACAGCCGGGCGCCGGGGGAGCCTAGGGGCTCGGTGCGTTGCTCGGCCTGGTGGTTCAGGGTGGCGGCGCTGGCTTGCGGGGTGCTGGCCGGCTGGAGGCTGGACAGGTAATGGGCGATGGCCCGCAGGTCGGTTTCCGGCAGTTGCGCCAGGCCTTCGTGGATCACCGGCGCCATCGGGCCGGCGGCGACACCATGGCGCGGGCTGTAGCCGTGGCGCAGGAAGTCCAGCAGGTCCTGTTCGGTCCAGGCCAGCGGGGCATTGCCGCCGACCAGGGCATGGGCGCTCCAGTCTTCGGCAACGCCGCCGCTCAGGTGGCGCCGGCCGCCGCGTTCGCCAAACAGCGGGTCGCGGGGCGAGTGGCAGGCGCTGCAATGTCCCAGGCCCTCGCTCAGGTAGGCGCCACGGTTCCACTGGGCGCTGCGCCCGGGATCGTCGGCCATGGCGCCGGGCCTGAGGTAGAGCCAGTTCCAGGCGAGGATGCCCGGGCGAATATTGAAGGGGAAATGCAGGTCGGTTTGCGGTGGCTGGTGGCGGACCGGCGGCTGGCTCATCAGGTAGGCGTAGAGCGCCTTGAGGTCTTCGTCGCGGGTCTTGGTGAAGGCGGTGTAGGGGAATGCCGGGTACAGGTAACGCCCGCTGCGGTCGATGCCGTGGCGCATGGCGCGCTCGAAGGCCGGATAGGACCAGCTGCCGATCCCCGTCTCGGGATCGGGGGTGATATTGGTGCTGTACAGGGTGCCGAACGGGATGCGCATGGCCAGGCCGCCCGCGTTGCGTGCCCCGCCCGGCGCGGTATGGCAGACCGCGCAATCGCCCACGGCCGCCAGTTGCTCGCCCCGGGCGACTTGCTCATGGCTGAAGTACTGGGTGTCGTGATTGTCCAGCGGCGCGATGGCCGGCTGCCAGCTGAGAAAGGCGCCTGCGGTGGCGGCCAGGCTCAGGGTGATCAGGCTCCAGCCGGCGATGCTCTTGAATTTGCTCATGGGCGAGCCTCCTGGCCAAGGCGGTCAGTGCCGGGGGCTCGCTGCAAGGCTTGCAACACCCGCTCCGGGGTAAAGGGTACTTGCCGCAGGCGCACGCCGACCGCGTCGAAAATCGCGTTGGCGATGGCCGCCGCGCTGGGTACCGAGGCCGATTCGCCGGCGCCCATGGACGGTTCTTCCGGGCGGTCCAGCAGTTGCACATCCACCTCGGGCAATTCGTCGAAGCGCAGGATCGGATAGCCGCCCCATTCCAGGGAGGTGCTGCCGGAGCGGTCGAAGCTGACGTATTCCTTGAGCACCCGGCTGCACGACTGGACGATATTGCCGTGCACCTGGTGACGCACGCCGGCCGGGTTGACCATGCGCCCGCAGTCGTGGCTGACGAAGATCTTGTCCAGGCGAATCTGCCCGGTGCGCCGGTTGACGCTCAGGTCGCAGACCCACGCGGCCCAGGCGGCGCCGAAGCCGGGGAACTTGCTGTGGAAATACCGGGCATAGGCAAAACCCCGGCCCTTGACCCATTCCTGCGACGGTGGCGCTGGGTGGCGGTGGGCGCTGCCGTCCTGCCAGTCGGCCTGTTTTTTCAGCGCCGCGATCAGCGCCAGGGCGCGCGGGTCGTCCAGGTAGCGCAGGCGGAAGGCGATCGGATCCTGCCGGGCGATATAGGCCAGCTCGTCGATCCAGGATTCGTGGGCGAAGACATTGGGCAGCGCGGAAACCCCGCGCATCCACGAGGCGCGGACGATGGGCGCGGCGTCCTGGCAGACGATGCGCATCTGTGGGAAGCGGTATTGCGGGATCGCCGTGCGGTCGCCCATCTGCTGGATGTCGGGACGGTTGGCGACGGTGCCGGTGAGCAACAGCGCCAGGGTGCGGGCGTTGTTCGAAGGGTAGCAGGTTTTCAATTCGTAGGCGGCCACTTCGCGTTTGCCGTCGAGGCCACCGCGGACCTGCATCAGTTGCGCGGTGCCCTTGGGTTCCCAGCCGGCTTCCTGTTCGCGCATCAGTTGCACCCGCACCGGGCGCCCGACCGCCTGGGAGAGCAGGGCGGCATCGGCGGCCACGTCGTCGGCGCAGTTGCGTCCGTAGCAACCCGAGGCCTCCATGCGGTTGATCTGTACCTGTTGCGGCGCGCGTCCCAGCAACAGGGCGATGTCCTTGCGCAGGTCATGGGGGTTCTGGCTGCCGGTCCAGACCTCGGCGCGCTCGGCGTCGACCATCGCCACCGCGCAGGAGGGGCCGATGGAGGCATGCAGGTGATAGGGCCAGACATAGTCGACATTGAGCGGGCTGTTGAGCGTGCCCAGGCTGCTGTCGATGCCGGGATCGTCGCGCAGCACGCGATCCTGCTTGGGGTGGGCCAGGAGCGTTTCCCGCAGGATGTCCGGCCGCAGGTCGGGCAGCGCGTCCCAGGGTTTCCACTGGACCTTGAGCTGGCGCATGGCGTCGATGGCCTGCTCCTCGCGCTCGGTGACGATGCCGACAAAGTCACCGATCACCACCAGTTTGACGATGCCCGGCAAGTGCGCGATGGACGCCGCGTCCACCGCGATCAGCGCGTGGCCCAATGGCGCGCTGGCGTCGGCGCCGGGGTAGGGCGGGCGTACCACGCGGCCGTGGAGCATGCCGTCCAGGCGCAGGTCGTGGACATAGGTCAGCTGGCCGGTGACCTTGGCCGGGATGTCCACGCGCGGGGTGGACTGGCCGACATAACGACCGGCGCCGACCGCCTTGAGTTCGACGCGTGGGTCCAGGGGCAGGTGCAGGTCCTGCCCGCGGGCCAGTTCGGCGTAGCTCAGGCGTCGTGTAGGGAGAGCGCTGACGTAGATCTGTCCGCGCTCGACCCGCAACCCGGCAATCGGCTGGTCGAGGATTTCCGCCGCGCCTTCCAGCAGCCACTGGCGCAACTGGGCGGCGGCCTGGCGCAGGGGCAGGGCGCTGACCTGGAGGGTCGCGCTGGCGATGGTCGGGCCCTGGTCCGGGGTTCTGGCGGTGTCGCCGAGGATCATCCGCACTTGCTCGAAGTCGACATCCAGTTCGTCGGCGACGATCTGTGCCAGCGCGGTGCGTACCCCGGTGCCGAGATCGACATGACCGCAGAACGCGGTGACGTGGCCGTCGGCGTCCAGGGCGATAAAGCTGTCGACGTGGTCCGGCGTCGGGTCCGCTGGCAATGCGCTCGAGTTAAGAATCTCGGCCGTGGCCAGCAGGGGTTTGGGCAGCAGGGTGCTGATCATGATCAGGCCGCCGGCCTGGAGCAGGCGGCGACGGGTCAACGGCAGGTCGTTCATGGCCGACCCCGCTCTGCCAGCAGTTGGCGGGCTCGTGCCGCCGCTTGCAGGATCTCGAAGTGCGCGCCGCAGCGGCAGAGGTTGTAGGCCAGCTCGTTCTTGATTCGTTGCTCGTCGGCCTCGGGTTCGCGCTCGAACAGCGCCACCAGGGTCATGATCATGCCGTTGCTGCAGTAGCCGCATTGCGCGGCCTGCTCATCGATGAACGCCTGTTGCACCGGGTGCGGGCGCTCTTCCTGCACCAGGCCTTCCAGGGTGGTGACGTGTTTGCCTTGCACGCTGGACAGCGGCAGGGTGCAGGAGCGGGCGGCGATGCCGTCCACCAGCACCGTGCAGGCGCCGCATTGGCCCAGGCCGCAGCCGTACTTGGGGCCATTGAGGCCGAAGTCGTTGCGCAGGGCATACAGCAATGGGGTGTTCGGCGGCAGCTGATCCAGTAAAAGGTGGCGGCCGTTGAGGGTAAAAGTCATGGCAGCTGGGGTCCTGTGGGTGAGTGGCGTGGCGCGCGACATGCGCGACAGCGGTCAGGGCAGGTTTGAGCCGGCAACGGGCTTATTGTCAGGGGCTGGACAACAAGGTGGCGCTCAGGTGCTGTGCAGATTGGCGGGGGCGAAGCATGCGGGGTTTATGGTGGGTCGATAAATAAGACGATTCTGGTTTTTTGTAGGCCTAAGCCAGGGAGTAATTCGGTTTTATCTGAGCAGATTCCTGAGAAAATGATGGCTAGTAGCCATAATTGTTGCTTGTGACAGCCCAGGTCACGGCGTAGGATGCGCGCCCTGATCAGCCTGGCTGAACCGTTTTACCCGAATGCGACATGGATTGTTATGACTCACTCCCCCCGTTTTTTCTCGCCGTTGCTCATCCTGGCAATGGCGACGATGCCGGCTTTCGCCGATCCCGGTGCCCAGCGCGCCGAGCTGCTGCAGGTTTACCGCCAGGCCGTCGAGCATGACGCCCAGCTGTCCGCGGCGCGCCACGAGTACCAGGCCCAGCGCGAAAGCGTCCCCCAGGCCCGGGCCGGTTTGCTCCCCACACTCAATGCCGGCAGCACCGTGGAATCGGTGCGCCTGGAGCGCGATGAGCCTGGCCTGACCCGCACGCGCAGCACCAGGGTATTCCAGGCCAATCTCAACCAGCCGCTGTTTCGTGCCGATCGCTGGTTTCAACTGGAAGCCGCCCATGCCAGCACCGCCCAGGCCGAGCTTGAATTGAGCGCGAAGGAGCAGGGGCTGGTGCTGACCACGGCCCAGGCCTATTTCGAAACCTTGCGCGCCCTGGACCTGCTCGCCGCCTCCAAGGCCGAGGAAGCGGCGCTCAAGCGCCAGCAGCAACAGGCCCAGGCCCGCCTGGAAAATGGTGCCTCGAGCATCACCGATGTGCTCGACGCCCAGGCCGCCCATGACAACGCCGGGGCCAATCGCAAACTCGCCGAGCGCAAGGTCGACGATGCCTTCGAGGCCTTGTCCCGCCTGACTCGCCAGGACTATTCGACGATCGAAGGCATTCAGCATCAACTGCCGGTGGAGCTGCCGGTGCCCAACGATGCCAACGAATGGGTCAGCCGCGCGGTGCGCCAGAACCTGGCGTTGCAGGCCAGCAGTTACGCGGTGATTGCCGCCGAACAAACCAACCGCCAACGCAAGGCCGGTTATGCGCCGACCGTCGATGCGGTGGCGTCCTGGCGCAAAGGTGAAAACGACAGCTTCGGCTACAGCAACCCCACCGATTTCGGGCGCGATGGCTATCGGGGCAATGTCACGCAAAGCAGCATCGGCCTGGAGCTGAATATTCCGTTGTACTCCGGCGGCATGACCCGCTCGCAGGTGCGCGAGGCGACCGAGCGGCTGGCCCAGAGTGAAGACGAGCGCGAGGACCGTCGCCGTGAAGTGGTGCAGAACACGCGCAATTTCTATCGCGCGGTGAATTCCGATATCGAGCAGGTCATTGCCCGGCGGCAGACGATTCGTTCCGGCCAGGCCTCGGTCAAGGCCAACCAGGTCGGGCGGGACCTGGGCTCGCGTAACACCGCGGATGTGCTCAATGCCCAGCGTCAGCTGTACAACGCGGTGCGTGAGTACAACAACGCGCGCTACGACTACATCATCGACACCCTCAAGCTCAAGCAGGCGGCGGGAACCCTGAGCCCGAAGGACCTGAGCGACCTGGCGATGTACCTGACGAAAGACTACGACGCCGATCGGGATTTCCTGCCACCGCAGGAGCGCAAGGCGCTCTGACGGGCAACTCATACAGATGAATGAAATAAATCTCAATCAATGATGTCGTATTGATACTAATTGTTTCTTGTTTGATATAACATCTTGAAATATTAGGACTTTACGGCCGCAACGCGGCATGCATGGAAGCTTATGAGCGAACAAGGAAGGGGCGCCGAGTCGCCCACGCCAGACACCGGCCTGGTCTGTCTGGTGATGCTGGCCCGGTTTCATTCGGTGGCGGCGTCCGCCGAGCAACTGGCCCATGAATTCGCTCCAGAGAACCAGCCGTTCACCCAGCGCGAACTGCTGCTCGCCGCCCGCAAGCTGGGGCTCAGGGCCAAGTCGGTCAGCACCTCCATCGCACGCCTGGAGCGCACGCCATTGCCGGCGATCGCGGTCGATGGCGACGGCAGGTTTTTCATCATTGCCAAGCTGGACCAGGGCCAGGCGCTGATCCAGGACCCGCGTGCGGATCGGCCTGAGGTGATCTCCTTCGAAACCCTGGCCGCGCGCTGGACCGGCGAGCTGGTGCTGCTGCGTTCCGAAGCCGGGGTGCCGGGGGAAACCTCGCGGTTCGACTTCACCTGGTTCATTCCCGCCATCGTCAAATACCGCAAGTTGCTGGGCGAGGTGCTGCTGGTGTCCTTTGCCCTGCAGCTGTTTGCCCTGGTGACGCCGTTGTTTTTCCAGGTGGTGATGGACAAGGTGCTGGTGCACCACGGGCTGACCACCCTGGATGTCATCGCCGCCGGGTTGCTCGGCATCATGCTGTTCGAGTCGGCCTTGAGCGGCTTGCGCAGCTACGTGTTCGCCCATACCGCCAGCCGTATCGATGTGGAGCTGGGCTCGCGCTTGTTCCGTCATCTGATCAACCTGCCGCTGGCGTATTTCCAGGCGCGCCGGGTCGGCGATTCGGTGGCCAGGGTGCGTGAGCTGGAGAACATCCGCAGCTTCCTGACCGGCAACGCCATTACCTTGTTGCTGGACGTGCTGTTCTCGCTGGTGTTCATTCTGGTGATGTTCTACTACAGCGGCTGGCTGACCCTGGTGGTGCTGTTGTCGCTGCCGCTGTACGTGCTGGTCTCGCTGTTTGTCACGCCGTTGCTGCGCGCCCGCTTGCAGGACAGCTTCACCCGCGGCGCGGAGAACCAGGCGTTCCTGGTGGAGACGGTGAACGGCATCGACACGGTGAAATCCATGGCCGTCGAGCCCCAGGCGATTCGCAAGTGGGACAACCAGATGGCCGCTTATGTCGCGGCCGGGTTCAAGACCCAGACCTTGTCCACCATCGCCAACGAGAGCGTGTCGCTGATCGGCAAGCTGGTCACGGTGGCGACCCTCTGGCTGGGCGCGCGGCTGGTGATCGACGGACAGCTTTCGGTGGGCGAACTGATCGCCTTCAACATGCTGGCCGGCCGGGTCAGCGGCCCGATCATGCGCCTGGCGCAGTTGTGGACCAGCTTCCAGCAGACCGGTGTTTCGGTGCAGCGCCTGGGCGATATCCTCAATACCCGCACCGAGCTTTCCCAGGCCACCCGCAGCGCCTTGCCGCCCCTCAGGGGGCAGATCGAATTCGACCAGGTGCATTTCCGTTATCGCGCCGACGGCTCGGAGATCCTGCGCGGGATCAACCTGCAGATCGCCGCCGGCGAGGTGATTGGCGTGGTGGGGCGTTCCGGCTCGGGTAAAAGCACGCTGACGCGCCTGCTCCAGCGCCTGTACGTGCCCGAGCGTGGACGGGTGCTGGTGGATGGCATGGACCTGGCGCTGGCGGACGTGTCCTCGCTGCGCCGGCAGATCGGCGTGGTGTTGCAGGACAACATGCTGTTCAACCGCAGCATCCGCGAAAACATCGCCCTGAGCGATCCGGGCGCGCCGCTGGAAACGGTGATGCATGCCGCCAGCATGGCCGGGGCCCACGAATTCATCCTGGAGTTGCCCGAAGGCTACGACACCATGGTCGGGGAGCATGGCACCTCGCTGTCCGGCGGCCAGCGGCAACGCATCGCCATCGCCCGGGCCTTGATCGGCAACCCACGGATCCTGATTTTCGACGAGGCCACCAGTGCGCTGGACTACGAGTCCGAACGGATCATCCAGCAGAACATGCAAAGCATCTGCGCCGGGCGCACGGTGATCATCATCGCTCACCGGTTATCGGCGGTACGCGACGCCAATCGCATCCTGGTGGTCGACCGCGGGCAGATCGTCGAGCAGGGCAACCATGCCGAACTGCTGGCGCACCAGGCCGGCCACTATTCGCGCCTGCACCGCATGCAGCAGGGCTGAACAGCGCCCGATTCACAGGTTATTTGTTCGGCCGCCGCCCTCGCCGCAGGGGCGGGGCTGGATGCCATCCGGATTCAAGGACCGATTGCCCATGAGCGCCACTCCTTCGTTATTGCAGCGCTACCGCGACGCCTGGCAGCACGCCTGGCGCCAGCGCAAAAGCATGGACAGCGTGCAGCGCCTGCCCCATGAGGCGCAGTTTTTGCCCGCCGCCCTGGAGTTGCAGGACACCCCCGTGCACCCGGCGCCGCGGATCTTTATCTGGAGCATCCTCGGCTTTGCCGTGCTGGCCTTGCTGTGGGCCTTTATTGGCAAGATCGAAGTGGTGGCGGTCGCGCCGGGCAAGATCGTGCCCAATGGCAAGACCAAGCTGATTCAGTCCAGCGAAACGGCGGTGGTCAGGGCGATCCACGTCAGTGACGGCCAGGCGGTGAAAGTCGGCGAGCTGCTGGTGGAACTCGACCCGACGGCGGCGGATGCCGACGTCAGGCGGATCCAGAGCGAGCTGCTGGCGGCCCGCGTCGACAGCGCCCGTGGCGCGGCCATGCTCGAGGCGATCAACCAGCAACAGCCGCCGGCGTCGCTGCTCGGCCCGCTTGCCAACGCCGGCGCCAACGCCAACCCGGAGCAGGTGCAGAGCGCCCAGCGCTGGTTGCAGGGGCAGTACCAGGAGTACCGCAGCAACCTGGAGCTGGTGGACGCGGAAATCCTCCAGCGCAGCGCCGAAATCCAGTCGGCCCAGGCCCAGGTGGCCAGCCTGCGGCAAACCGTGCCGATCGCCACGCAATTGGCCGAGGACTACCGGCGGCTGCTGGAGCAACAGTACGTGGCGCGCCACGAGTATCTGGAAAAGGAGCAGGCGCGCCTCGACCTGCTGCGCCAGCTGAGCGTGCAGCAGGCCAGTGTCTTGCAGTCCAGCGCCGCCCAGGCCGAGGCGCGGCGCCGGCGCGAAGGCGTGGTCGCGCAGAACCGCCGGGCCATGCTCGACCTGCAACAGGAAGCCAATCAGAAAGCCGCGAGCCTGGTCCAGGAACTGGCCAAGGCCCGTTACCAGGAAACCCTGACCAGCCTCAAGGCCCCGGTGGACGGCACCGTGCAACAACTGGCGATCCACACCGTCGGTGGCGTGGTCACCCCGGCCCAGCCGCTGATGGTCATAGTGCCCGCCGACCAACCGGTCGAAGTCGAAGCGATGCTGGAAAACAAAGACGTGGGCTTCGTCCGCGCCGGCCAGCCGGTCACGGTGAAAGTGGAAACCTTCACCTTCACCAAATACGGCACCGTCGACGGCGAAGTGCTGAATGTCTCGAACGACGCCATCGAAGATGAGAAGCGCGGGCCGATCTACAGCAGCCGCATTCGCCTGAAGTCCGATCACCTGATGGTCAACGGCCAACGCGTGGCGCTGTCGCCGGGCATGTCGATCACCGCGGAAGTGAAGACCGACCAGCGCCGGGTGATCGACTACTTCCTGAGTCCCTTGCAACAGCATGTGGATGAGAGCCTGCGCGAGCGCTAGGACGGTTGAAGTGAAGTTCCCGGCGTATCGCCAGGCATCAATGATTTTTTCAGTGTGTGGGGAGTAACCGGTATGGCCAGATCCGTAAGCCGAAGTCTGTATTGGCTGGGTGCGGCAGCGGCAGTCGTGCTGCTTCTGTACTCCTTGCTGCCAACCACGCAAGGCAGCCCCTATATGAAACTTCACTCAACGGGGGAGGGCAGTGTTTTTACCGGGTGTGAGTTTTCATCCATCCAGCACGACGTGCCTGCCTTTCGATTCTCCATGAGCCCGCAGGCCTGTCGCCTGGTGCGTTATGACGGCAGCAGCGGCATCGAATTCACCCTCGAGTATCCAACGGCAGAGGTGGTCAGCGACGACGCCAAGGGCAGCCGTTACCCGATAGCCTTGTTTATCCAACGTATCTCCATGGAAGGCTTCGATGCCGATAGGCACCTGCGCGGCAAGCATCCCGTGGCGCTGGCGGACGGGGTCGAGGGTTATGAGGTCGGTGGTTTTCAGGAGCGCAAGTTCACAGGGAAAGACGGTGTCTCGGTGTATGTCTCGGACTACGTGGCGACGGTCCGGGCGAACCGCCTGTATGGCAGCGGATTATGGGTTTTCTACCAATACCCAAAGGAACTTACGGATGTAAGGGCAGTGGATGAGTTTGCCCTGAGTGTTCTTGATAAGTTGGTTGCTGAGTAAATGGTGAAATAAAAGAGGGCTGACCCCAGAAAAAGTTTAAAGCGGCAGTGGTTGGGGCATGCAAAAAAGAAGAGAGGGAAGAGATGGGTTTTTTAAAGGGGTTGTTGTTTAAAGCGTTCATTTTTGTATGGCAACTACTTCGATTTTTTGTTGCGATTTTCCTGTTGGTAGGGCTTTGTTATTACATTTTTATCGTAATTTTTTCTCCGAAGGTTTTAGAAAGTGTGGAGCCGGTGTCGACGCAGTCTATATGTGGTCGCCTTTCAGGGCGGGTAATAGTAGTGCCTCGTAACTATGTTGTTTTTTGGGCCGAGTATGAAGGCGAGAGTTCGTGGGATAAAAATACTTTTCATAGTGAAAAAACGTGTGATGCAAATATGACTTCCTTGCCTATGGTCGTGTCCTGGCCAGATTTTCAACCCGCGAACCAGTCTAAGTACTTTAGTGAGGGGCTGAGGTTTGATGGCTTGGAAATTGTAGTTTCACCTATTAAGTACAAGGGCTTTGATTTGAGGTCACGACTTGCTGCCCTTCTGGGGACTGCAAAAGGAGAGGAAGTCGAAGGTGCTACTTATATTGAGGAGTTAGGGCTCTATTTTGTTAAGCGCAAAGACAGGAGCTTTCCAGAAATTCTGAATGGTTATTATTGGAGTGAAGAGGGCGGAGAGGTTCAAGCAGTGTTTGAATGCCTCGGTGATCAGGTAGGGGAAGGTTTTTATAATTGTCGGGGAGAGTTTGTTTTTAGTCAGCTTGATGCACTCATGAAGGTTGGCTTCACACCGGAAAAGCTAAAGGCCTGGAAACGTATCGTAAGTTTAACGGAAGAATTTGTTCTGTCTAAAGTAGAGAAATAGGGAGAGTCTTTGTGCCGCAAGGATTAACGGTTGTAGATTTGGATTATGCGAAAGCACTGTTGAGTTCGGCGGGGCCCGGCGCAATGTATGATTACCTGGCTGTCAGAGGGTATAAGTATGCTGTGCTTGCTAATGGAGTTGCAAAGGGGAACTCTATAGCAGGGGAAGTGGCAATCAACTTCATGAAGACAACAGCGGCAGATGCAGGTCATGTTATGTCCGAAGACGATGTGAATCGGATTCGTAGGCAAATGGCTAGCGAATACGTCAGCACATTGAGCGACAAGCTGGACGCCAAAGGAGTTGTTTCCGCAGATATAACTTATGAAGAAGCTTGGGGGTTTCATCGTAAGGTTTTTGATAATAATGGATTGTCAGTCGACGCTTGGACATTGAATTCTGTATTTGAAGTTTTGGGTGAAAATAGCCGGGCAGTTTACTGGGGTAATGTTTTGGACTTTGCCGGCAGTCCTGGGTGGGAGCTTGCGCTTTCTTACGAGACAGACAAGCTTATGGCGTTAGCTGCTCGTATAGGTACTGCTGAAACCAAGCAAATAGCAATGAACTGGATTAACCGGGTCGACTCTCCTTCGGGAGACTGGACCGTTGTTACTAGTCTGACATCTCAAGTTTACAAATGGGTTCGTGGGCTGATAGTTGACGAGGCCCCCGATATGTCGGTCCCTAATCTTATTAACATCGACATCAACCCATCCCCCCAACCCCAACAACACATCCAGGGCGAAAGCAAAGCCCAGCAGGACGTCGCCAACGGCTATATCCAGAACGCCGCGACGCACAATATCTTTGCCGTCGGCGGCATCCTCAACAAAACCGACTTCACCTCGACCCAGATGTCCAGCCTGGCCTCGGGCGGTATTCGTCCCGGTGAGATGCAGCTCGACCCCAATGCCCGGCCCAACACCTACCTGTCGAATTTCTACCAGGCCCCGGACAGCACCAAGCCGGACTTCAGCCTGCGCAACGCCGTGACCTTGAACGGCCTGTCGGCCATGACCACCTTCAACACCTACGTCGACCCGCTGCTGCTGGACCTGACCGGCAACGGCGTGCACATGACCGACATCCGTGACGGCGTGCTGTTCGACACCGACCACAGCGGCACGCTCAAGCGCAGCGGCTGGGCCGATCGCAGCACCGGCATGCTGGTGATCGACGATGGCAGCGGCCAGATCAAGGACGTCAGCCAGATGTTCTCCGAGTACTACGGCGGCAAGGCCGGCGTGAACGGCGCGGCGGGCGAGGCGAAGTTCAAGGACGGTTTCGCCGCCCTGGCCAGCGAGGACGCGAACAAGGATGGCGTGATCGATCAGCGCGATCCGATCTGGAGCAAGCTGCGGGTCTGGGTCGATGGCACCCATGACGCGAAAGTCGATGGCGGCGAACTCAAGACCCTGGCTGAGCTGGGCATCACCCGGATCAACGTACGGGCCGCGGCGTCCACTCAAACCGAAGTGCGGGACGGCAACCGGGTGCTCGCCACCGGTTCGTTCACCATCAATGGCAAGAGCCAGGAAGCGCTGGCGGTGGATTTCCTCGGTGACCCGGTCAGCAACACCCTGAGCGCCCAGGGCGCGGGCACCAAGGTGACCTCGACCAGCAACGGCATCACCACCACCGCCTATGCCAGCCAGAGCACCACGGGCGAAACCCTGGACGCCGCACAGCTGGGCGTGGGCAACCTGTACGGCGGCAGCGGCAACGACACGTTGATCGCCGCGCCGGCCGGTGGCTGGCTGGTGGGTGGCGGCGGCAGCAACACCTATGTCGGCGGCAAGGGCGACGAC
This sequence comes from Pseudomonas sp. NFPP07, assembly GCF_900115645.1. Taxonomy (NCBI): domain Bacteria; kingdom Pseudomonadati; phylum Pseudomonadota; class Gammaproteobacteria; order Pseudomonadales; family Pseudomonadaceae; genus Pseudomonas; species Pseudomonas sp. NFPP07. Next base: position 81,931 of record NZ_FOXG01000012.1, read on the forward strand.
GTGTTTGTGGTCAGCGCCTCGGACGACATGAAGAACCTCCACGGCAACGGCGGCCACGATACGGCGATCGTCGTCGGCGACAAAGGCGTGGTGCTGAACATGGCCCAGGCCGGCCTGACCATTGCCCAGGGCGGCAGCGGTGACGACACGATCATGAGCGGCGGCAACGGCAGCGCCTTCATCAAGGGCGGCTCCGGCAATTCGACCCTGGTGGGCGGTGGCGGCAGCGACGTGCTGGTCGGCGGCAGCGGCCACAACACCATCATCGGCGGCAGCGGCAAGGCGGTGATCTACGCCGGGCCCCAGGGCGACGTGATCTACGCCGCCGAAGGCGGCAGCATCATTCACGCCGGTGGCGGCGCCGACCGGATTTTCGGCGGCGCGGGCAATGACGTGATCGAAGTCGGCCACGGCAACGCAACCATCGACGGCGATGGCGGGATCAACCTGGTGACCCTGCACGGCAACCATGGCGACTACCGCATCACCCGCACCGCCAGCGGCTATGAGGTGGCCGACAAGGTCGCCGGGCGCGACGGTACGGTGACCCTGAAAAACATCCAGAAGCTGAATTTCTCGGATATCTCGGCGGTCGATCTGCAGACCCCCAACGCCATGCCGGTGGCCGACGTGCTGAGCCTCGATAAGGACGGCAAGGCCTTCAACCGGACCCAGCCTCACCTGATTGCCGCGCAAAGCCTGCTGGCCAACGATCAACACCTCAACAGCCAGGGCGCGCTGCGCATCGCCAACGTCGGCGACGCGGTCGGCGGCTCTGTCAGCCTCACGGCCCAGGGCGACGTGCTCTTCACTCCGGATGCCCGCTACACCGGCCTGCTCAGCTTCAAGTACGGCGTGGTCGATGCCGCCGGCAACCTGTCGGCTTCGGTGGTGGACCTGAGCAGCGGGCAGACCGCGCCGATGCGCGCCGGGGTGACCTTGCTGACGCCGGAAGTGCCGCTGGACCCCTTGGCGGCCCAGGAGTGGTACCTCAGCGATACCAACGTGCTGCCGGTCTGGCAGGACTACACCGGCAAGGGCGTGCGCATCGGCCAGTTCGAGCCGGGCGGCCAGTTCGCTACCGCGCCCGAGATCTTCGACATCGCCCACCCGGACCTGGCCGCCAACGTCGACCAGGCCTGGCTGCAGACCCAGCAGGGCAACGGCAGCTTGCCGGGCCTGGTGTCCAACCACGCCACCATGGTGGCGGGGGTGATGGTCGCGGCCAAGAATGGCACGGGCGGGGTAGGGGTGGCCTACGGCGCGACGCTGGGCGGCTATTACCTGGCCAACAGCGGCGCCGACCTCGCCGGGTTGGGGCATATGGTCAGCTTCGACATTGCCAACAACAGCTGGGGCTTCACCAACGATTTCGCCCTCAGCAGCTTCCAGGACGGCTTCGTCAACACCGCCACGGCGCTGAGCATGAATGCCCAGTACGCCGCGAGTAACGGTCGCGGTGGCCTGGGCACGATCATTGTCGCGGCCGGCGGCAACAGCCGCGCGACCGGCGGCAATGCCCAGGGCTCCTTGACCAACAACAACCGTTTCTCGGTGGAAGTCGGCGCGATCAATGCCCAGGGCGACTTGTCGACCCTGCAGATCGGCTCCTCGCCGTTCTCCAACCCGGGCGCCAGCCTGCTGGTGTCGGCGCCGGGCAGCAACGTGGTGTCCACCAGCCATATGCTGGAAACCGACCGTGGCTCGACCTTCGGCAACGACTACACCAGCATGCAGGGCACCAGCTTTGCCGCGCCGATCGTCTCCGGCATCGTCGCGCTGATGCTCGAGGCCAACCCGAACCTGGGCTACCGCGACGTGCAGCAGATCCTTGCGCTCTCGGCACGCCAGATCAACGACCCGTCCACGCAGTGGAGCGACAACGCCGCCCACAACTGGAACGGCGGCGGCATGCATACCAGCAACGACTACGGCTTCGGCGAAGTCGACGCGCGGGCCGCGGTGCGCTTGGCCGAAGCCTGGATGACCCAGAGCACCGGCGCCAACGAGTATGTCTACAGCGCCTCCAGCGGCGCCCTGGGCAAGAACCTGGCGGCGGGGGGCACGCTGAGCTCGTCCATCGCCATGAATGCCGGCCTCAATGTGGAACACGTCGAGATCGATTTCGACGCCCAGGTGGGCCGCCTTGGCGACCTGACGCTCAAGCTGATCTCGCCCGACGGTACCCAGAGCGTCCTGCTCAACCGCCAGGGCAAGGTGCCGGACGGCATGCCGGGGGCGAGCGCCACAGACCTTGGCAGCACGCAGTCGGGAGCGTTCAGATACACCTTCATGACGACCCATGACTTCGGCGAACGCTCGGCGGGCAACTGGACCTTGCAGGTGAGCGATTCGGCTTCCGGCCTGCCGGTCACGCTCAATGCCTGGTCTCTGCGTTTGTACGGCAGCAAGAGCACCCCGGACGACACCTACTTCTACACCGACGAATACCTCAAGTCGGTGGTCGGGCATGCCAACCGTGGCGTTCTGGACGATGCGGTCAACGGTGTCGCGGGCGGGCGCAATACCCTCAACGCGGCGGCGGTGTCGGGTGATAGCTCGGTCAACCTGTTGACCGGTGTCGTCAGCCTCGGCGGCGCGGCGTTGACGGTGAAAAATCCGCCGAGCATTCAGAACATCGTCACCGGCGACGGCAACGATGTGCTGGTGGCTGGCAATGCCGATGCCTTGCTCGACGGTGGGCGTGGCAACAACAGCCTGACGGGGGGCGCGGGCAAGGACTTCTTTGTGGTCCATCGCCGCGATGGCGGCAGCGATGTCATCAGCCACTTCGAGGCCGCCCGGGGCGAGATCATCGACCTGGTGGGCTTTGCCGGGAAGAAGTTCACCGACCTGGTGCTCAGCCAGCAAGGCGCGGACGTCAAGATCGACCTGGCCAAGGGCCAGAGCATTGTCCTGAAGAACCAGTCGCTGGCCGGGATCGGCGCGGCGAACTTCAAGTTCCAGGACACCTTTGTCGCCCCGACGGCCTACGTCAACAGCGACGCCTCGGCGGTCCAGCCGCAGGAAGGCCTGGGCACCGTGCTGCTCAACGGCGGCGGCAAGGGCGTGATGTACAGCAGCGACGCCCAGGGCAAGATGGTGGCTTCGTTGAGCGGCACTATCTACAGCCATGACAGCGCGACTTCGGATGTGTTCGTGGTGGCGGCCCAGTCGGGCGTCAAGGACTACAACAACGCCTTGCGCGGCTTCCGTCATGGCATCGACAAGATCGACCTGCGCCAGACCGGGGTGACCGATTTCAGCCAGCTGACCCTCGAGCACAAGAATCGCGCGACCCTCAACGGCCTGACGCAGATTCACGGGGTGTATGTGACGCGTAACGGCGCCCAGGGCGCCGACTCGAACGTCAACCTGCTGTACCTGGATGCGCTGGATGTGGCGCAGGTCAGTGCCTCGGACTTCATCTTCGCCGAGCATGCGCCGCAGGTGGTGGCGCCAGTCGGCCCGGTGGTGGCTCCGGTGGAACAGCCGACGGTGACTGTACCGGGTACGCTGACGCCGATTGTCGAGCGTCCTGGTGTCGACAAGCCTGTCGTGGTGCCGCCGCTGCCGCCTGTCGATCTGCATCCGACCGTCAGCGTTCCAGTGGTCGATCCGGTGCTGCAACCTTCGGTGACGATCCCGGACATCACCCTGCCGGAACACAAGACCATCGAGCAGATCCTCGCCGAACGCGGTGTCGACCTGAATCCGAAAGTGCCGGAACACAAGACCGTCGAGCAGATCCTGGCCGAGCGTGGCGGCAACCAGGGGCCGACGGTTCCCGAGCACAAGACCATCGAGCAGATTCTCGCCGAGCGTGGCGTCGGTTCGTTGCAGCCTTCAAAGCTGCCGGACATTGGCCCGGTCGGCCGCGATCAAGGGGGACGCACGCCGGTGGATGTGCCGAGCCCGCGGCCGATTGTGATTCCCGATATCCCGGTGGTCGATACCAGCCACCGCGACCTGGATATTCCGAGTCGTCCGCGGGTCACCGTGCCCGATATCCCGACGGCGTCGAACCCGTGGCTCAAGTTCGATGACCCGGTGCCATCGGTGACTGACACCGAGGATTTCTCGTACGCTTCGATCCGCGACAGAATCCGTTCGCGTCCAACGCCCACCACCGTGGACCCGGTGACCAGCTCGTCGCGCGACCCGCTCACGCTGAGCCCGTTGCCGAGCGTCGATCCTGCGCCCGTGGCCAGCGATCCCAACACCATGACGGTCAAGGGCTTCTTCGCCAACGTCAGCCTGGGCGACGAGAGCAAGACCATCAACGTCGAGGCATCGAGCGCCAAGCTGGTGGCCGGCAACGGTGACAACAAGGTCAACGTGACGGGCAGCCGCGCCGAGATCACCCTGGGCAACGGCAACAACGTGATCGCCGGCGACATCAATAAGCTCACGGTCGGCCATGGCAACAACAGCATCACCGACAGCGGCTCCTTCGCCACGGTGAAGCTGGGCGATGGCAACAACAAGGTGCTGGTCAGCGGCAGCATGCCCACCGTGGAAGTCGGGCACGGGGTCAACGACCTCGAGTTCAGCGGCAGCATGGGCCAGCTGGTGTTCGGCCAGGACATCAGCCCCGAGCGCCTGTGGTTCCAGCACGAAGGGCAGGACCTGCAGATCTCGGTGATCGGCAGCCAGCAGGAGGTCACGCTGCACAACTGGTACGCCGCGACCCCCGAGCGTCCACGGGACATCATGACCGGCGACCGTCACCGCTTGCTGGGCAACGATGTGGAAAACCTGGTCCAGGCCATGGCGGCGTTCGCGCCGGCAGCACCGGCGACCATGACCTTCGGCGCGGCCGAGCAACACGCCTTGCAGCCTGTGCTGGCGGCCAACTGGACATGACCGCGTAACGTGACTCACTAACAGGGCCCGCGATGGAGATCGCGGGCCTTTCTCGTTATTGATTGGGAGTGGGCGGGTAGGTGAACCGTCATTAACCCCCAGATACAAACAGGCGCCGCTTTCAGGTTGCGCGGTAAAGAATGTGACGTTGACCTTTGCCCGTCGCTGCAAATCAGCGACCGGGTTTTTTGGCTCGATGTTGTCACTGGGCGCAAGGCGCCACCTTCAGTGAGGTGCTTTTTCCGGCCTACGCTTTCTATGGTGGCCGTGCGTAGGGCGCATTCGTGCGCGCCGGGTTCCTAGTGCACCGGTCTACCAACCTGCGTACGGCCGCCACCCTTTCGTTTGGTAGCGATGGTGACGGCTCCTGAAGGATGCACACTCATACCTCACAGGCCCTTGCTCTCTTTGCTGAGCCTTACCGCTTCTGCGACTTTTCCAGGCTCGAAACCGATCCACTCGATAAGCCGACGAAGCAAGCCTGGGGCTTTCGCCACCAGCCCTTGGCTGCGTGGCACCGTTACCAGATCACGCCGCTGCTCGATGCACGCCACCAGGGCGGCCACCACCTGTTCCAACGCAACGAACTGCCAGACCCCCTGATGGTTATTCCAGACCAGGGTAGAAGACGGCCCGTCGATGACCGCCTCCATCATCGGCGTCTGGAAGAAGGTCGGGTGGAACGATCCGACGCCCACGTCGTGCTGACGAAGCTCCAGGCGCAGGCTGTTACACAGGGCCCAGACTCCGGCCTTGCTGGCGGTGTAGGCCGTGTTCAACGGCGAGTGGACGAAAGCCGCCATGGACGAGATGGCCAGTAGATAGCCCTGGCGCGCCCTCACATAGGGCAGGGCAGCGCGGAAGGTGCGCGCCACGCCGTTGAGGTTGATATCGATGACCCGGTCAAATGTGGCGGGGTCGATGTACTCCAGGGCGACTACCGAGCTGACGCCAGCACCGGCGATCACTACATCAATTGCGCCGAAGTGCTGCGCGGCCTTCTTCAGCGCTGTTTCCAGACTCTCAATTGAGCGCACGTTGGCCACCCAACCGGCAGCGACATCAGGCCCGCCCAGGGTGGTAGCCATGGCATTCAAGCTATCCAAATCGAGATCCAGCAAGACCAGCTTCGCGCCTTTGTCGCGCAGGGCTTGCGCGGCGGCCCTGCCGAGACCACCGGTAGCACCGGTGATGGCGATGACGCGGTCGTTCAGCGAGTAGCTTTTCATGGGTGAACCTTAAGCAAGTAGTGGGCATCAACCTGGGTCTGGGTGCGAACGGTTTCTTCTTCCAACTGGTGGAGCAACCGTTGCAGGTGGGTATCGCGTGCCAGATGCCAGTCCGTGAAAACGTTGAACAGGCCGCGCATCAGGGAGATGGGCGCCCAGCGAGCCGGTACAACGATGCGCGGCTGGCGCTTTTGCAGACCGCGCACCACGCCACGTGCCACCAGTTCCGGTTGTATCGCCCGATGCAGGAAGGCTGGCAATAGGGTCTCGTTCATCTCGGTGGCGATGGCATTACCCCCGAAGGCAACTTTGGCGATAGCGGTCGCCGTCCAGCCGGGATAAAGCACACTGGCGCTGGCTCCGGTCGCACTCAGCTCAGCGCGCAGCGAGCGGGCCAGCGACTCCACTGCTGCTTTGCTCGCGGCATAGGGCGCGTTGGCTATGCCGTTCAAGTAGGCATAGACCGATGACGTGACCAGCATCTGGCCCCGGTTGCGAACGACCTCCGGCAGTGCCGCGCGTATCGTGTGCCACACACCGAACAGATCCACCTCAATGATGCGGCGGAACTCCGCTTCGTCGCAGGTGCGCAGGGTCGCAGGTACTCCCCGCCAAGAGATGCCGGCATTGGCGAAGGCCACATCGAGACGGCCGAAGCGCTCGACTGTCTGGCGTATCACCGCCTTGGCCGCCAGGGCGTCGGTGACGTCAAACGCCAGTGGCAGCACTCGTTGATCGTTGAACTCCTGGGCCAACTTGTCCACCGCCTCCTGTGAGGTATCGGTTAGCACCAGGCTGGCGCCGTGCGCATATAGCTCACGTGCACTGGCGGCGCCGATGCCGCCAGCCGCGCCGGTGATCAGAACCACTTTGCCTTGAAGGTCGTACATATTCTTATCTCTTCGTTGGGATGCTTGGCACGTTGCGCTTGAGGAAGTCGAGTTGATCACCCACCACCTGCTCGAAGGCTTCGCCCACATAAATATCGAAGTGCCCATGGGCATAGCGCTTGATCTCATGACGTGGCGCGCGTCGGGCGTGACGCAGCGTCTGCTTCGCCGGTGCCACGCTGTCGGGATCGCACACGCAGAACAGCACGGGGGCCTGGATACGAGGTGTACTGCGTCCGGGGTAGTAGCGAATGATGTCCAGGGCAAAGCGCGCGGCGGCCTCTTTGCGGATACGTGCATCTGACGGGATCAACCCGTTATAGCCACTCCAGGCATCCGGCGAAGTCATGAATGCCGTATCGCCAGGTCGACCGGCGAGCGGAACCAGAATGGGTTTGGCGCCGAACCACGAACCGATTCGGTCGGCCAGGGCCATTAAGGTGAGGCGAAGAGATACCAGGGGCTTGATGGCAAGACTAGAGCTCAGACCGTCGGTGAAGGGACATTGTGAGATGACAGCGGCCACACCGGCATCGCCGGCCGCGGTGGCCAGCACATGTCCGCCACCGAACGAGGTGCCCCAGATAACGACACGCTGCGGGTTCACATCCGCGAGTCGACGGGCGTGAGCTATCGCGGCTTTCCAGTCTTCGAGTTGGCGGTTGATATCCAGCAGTTGGCGTGGCTCACCCTCGCTGTCGCCGAAGTGGCGATAGTCGAAGACCAAGCAGGCGTAGCCGGCGGCGGCGAAGCGTTCGGCAAAGGCAGGCAAACGCATCTTGCGCGTCCCGCCAAGTCCATGTGCCATCACTACCACCGGGAAAGGTCCGGCACCCAGTGGGCGGTAAAAATCGGCAACGCAATGTGAGCCGTTGGAGAAGAACTGGATTGTCGCTGGTGCCAGAAGTTCGGTGATCGTTTTCATGAACAGCATCCGCTGGAATGGCTGGAGTGCTGTCATTTTCGGCCGCTGCTGTTATGAAGGCTTGACGGTACCCGACGCCCCGCTTGACACTTTGCGCCAAACAACAAAAGGCCAACCCACCTAATGAGGCCCGATGAACCAGCCCTTGTATAGGCGCGTAGTGCCCGAGAGCTACGTGCAACTGATCTATGAATACCTGGAGGCGCTCGGTCATGAGCCCGAGTCGGTACTTGGCCGGCCCTGGCCCACACCCGCCCAAGGGGGCGGCGGCGTTGACGTGGAATGCTGGGATCGCCTGTTGGTGATAGCGGCGCAAGAGTTAGGCGATCCGCTGTTAGGACTGCACCTCGGTCAAACCATCAGCGCCCGGCATATCGGTGTGCTCGGATCGGTGCTGCTGGCCTGCGGTAATCTCGGTACTGCTCTGCAACGATTGGAACGCTACATTCGCCTGGTGTACGACGTCATTCCCATGACTCGCCGCAACGGCGACGGCTGGTTCGAATTGGTATGGGATGTCAGCCAGTACCAGCCCGGACCTTTGGTGAATGAAACCGGTATGGTTGCTGTAGTGCAGTTCTGCCGTGCCCTAGTGCGCGGCACCGTGAACCCGTTGCGGATCGATTTCAATCATTCCGGCCCTCTTGACTCCAGACCTTACGAAGCATTCTTCGGTTGCCCGGTACATTTCGGTCAGGCCGAGGCGGTGTTGCGTTTCTCCGCGCAACTACTCGAACTGCCCTTTAAGAGCCCCGATCCTGAGCTAGTCTCCCTGTTGGAACAACATGCGGATCGCCTGCTGGCCCAGTTGCCACAGCAGGATGAGTTCGTGGCACACCTGCGCAAGGCCATCGCCCATGTCATGCGCGAAGGTGAGCCGAGCATAGAGCGAATAAGTCCCCGACTGGGCACCTCGTCACGCACGCTACAGCGCCGTCTAAAAGAGGCCGGCACCAGCTTTCGCTATGAGTTGAACCTAGTGCGCCACGAACTGGCGCTGTCGTACCTGCGCGATCCACGCCTGCAAATCGTGGATATCGCCATGCTGCTGGGCTATTCGGAGCACAGCGCCTTCTCTCGCGCCTTCAAGGAGTGGAGCGGAAGGTCGCCCCATGAGGCTAGGCAACTTAGTTCGAAGAGTTACTGAGCGGGGAATCGTTGGAATTAGGGAGGGCTTCAGGAGCAGTGTCTGATCGGCCTCGGGAATTCACTCCTTCATGATTATCAGCAGATGGCCGGTAGCGGTCGCTTGTGAACGTCCGCTTATGGCCGAAAGCAGCCATCATTCTTGTTTAAATCCACCCCTCATCCGAACCAATTGCCGCCTTTAATAAGAAGCATTACTATTCACGCCTCCCCACCCTCAGCACGCCGCAATGACCCCCAAGCCGCCACGCCGACCAGGCTTTTTCGAGCACTACGAAGAGTTGATCGGCACCTGGACGCGTCGGCTGAAGAACCGTTCGCAGGCGGAAGACCTGGCCCATGACACCTTTGTCCGGGTGCTGGAGTCGGATGCGGCGGCGGTGCAGCAGCCGCGGGCGTATCTGCACCAGACAGCGCGCAATATCGCGGTGGATGCCTATCGCCGTGAGGATCGGCGCGGCGCCATGGAGGCGGTGTATCCAGTTGCGTCGTCCAGCGGCGACCCGGAGCATTTCATGCATGCGATCCAGCTGGCTGATTCCATCGAACGGGCCCTTGGCGAGTTGCCGTTGAACTGCCGCAAGGTGTTCGTCTGGCAGAAGCTCGAGGGGCTGACCCAGGCCGAGATTGCCCAGCGCCTGGGGCTGTCAAAAAACATGGTGGAAAAGTATATGATCCGCACCCTGCGGCATCTGCGCGAGCGCGTGGACGGGCCGCGCTGATGAATGCCCTGCCTTTTCACCCCCAGCCCAACAGGATGTTCCATGACGCAGACTCGTGAGTGCGCGTGCGGGCAGGCGACGGTTCGCGATGAGGCGGCGCTGTGGTTTGTGCGCCTGCAAGAACCGGCGATCGATGCCGAGGAGCGGCAGCGTTTCGACGCCTGGCTGGCGCAGCACGAGGCGCATCGAGATGAATTCCAACTGCTGCACACCCTGTGGGCGGCCACGGATCTGGTGCCCAAGGCGCGTTTGCAGGCGCTGTGCGCAACCCCGAACCCGAGCATCAGGCGCCGCCCGCTGTTGCGTTATGCGGTGGCGGCCAGTGTGCTGGCGGTGGCCGTGGGCCTGGGATTGTTCAGCGGTTTGAACCCGCCTGCGCTGTACAGCGCCGAGTTCGCCACGGCCCCGGGCGAGCGCCGCCATGTGGCCTTGCCCGATGGTTCCCAGGTCGACCTGAACAGCCGCAGTCGCTTGCGGGTGCGTTATGAACAAGGCCAACGCAGCGTCGAGTTGAGCGAAGGCGAGGCAATGTTCAGTGTCGAGCACGACAGTAGCCGGCCCTTTGTGGTGACGGCCGGGCCCGGCAAGGTCACGGTCACCGGCACGCGCTTCGATGTGCGCCGCGATGCTGCCCAGACCCGGGTCGCGGTGGAGCAGGGCACGGTGCGGGTGCAGGGGCGCGACGCCGCCGACAGCGACTTCGTCAACCTGAGCGCGGGCCTGGGCACCGCGGTCGATGCCCGGGGTCAAGTGGCCGCGGCCTACGCGGTGGATCCCCAGGCGCTGACCGCCTGGCGCAGTGGCAAGCTGGTGTTCAACAATGCCAGCCTCAACGAGGTGGCCGCCGAGGTGTCGCGTTATCGCGAGCAGCCGCTGCGGGTCGGCAGCGAGGCGGTGGGCAGGTTGCGCCTGACCAGCGTGTTCAAATCCGACGACACCGACGCGCTGCTCAAGGCCTTGCCGAGCATCCTGCCGGTGGCGGTGAAGACCCACGCCGACGGTAGCCAGGAAATAATTGCGCGATAGATTCAGGTTTTTTTCGAGTTCTTCGTCTTCTTGTCCAACTGCAACTGGTTTGCATTAACAGACGCATCTTCTTGCGATCAACAGGACTGCTCGAACTTGAAACGCCTCGACCTGAATAACAACAATCCTTGCTCGCCTTCCACCCGCTGGCTGCCGCTGGCCCTGGCCCTGGCGGTCAGTGCCGCGCTGCCTCAGGCCCATGCCGAACAGGCGCCGAGCGCTATCCACATCCAGGCCCAGCCGTTGGGCCAGGCCCTGAGCCAGCTGGGGCTGCAAACCTCGTTGCAGGTGTTTTTCAGCCCTGAGCTGGTGGCCGGCAAGCAGGCCCCGGCGGTGGACGGCAAGCTGTCGCCGGAGCAGGCGTTGCGCCAGTTGCTGCAAGGCAGCGGTCTGCAATACCAGATCGACGGCGGCTCGGTGACCCTCAGCCCGGCGCCGTCGGCGGCGGGTGGCGGCCCTCTGGAACTGGGCGCCACCAGCATCAGCGTGGTGGGTGACTGGCTGGGCGACGCCAACGAAGCGGTGGTGCAGAACCACCCCGGCGCGCGTACGGTGATCCGCCGTGAAGCCATGGTCGAGCAGGGCGCGATGAACGTCGGCGACGTGCTGCGTCGAGTCCCGGGCGTGCAGGTGCAGGACGCCAACGGCACCGGCGGCAGCGATATTTCCCTCAACGTCGGCGTGCGCGGCCTGACGTCGCGCCTGTCGCCGCGCTCCACGGTGCTGATCGACGGCGTGCCGGCGGCCTTCGCGCCTTATGGCCAGCCCCAGTTGTCGATGGCGCCGATCTCCTCGGGCAACCTCGACAGCATCGATGTGGTGCGTGGCGCCGGTTCCGTGCGTTATGGGCCGCAGAACGTCGGCGGGGTGATCAACTTCGTGACCCGGGCCATCCCGGAAAAAGCCACCGGGGAAATCGGCAGCACCCTGGAAACCTCCCAGCGCGGCGGCTGGAAGCACATCGACACGGCCTTTCTCGGTGGCACCGCGGACAACGGCATCGGCGCCGCGCTGCTGTACTCCGGGGTCAACGGCAACGGTTATCGCGCCAGCAACAACGGCAACGACATCGACGACGTGATCCTCAAGACCCATTGGGCGCCCACCGACCAGGACGATTTCAGCCTCAATTTCCACTACTACGACGCCAAGGCCGACATGCCCGGCGGCCTGACGCAGAAGCAGTACGACGCCGACCCCTACCAGTCGGACCGCGACTGGGACAACTTCAGCGGCCGCCGCAAGGATGTGTCGTTCAAGTACCTGCGCCAGATCGACGATCGCACCCAGTTCGAAGTGCTGACCTACTACTCCGACAGCTTCCGTGGCAGCACCATCGCCGCTCGCGACCAGAAGACCCTGGTGTCCTATCCGCGCACCTACTACACCTTCGGCATCGAGCCGCGGGTGTCCCATGTGTTCGACCTCGGCCCGACCACCCAGGAAGCCAGCGTCGGCATGCGCTACCTGAAAGAAGGCATGCACGAAGAGGCCAGCCGCCTGGCCCTGGTCAACAACCAGCCAGTGGTGCGCCCGGGCTCCGACGGCCATGTGTACCAGGACCGCACCGGCGGCACCGAGGCCACGGCCTTCTACATCGACGACAAGATCGACGTCGGCAACTGGACCATCACCCCGGGGATCCGCTTCGAAAACATCCGCACCGAATGGCACGACCGCCCGGTGGCCGGCACCAATGGTGTGCCGGTGCAGGAGAAGCGCCGCGAGATCAACAGCAACGAGCCGCTGCCGGCGCTGAGCCTGATGTACCACCTCTCCGATGCGTGGAAACTGTTCGCCAACTACGAGACGTCGTTCGGCAGCCTGCAGTACTTCCAGCTGGGCCAGGGCGGGGTGGGCGACCAGACCGCCAACGGCCTGAACCCGGAGAAGGCCAAGACCTACGAGATCGGTACGCGCTACAACGATGAGGTGTGGGGCGGTGAGCTGACGGCGTTCTACATCGACTTCTCGGACGAGCTGCAATACATCAGCAACGATGTCGGCTGGACCAACCTCGGCGCGACCAAGCACCAGGGGATCGAGGCGTCGGTGCACTACGACCTGGCCGCGCTGGACCCGCGCCTCGACGGCCTGACCGCCAATGCCGGTTTCACCTACACCCGCGCGACCTATGAAGGTGGCAGCTCGGCGTTCAAGGATCGTGACCTGCCGTTTTACTCGCGCCAGGTGGCGACGCTCGGCCTGCGTTACGACATCAACCGCTGGACCTACAACATCGATGCCTTCGCCCAGTCCAAGCAGCGCTCGCCAGGCAGCATGGTCAACGCCGACGGCAGCTTCAACGACAACTACATCACCGAAGGCAGCGCCGACGGCCAGTACGGCGATATGCCGGGCTACGTCACCTGGAACGTGCGTGGCGGTTATGACTTCGGTTCGCAGCTGTCGAACCTCAAGCTCGGCGCCGGGGTGAAGAACCTTTTCGACAAGCAGTACTTCACCCGCTCCAGCGACAACAACTCCGGCCTCTATGTCGGCGCGCCACGGACCTTCTTCGTCCAGGCCAGCGTCGGCTTCTGACCGACCGCGTCGCGCCCATCGCGGGCAAACCTCGCTCCTACAGAAGCGAGGCTTACCCGCGATTTTTTATGCCCGGCGCAAACCCCTGTAGCCGCTGCCGCAGGCTGCGATCGAGCGGCACGCTCGTGGGGATCTTGCGGGCGCTGGAGACCCTGCGGGTCTATCGCAGCCTCGCGGGCTCGGCAGCGGCTACAGGGAGTGGTGACGCCCTCGATATTCCGGTCAGCCCCGATGCTTGTGTAGCCGCTGCCGCAGGCTGCGCAAAGGCCCGCAGGGCCTTCCTGCGATCTCGAAAACACAGTGGACGCTCGATGGCCCGCGAAAGGGCTCAGACCTTCAACACTTTCCCACTGGCCGCCACGCCGATCAGCATCACCGCGATCAGGCCGAAGGCGATGCTCAGGCTGCTGCCGTGGGCGATAAAGCCGATCAGCGCCGGGCCGGCGAGGATGCCGGCGTAACCCAGGGTAGTGATGGCCGGCACGGCGATGGCTTCGGGCATGACAGTCTGTTTGCCCACCGCGGTGTACAGCACCGGCACGATGTTCGAGCAGCCGACGCCCACCAGCGCGTAACCCACCAGCGCCGCTTCCCAGGCCGGTGCCAGGGTCGCCAGCAGCAGGCCGGCGGCGGCCACCGAGCCGCCCATGACAATCACCCGCGTGGCCCCCAGCTTGTGCACGATGGCATCGCCGGTCAGGCGGCCGACGGTCATGGTCAGGGCGAAGGCCGCGTAACCCAGGCCGGCATAGGCGGCATCCACCTGGCGTTCGGCGCTGAGGAACACCGCGCTCCAGTCCAGCACCGCGCCTTCGGCGAGGAACACCACGAAGCACAGGCAGCCAATGAACAGCACCACGCCGTGGGGCACGGCAAAGGCCGGGCCCGAACTCCGGCTGCCGTACGGCAACATGTGCGGCGCCGCCTTGAGCAGGGCGACGACCAGCAAGGCCACCACCACCAGGGTCGCGCCGAGCGGCGACAGGCCGAGGCCGAGCATGGCGCTGACCCCGGCCGCGCCGACGATGCCGCCGAGGCTGAACAGGCCATGGAAGCCCGACATCATCGGCCGGCCGCTGGCCCGTTCGACGATCACCGCCTGCAGGTTCACCGTGGAATCCACCGTGCCCAGCCCGGCGCCGAACAGGAACAGCCCGGCGATCAGCAGCGGCACCGTGCTCACCGTGGCCAGCAGCGGCAGGGCCAGGCAGATCAGCAGGCTGCCGGCGGCCATCACCCGGCGGCAACCGAAGCGCCCGGCCAGGATTCCGGCGATCGGCATCGCCAGGATCGAACCCACGCCCAGGCACAGCAGCAACAGGCCCAGGGTGCCTTCATCGAGCCCGGCCCGGGCCTTGGCGTAGGGCACCAGCGGCGCCCAGGCGGCGATGCCGAAACCGGCGATGAAAAAGGCGATGCGGGTGGCCATCTGTTCCAGGCGGCCGGGGCTGATCTGTTGCTCTGAGGTGTGGGTGTTGAGGGCTGTCATAAAAATCCTTGGCGGTCACCCCGGGCGCCTGTCAGGCAATGGACGCTTGGCGCCATTGCTGCTGCCGCTGGAGGACCGAGTCTGCCGTTTCACCGACCAGTTGTTGATACACCGCCGGCGACATGGCGCCTTCGGTGTTGATAAGCAGGACGCCCGAGTGGGCGTCGAGGTGCGCGACGGTGCGCCGCGCGCCATCCTTGCACATCGGGCTCGGTCCCGCGAGGCCCGCGGCGGCGGATTCGCCGGCCAGTAGGGGAATATCCCGGGCGCTGCCGGTGGCCAGTTGGCGCATGGCGCCGGCGGCGAGCGTGTCGGGGAGTGTGACCGGACAATCGATCGAAGGTTGCAGGAAACGCCAGGCCGGGCCAGCCATCGACGAGTCCAGCGCGCCACTGGCCAGGCCCCGGCTCGCAGCCCTGGAAATAATATTGCGTGGCTGGCGAATTTGTTTCGCATAATCGCCAGCCTTTGCACAATTTCATTCCATTGATTGCCCACCACTGATTGCCTGCCCATGGATTGCCCGCATGACCACCAGCCTGGATGCCTACGACCTGAAACTGCTCGCCGAACTGCAACGCGATGCGCGCACCCCGCAAAGCGAGTTGGGGTTGCGGGTGAACCTGTCCACCGCGGCGGTCAACCGGCGCCTCAAGCGCCTGAGCGATGAAGGGGTGATCGAACGCTACAGCGCGGTCATCGCTCCCGAGGCCCTGGGCTATGAGCTGAGCATCATTGTCGAGGTGGAGGTGGAGAGCGAACGCATCGATCAGCTCGATGCGCTCAAGCGCAGTTTCCAGGCCTGCCCGCAGGTGCAGCAGTGCTACTACGTGGCGGGCGAGTGCGATTTCGTGCTGATCTTCGCCGTGCGCAACATGGCCCAGTACAACGAACTGACTCGTGAGCTGTTCTTCGAGAACAACAACGTCAAGCGCTTCAAGACCCTGGTGGCCATGAGCCGGGTCAAGGTCGGGCTGGATGTGCCGACCACCCCTTGAAACACCTTAATTCCCTGTAGGAGCGAGCTTGCTCGCGATCAGCCGCCAGGCTGAAAGACATGGCGGTGCATGCGGGATTTTTATCGCGAGCAAGCTCGCTTGTATGTCTTAAGGTGGGCAAGGGGGCTCTTGTCACGAAACAAAACGACAACGCGGCGCCCTTGGGCGCCGCGTTGTCGTGGGGGAGGCCGATCAGCCCTGGCGGCGGGCATCCAGGCTGAAGCGGCCGGCGCCGAAGGCCACCACTTGCAGCAGGCCGCCGGCCATGGCGATGTTCTTGAAGAAGTGGATGAACTGGTTCTGGTCGCCCAGGTTGTTGTGGAAGGCCAGGGCGGTGGCCACGCTGAACACGGCCAGGCCCAGGGCTACCAGGCGGGTGCGGTAGCCGGCGATCAGCAGCAGGCCGCCACCCAGTTCCACGGCGATGGCGATGCCCAGGGCCAGTTGCGGGAAGGGCAGGCCGACCGACTGGATGTAGCCGACCATGGCGGCCGGCGCGGCGATTTTCGAGAAGCCGGAAAGGATGAAGATGGCGCTGAGCAGGACGCGCCCGATCAGGCTGATGCTGGCGTTGCTGTTGGAGGTAGTGGACAGGCTGTTGGTCAGTGTGGACATGCTGGATTCTCTCAGTGGGTTCGGCCTCACCACCTTGGTGCGCCGCGATGGAGAGAAGTTTGCCACTGGCGTTATGAACGTAATAGCCGAATAATTTCGAGTATCAGATTCGATTTTTTAGAACGTAGCCTTTGCGAGAACAGCCCCATGTCCAGCAACCCCGGTACGCCCACCCTCGATCAATTGCGCATCTTCCTCACCATCGTCGAGGTCGGCAGCTTTGCCGGCGCGGCGCGCAAGCTGCATCGCGCCACTTCGGTGATCAGCTATTCCATGGCCAACCTGGAGCTGCAACTGGGGGTCAGCCTGTTCGACCGCAAGACTACCCGCAAACCCCAGCTCACCGAGGCCGGGCGCACGGTGCTGGCCGAGGCGCGGAGCATCTATAACGGCATCGACGGCCTGCGGGCCAAGGTCAAGGGGCTGCTGCAAGGCCTGGAAGCAGAGGTTCACCTGGTGATCGACGTGATGTTCCCGGCGGCGCGCATCGTCGATGCGCTGAAAAACTTCCGCCGCGAGTTCCCCACGGTGCAGTTGCACCTGCACATGGAGGCCCTGGGCGCGGTGGCCGAGATGGTGCTGGCGGGACGCGCCGCGGTGGGTGTCAGCGGCATGGTGCACCGCGATCTGGCCGGTATCGAGCGGGTGCAGGTGGGGTTCGTCCAGCTGATTCCGGTGGCGGCTCCGGAGCATCCGCTGGCGCAAGCATCGGTCAACCTGCCGGGGGCGGGTCGCGAGCATGTGCAGCTGGTGCTGTCGGACCGTTCCGAGCTGACGCGCAACCAGGATTTCGGCGTGGTCGGCACCCACAGCTGGCGCCTGGCGGACTTGGGCTCCAAGCATATGCTGCTCAGGGAAGGCATCGGCTGGGGCAACATGCCGGCGCCGATGGTCGAGGAGGACCTGGCCAGCGGGCGCCTGGTGCAACTCGATCTGCCGGGCAGCCAGAGCCTGCCTTATGGCTTCGACGCCATCTACCGCCTCGACACGCCACCGGGGCCGGCGGCGTCCTGGCTGATCGATTGGCTGGCGGCCCAGGTTCAGTCCGCCGGCTCGGGCGCGGCCTGATCGGCCTCCTGGAGCGGGCCGAGGGCCTGGGCCAGGAAGTCGACGAAGAAGCGGATTTTCTGCGACACATGGCGATTGCTGGCATACACCGCGTAGATGGTCCGGCGTGGCATGGAATAGCAGGGCAGGACCCGCTGCAACTGGCCGCTGTCGAGCAACGGCTGGGCGATGAACGAGGGCAGGGCGCCAATGCCCAGCCCGGCCTGGAGCATGTCGCTGAGCATCAGGCTGTTGTCCACGGCAAAACGCACCGGCAGTTCCAGGCGGCTGCTGCCTTGCGGGCCTTCCAGCTGCCAGTGGCCGGGGTGCTCGGCCAGGCGATAGGCCAGGCAGTTGTGCTCGCGCAGCTCATCGACCGTCTGCGGGCTGCCCTTGGCCAGCAGGTAGGCCGGGGCGGCGCAGATCACCTGTTCGATTTCCCCCAGGCGCCGGGCGATCAGCGACGAGTCGCTCAGTTGTCGGCGAATCCGTAGCGACACATCGAAGCCTTCGCTCACCACATCCAGCAGGCGGTCGTCGAGGGTCAGGTCGATACGAAATTGCGGGTAGCGCCGCATGAAGTCGGCGAGGATCGGCGACAGCACCTTGAGGCCGAACGACAGCGGCGCGTTGACCCGCAGGCGGCCGCCGGGCTCGCGGGTGCCGGCGCGGGTCGCGCACTCCAGGGCCATCAGTTCGTCGAGCAGGTGGCAACATTCGCTGAAGTAGGCCTGGCCGGCGTCCGACAGGCTCATGCGGCGCGTGGTGCGCAGCAGCAACAGGCTGCCCAGGTGTTCCTCCAGCTGGCGCACCTGCTTGCTGACCGCGGCGGTGGATTGCCCCAGGTCGTTGGCCGCGAGGCTGAAGCTGGCGCGCTCCACCACGCGGCGAAAGGTGCGCATGGCTGCCAGCACATCCATATTGTTTCTCCTGGGTTGAATATGTCTTAACGAAACGCCTGATTATCGCCGAATTGTTAATCCATACCATGGACACTTCATTTCACAGGAGTGTCGTCATGGCTGTTTCCCGTTTGTTGCGTGTCATTCCCGGCCTGGCTGCCTTGTCGCTGTTCAGTGCGCTGTGCGGCGCCGCGCCCCAGGCCGAAGTCGGCGTTAGCCCCTGGGGGCCGAAGGATGAGATCGGCCGCCTGAACCTGATCACCGAGCAGTCGCGGGCGGCGATCATGGCCCGGGTCAGCGGCAGCCAGGCCTACGACCTGGCGGTCGAGTATTTCGTTGGCATGCCCAGTTGGCAGGCGGCGGGCGATCCGCCGTACCAGATGTGGATGACCCACACCCCCCACGGCAATGTGATCGCCGACCCGATGCAGGTCGGCGAACCGATGAACCGGCATGTCAGCTACACCGGCTCGGCGGTGTCGATGTATGCCCACATGGGCACCCATATCGATGCGCTCAACCACTTCGGCCTGGACGGCAAGATCTGGAACGGCTTTCGCGCCGACCAGCACTTGGGCGACCGTGGCTGGAACGTCACCGGCGCGGAAAAACTGCCGCCGATCGTTGCCCGCGGGGTGCTGATCGACGTCGCCGCGGCCAAGGGCGTGGACATGCTGGCGGACAATTACCGGGTGACCCGGGCCGACCTGCAGCAGGCGCTGAAGGCGCAACAGGTCAGCCTGGAAAAGGGCGACGTGGTGCTGATCCGCACCGGGCGCATGCGCGACTACGAAAAGGCCCAGGCTTATATGGCCAACCCGCCGGGCATGAGCCTGGACGCGGCGAAGTTCCTGGTGGAGGAGGGCGGTGCCATGGTGGTGGGCGCCGATAACCTCAGTTTCGAGACCTTCCCGTCGGAGGTGGAGGGCAACTACCTGCCGTTGCACACTTACCTGCTGGCGATGCAGGGCGCGCCGATCCTGGAGCTGGTCAACCTCGAAGGCCTGTCGCGAGACCGGGTGTACCAGTTCGCCTTTATCGGCGCGTCGTTGAAGTTGCGCGGTGCCGATGCCGCGCCGATTCGGCCGATTGCCTTGCCGATTCGCTAGCCACCTGCCATGCGACCTGTAATCGCTGCCGCCCGCTCAGCCCCAATGCTTGTGTAGCCGCTGCCGCAGGCTGCGATCGAGCGGTACGCTCGCGGGGATCTTGCGGGCGCTGGAGACCCTGCGGGTCTATCGCAGCCTCGCGGGCTCGGCAGCGGCTACAGGAGGGGGGACACCCTCGATATTCCGCTCAGCCCCGATGTTTGTGTAGCCGCTGCCGCAGGCTGCGATCGAGCGGCACGCTCGCAGGGATCTTGCGGGCGCTGGAGACCCTGCGGGTCTGTCGCAGCCTCGCGGGCTCGGCAGCGGCTACAGGGGTGGGGATATCCTTATATTCCGGTCGGGCCCGATGTTTGTGTAGCCGCTGCCGCAGGCTGCGATCGAGCGGCACGCTCGCGGGGATCTTGCGGGCGCTGGAGACCCTGCGGGTCTATCGCAGCCTCGCGGGCTCGGCAGCGGCTACAGGGGCTGTCGACGTTAGTCTTGCCCGCACAATGCCCGCAGGGCCGGGTCGCGCACTTGCATCAGCTCGAACAGCCCCAGGGCCCTGAGCGCCGGCAGGGCTGCCCGCAGATCCTCCTCGGCTATGCGCCGCTGCTGCGCCGAGGTGCCCGGGTCGCTCCACAGCCGGGCATTGATCAGAAAGGCCCCCACCGTCCCCTTGCGTACCCGGGTGCCGTTGAAGTTGCCATGGTTGAGTTGATCGGGTAACAGGTCTTCGGCGCGCATGGATCGATCCTCGTGTGAATGAGCGCTCAGTCTGCGGCCTGGGGATTGGCTAAACTGCCTGGTTCTTGCCGTTGAATAACGTGAAACAGCCAATGTCCCAACCTTTGGTTTCCCCCTTGCTCGCTCAAGCCGAGGGCGGCCCGCTGCTGGTCGCGGCGTGGCAACACAGCCCGATCGAACGGCAGACCGCCGCCCACAGTCACGCTCGCGGCCAATTGCTCGGTGCACGGCGCGGCCTGTTGTCGGTGACGGCGGCCGACAGCCAGTGGGTGGTGCCGGCGACCCATGCGGTGTGGGTGCCGCCGCGCTGCGAACACGCCTTGCGTTCCCATGGCCCGTTCGACGGCTGGAGCATCTATGTCGAGCCCGAGGCCTGCCACGAACTGCCGGCGCAACCACGGATCATTGCCACCTCCGGGCTGTTGCGGGAGGCGGTGATGCGTGCGGCGAGCTGGCCACAAGGCGCGCTGGATGAGCCGCAGTTGCGCATCGCCCGGGTGATCCTCGATGAACTGGGCAGCCTGCCGGTGGAACCCTTTGGCCTGCCATTGCCTGTGGACCCGCGGTTGCGGCGGATCTGCCAGGCGCTGGCCGACGACCTGGCGGACAGCCGCGGCCTGGAGGCCTGGGCCCAATGGGCGGGGATCTCGCCACGAACCCTGGCCCGGCGTTTTGTCGCCGAGACCGGCTTTGCCTTCAGCCAGTGGCGGCAGCGCGCGCGGTTGCTGCGGGCCTTGGAGCGCCTGGCGGCGGGTGATGCGGTGACCCGGGTGGCGCTGGACCTGGGCTACGACAATGTCAGCGCCTTTATCGCCATGTTCCGCCGTCAGTTCGGGGTGACGCCGGGGCGCTACTTCGCCCGGCACGGAACAGGCTGAGCGTCGCTACCCCGGTACAAGCGGGCGCCTGCCCTCACCCCGCGGAAAACCGCTCCCGGCTGTTGCTCAGGTGGGTCCACATCGCCGCCCGCGCGGCATCCGGGTCCTGGCGGCGGATGGCGGCGTAGAGGGTTTCGTGTTCCTGGTTGGCCAGGGTCGCCAGTTGCGCCAGGTCGACATCGCCGCGCTCGGCGTCGCGCACCCGGGTCCGGGGGATCAGGGCGTTGCCCAGCGATTGCAGGATCTGCACGAAATAGGGGTTGCCGGTGGCTTCGGCGATCAGCAGGTGGAAACGCTGGTCGGCCTCCACGCAACTGTCGTTGTTGGCCAGCAGTTGCTGGTAGTCGTCCAGCGCCTGGCGCATCTGCGCCAGTTGCTCGGCGCTGCGCCGGCGGGCGGCGAGAGCCACCGCCTGGGTTTCCAGGCCCAGGCGCAATTCGAGGATGTCGCGCACGCTCAGGGCGGTATCGACGTTCAAGCGCAGGCCGTGGGTGTCCTGGCGCTCCAGGACAAAACTGCCGACGCCATGGTGGGTTTCCACCCAGCCGGCGGCCTGCAGCTTGGAGATGGCTTCGCGCACCACGGTGCGGCTGACGCCATGGGTGCGGACGATGGTGCTTTCCGACGGCAGCTTGTCACCGGGCTTGAGCAGGCCGCGCATGATCTGCCGGGTCAGGTCGCTGACCAGGTCATGGGCCAGGTTGGTGGAAGGGCGACGACGGCCCGGGGCGATATCGGATTCGGTGCTCATGGCAAGGTCGCGCAGGGAAAGCAAAAAGCTTATCACCGAAGTGGCCGGGCAGGGCTCAACTTGTCTGACATGTATGACAAGTTATCGGATAAGTCACTTCAGGGTTCAGTGCAGGTTCTCAGCGCGAGTGCAGCCAGAAAAATATTTCTGTGCCTGTAGTTTTTATTTATATGAATAAAATCAATTAGTTGAGTTTATTCCTCAACATTCTCTTCGATCACCAAAGCCTTGTGTGCCGACTTCTGCGACGAGTCTGCGCTTGTGACGCTATTTTTCTACTTGTATGATGACTGTCAACTGAGGCGCTCGCCCAGTCACCCGCACACAACAACAAACAAGTGGGAGAGGCATCGTGAATACCACCCTCAATCCGGCCGGCGACGATTCGCTGCTGGCCATCGCCGTGGCGAAGGTCAAGCGCCATGTGCTGCCGCTGTTCGTCATTATGTTCATCGTCAACTACATCGACCGGGTCAACATCGGCTTCGTCCGCACCCACCTGGAACATGACCTGGGTATCGGTGCCGCGGCCTACGGTTTTGGCGCCGGGCTGTTCTTCATCGGTTACGCGCTGTTCGAAGTGCCGTCCAACATGCTGTTGCAGCGGGTCGGCGCGCGGATCTGGCTGACCCGCATCATGTTCACCTGGGGGCTGGTGGCCACGGCCATGGCTTTCGTGCAGAACGAAACCCAGTTCTATGTGCTGCGCTTCCTGCTGGGAGTGGCCGAGGCCGGGTTCTTCCCCGGGGTGATCTACTACTTCACCCGCTGGCTGCCCGGCGTGGAGCGGGGCAAGGCGATCGCCATTTTCCTGAGCGGTTCGGCCGTGGCTTCGCTGGTCTCCGGCCCGCTGTCTGGAGCGCTGTTGCAGATCGAGGGCCTGGGCTGGCACGGCTGGCAGTGGATGTTCATCGTCGAGGGCATGGCCTCGGTGCTGCTCTGCGGTTTTGTCTGGTTCTGGCTCGACTCCACGCCCCGCGACGCCAAGTGGCTGAGCCCCGACGAGCAAGAGGCGCTGGTGCTGGCGATCGACAGTGAACAGCGCGAGCGCGAAGCGGCGATGCCGGTCAAGCCGTCGCTCTGGACCCTGCTCAAGGACCGGCAGATCCTGCTGTTCTGCCTGATCTACTTCTGCATCCAGCTGACCATCTACGCCGCGACCTTCTGGCTGCCGAGCATCATCAAGAAGATGGGCGACCTCAGCGACCTGCAGGTGGGCTTCTTCAACTCCATTCCCTGGCTGATCTCGATCATCGCCATGTATGCCTTCGCCGCGGCGTCCGGCAAATGGAAGTTCCAGCAGGCCTGGGTCGCCAGCGCCTTGTTGGTGGCCGCCGCCGGGATGTTCCTGTCCACCACCGGCGGGCCGGTGTTCGCCTTCGTCGCCGTGTGCTTCGCCGCTATCGGTTTCAAGTCGGCATCCGCGCTGTTCTGGCCGATTCCCCAGGCCTACCTGGATGCGCGCATCGCCGCCGCGGTGATCGCCCTGATCAACTCCATCGGCAACCTCGGCGGCTTCGTCGCCCCGGCCACCTTCGGCCTGCTGGAGCAGCGCACCGGGTCGATCCAGGGTGGCCTGTACGGCCTGGCGGCGACCTCGATCATCGCCGCGATCATCGTGTTTTTCGCCCGCACCCGGCCCAAGGCCCATGTCATGCCGACGCCCTTGGACGATGCCCGCCCGCTGCTGGACAAAACCCACTGACTTTTGCCGACAGGAACCGAACCATGACTTTTGAATCCACCCATCATCACCCTGGCCAGACACCGCTTGTCACCCGACTGCAAGTGGTGCCGGTGGCCGGGCATGACAGCATGCTGCTCAACCTCAGCGGCGCCCACGGCCCGTTTTTCACCCGCAATATCGTGATCCTTACCGACAGTGCCGGTAACACCGGGGTCGGTGAAGTGCCGGGGGGCGAGCGGATTCGCACGACCCTTGAGGAGGCCCGCGAACTGCTGGTCGGCCAGTCCATCGGCCATTACCAGAAGCTGCTCAACCAGGTGCGCCAACGTTTTGCCGAACGCGATGCCGGCGGGCGCGGCCAGCAGACGTTCGACCTGCGCATCGCCATCCATGCGGTGACCGCGCTGGAAGCGGCGCTGCTCGACCTGCTCGGCCAGTTCCTCGGGGTGCCGGTGGCGGCGCTGCTCGGCGAAGGCCAGCAACGCGAGTCGGTGAAGATGCTCGGCTACCTGTTCTATATCGGCGACCGACGCCGGACTGACCTGGCCTACCGCAACGAAGCCGAGGCCGACGATGCCTGGCTGCGCCTGCGCCATGAACCGGCGTTGAACGCCGAGAGCATCGTGCGCCTGGCCGAGGCGGCCAAGGCGCGGTATGGCTTCAACGACTTCAAGCTCAAGGGCGGCGTGCTGCGCGGCGAAGAGGAAATGGAGGCGGTCACCGCCCTGGCCGAATGCTTTCCCAAGGCGCGCATCACCCTCGACCCCAACGGTGCCTGGTCGCTGAAGCAGGCGATCGCCCTGTGCCGCGATCAACACCGGGTGCTGGCCTATGCCGAAGACCCCTGCGGCGCGGAAAACGGTTACTCCGGGCGTGAGGTGATGGCCGAATTCCGCCGCGCCACCGGGCTGCCCACCGCGACCAACATGATCGCCACCGACTGGCGGGAAATGGGCCACGCGATCCAGTTGCAAGCGGTGGACATTCCCCTGGCCGATCCGCATTTCTGGACGATGCAGGGTTCGGTGCGGGTGGCGCAGATGTGCCATGAATGGGGCCTGACCTGGGGCTCGCATTCCAACAACCACTTCGACATTTCCCTGGCCATGTTCACCCATGTGGCGGCCGCGGCGCCGGGCGAGATCACCGCCATCGACACCCACTGGATCTGGCAGGACGGCCAGCACCTGACCCGCAATCCGCTGCAGATCGTCGAGGGCTGCGTGGCGGTGCCGCAGACGCCGGGGCTGGGCGTCGAACTGGACCTGGACGCGCTGGCCCGCGCCCATGAGCTGTACAACAGCCGCGGCCTGGGGGCGCGGGACGACAGCGTGGCCATGCAGTGCCTGATCCCGGGCTGGCGCTTCGACAACAAGCAGCCGTGCCTGGTGCGCTGAGCCAGGTAGAAGAGGCTTGGCCGGGCCGCCGCATTCACAGTAATGTCAGCGGCCCGTCTGCTTTTGGAGCCCTGCAATGACTGCTTTCTACGATGCCCGCGGCAATCTTTATGGCGTGGTGGCGCCCGAGGCGGTACGCCGGTTGGGAATCGCCCTGCCGGCCAGCGCGGCCGAGGCGGCGCTGGCCCGGGCCAATTGGAGCGAGCAGGCCATCGAAGCCCTGTGCAGTTGGCCCTCCGGTACCCGGCCGGAAGGGGCCAAGGCCCATCGCAGCGACGGTTTGCTGGTCGGGCCGTTCCAGGACGCGCCGCCGTTCGACCTGCTGATCGTCAACACCGATGGTACCCTGGCCGAGCGCAGCGGCAACGGCCTGACCATCTTTTCCCAGGCCCTGACCGAGCAAGGGCTGCTGCCGGCCCAGGGGCCTGCGCAGCTGCGGGTGCATCACGACAAGCCGGACGGGGTGTCGCCGCTGGCGACCCTGGTCGAGCCGGCGCAGGTCGCCGGGGTGTCCGGCTTCTGGCTGGACCTCGGGCAACCGGCGTTCGGCCCGCACGCCGTGGGTGCGCAACACGGGGTCGAGCATGACGATTCGAGCTGCGTCGAGCTGAGCCGGGTGCGCGGGCTGGCGCGGTTGCACCCGCAATGGTGCCGTAGCCAGTTCGTGCGTATCGGCAACCCCCACTGCGTGACCCTGGTCAACGACGCCAGCGCCTTGCCGGGCAACCGGCAGATGAGCGAAGCGCCCCTGGCCGAGGCCCTGACCCGCATTGCCTACGCCCTGCCCAGCGGCAGCGGCGAACCCTGCCCGGCCGGGGTAAACCTGCAATGGGCGTGGCTGGAGGGCCCGCAGCGCATAGCCGCGCGGGTGTTCGAACGCGGCGAGGGCCCCACCGCATCCTCCGGCACCAGCGCCAGCGCGGTGGCCAGCGCGGCGTGGCGGGTCGGTTGGGTCAAGGCCGGCGAAGTCGCGGTGGTGATGCCCGGCGGCACCGCGCCGCTGCGCCTGGAGGAGCGGGGTGGGGAGCTGGTGCGGGTCAGCCTGTTCGGTACCGCCCGCGCCCTGTAGCCGCTGCCGCAGGCTGCGTAAAGATCCGCAGGATCTTCCGACGTCCTTGAGATCGCTGCGACCGTGCCGGTCGATCGCAGCCTGCGGCAGCGGCTACAGGGGAGGCGATGAGGTCAGTGGCCGTTACACAAAACCCGCATCGCCCGGCAGCTCGACCTGGGCCATCTGCCGTTTCATCAGCACCTTGCCGTCGCGGATCGAGTACAGCGCCAAGCCCTGGCTGCGGATCATTTCGTAGTCGCTGTCGGCCGACAGGATCAGCAGGTTGGCCGGCCGGCCTTCTTCCAGGCCGTAGCGCTCGCCCAGGGCCAGGGCCTTGGCGCTGTTGTCGGTGACCAGGTCGAGGGCGCTCTGCAGGTTGCGGTAGCCGAGCATGTGGCAGATGTGCAGGCCGGCTTCCAGCACCCGCAGGATGTTGCCATTACCCAGTGGGTACCAGGGGTCGACGATCGAGTCCTGGCCGAAACACACGTTCATTCCGGCTTCCAGCAGTTCGTTGACCCGGGTCACGCCGCGGCGTTTCGGGAAGCTGTCGAAGCGCCCCTGCAGGTGGATGCTTTCGGTGGGGCAGGAGACGAAGCTGATGCCCGAGTGGCCGAGCAGGCGGAACAGCTTGGCGCAGTAGGCGTTGTCGTAGGAACCCATGGCGGTGGTGTGGCTGGCGGTCACCCGCGAGCCCATGCCGCGGCTGCGGGCTTCCTCGGCCAGCACTTCGAGAAAACGCGAATGCGGGTCGTCGGTCTCGTCGCAATGCACGTCCACCAGGCAACCGGTGCGTTCGGCCAGGTCCATGAGGAACTTCACCGAGCTGACGCCCTGGTCGCGGGTGTACTCGAAGTGCGGGATACCGCCCACCACATCGGCGCCCAGGCGGATCGCCTCTTCCATCAGTTCGCGACCGTTGCGGTAGCTTTCGATGCCTTCCTGGGGGAAGGCGACGATCTGCATGTCGACCAGATGCGCGCTTTGCTCGCGCACTTCGAGCATGGCCTTGAGCGCGGTCAGCTCCGGGTCGGTGACGTCGACATGGGTGCGCACGTGCTGGATGCCGTGGGCGGCGAGGGCGCGCAGGGTTTTCCGGGCGCGGGCCTTGGTGTCTTCCTGGGTGATGGTGACCTTGCGCTCGCCCCAGCATTCGATGCCTTCGAACAGGGTGCCGCTCATGTTCCAGCGCGGCTCGCCGGCGGTGAGGGTGGCGTCCAGGTGAATGTGCGGCTCGACGAAGGGCGGCACCACCAGGTTGCCGCCGGCGTCGAGGTCGTCGGGGCCCAGGGTCGGGGCTTCGGTCTGCCGGGCAATGCTGGCGATGCGACCGTTCTCCAGGTGCAGTTCGTGCAGGCCTTCGCGGTTGCGCAGGCGGGCGTTGATGATGAGCATCGGAGCGATTCCTCTTTCAATCCAGGCGGTCAGGGTACGGCGCTCGGGCCGGCGGCCGCAACGTCGCGTGGCCCGGGCTCATGCCTGGATGTCCGCGGCGGTCGTGGCGCGTGCGCCGAGCAGGCTGCTCAGCAGCATGTAGCTCAGGGCGGCGGCCGCGATGCCTACCAGCGGCGCGACCCAGGGCGAGCCGAAGGCCGCCACGGTGCCGATGGCATAGGCGCCCAGGCCGGCCCAGTTGAACGCCGGCAGCTTACTGTCGGCCAGGCGCGGGTACTGGCCGCGATAGCGATAGAAGAAGTCGGCCATGATCACCCCGCCAATCGGCGGGATCACCGTGCCCAGCAGAATCAGGTAGGGCACCAGCATGTCGTACATGCCCAGCAGCGCCAGCAGGGTGCCGATCACCGCGCCGGCCAGGGTCACGGTCTTGCGCCGGCCGGTGCGCAGCAGGTTGCAGCCGGCGACGGCGAAGTTGTAGATGGTGTTGTCCTGGGTGCTCCAGATATTCAGCAGGAGCATGGCCATGGCGGCCATGGCGAAGCCCTGCAACAGCAGCACTTCGACCACGTCCGGCTGCTGGTAGACGATGGCGCCATAGGCCCCGATCAGCACCATCAGGCCGTTGCCGATGAAGAAGCCGATCAGGCTGGCCAGCACCGCGACCCTGGCCGAGCGGGAAAAGCGCGTCCAGTTGGTGGCCTGGGTGGCGCCGCTGACGAAGGTGCCGAACACCAGGGTGATGGCCGTGGACAGGTCGAGGCTGGCGCTCGGCACCACGGCCAGCAACCCATCGAGGCCGCCGACCTTGACCGTGGCCACCCACATCGACAGCAACAGCAGCAGGGCCATGGCCGGCACCGCGATCCAGGAGAGGATTTCCAGCCCGCGATAACCGACGTAGGCGGTGGCGCAGAACACCAGGCCGAACAACACCATCAGCCCCAGCACAGTGCCCTGGCCCAGCTCGAAATACTTGCCCAGCACCACCGCGGCGGTGGCGGTGCCCCAGGCGTACCAGCCGATCTGGGTGAAGCCGAGGATCAGGTCGCTGAGCTTGCTGCCCACCTCGCCGAAACAGAAGCGCCCCATCAGCACCGAGTTCAGCCCGCTCTTGAAGGCGATATAGCCCAGGCCCGCCGCGTACAGGCCCAGCAGCAGGTTGCCGAGGACGATCACCCCGAGCATCTGGCCAAAGCTGAAGGCCACGCCGAGCTTGCCGCCGGCGAACATGGTGGCGGTGAAAAAGGTGAAGCCCAGCAGCACCATGGCCGTGGAGGCCAGGCCCTTGCGCGCATGCATCGGCACTTCGCTGAGTGGGTAGTCGTTGCCTGGATCGTTCTGCGTCATCTGCCTTCCCCTGATTGGCCCAGGCGTTACCTGGTGCGTAAGCGACGCAGGCCCATTGCAGTCGCCGTGCCAACGCCCCCAGGGTCAGAGGCGCCCGGCCGACGCTGTGCAACCTGCAGGAGATTTATAGACAAGCAGGGGATTTTTGCTTTCCGGCGCGGCCGATTGGCCGGCTTTGGCGCGAAAGCGGTGCGCCGGTGAGACAAATTGGATCACCGGCCGCTCAGTCCTCGGGGGCCTCGAAAATGCCCTCGATGGGCAGGCCGAAGGCCTTCGCGATCTTGAAGGCCAGGGGCAGGCTGGGGTCGTAGCGACCGGTCTCGATGGCGTTCACGGTCTGCCTTGAAACCTCCAGGCGCGCGGCCAGTTCCGCCTGGGACCAGCCTTGCGCGGCGCGCAGCTCACGCAGGCGGTTGTTCACTGGTAGCGCCTGTTGCCGAGGAGCGTGGCCACCAGCCACACCGAGCCCATGATCGGCCAGACGGCGAACATCGACAGTCGCGGCAGGCCCGCTATTTCCAGGAAACCGTAGCTGAAGGTGATCAGCGCGGTGCAGACAAAGGCGATGCCCAGGGCGTTGAGCTGGATGCGCTGGTTGAGTTCATCCAGGCGCCGCAGTTGGCGGATGACCACCAGCGCCATGGCGATCATCGGGATCACGGGAATCAGCGACACCGCGATGCGCCCGGCGCTGCTGTCCATGCCCGGCAGCAGGTAAGTGCTGAGCACCACGGCGACAAGGTACGCCAGCAGGGCGAGGGTGAATTCCACGAGGTAGCGTTTGCCGCACATGGCCGGCTCCTGAAGTAAAGGGTGCTTTACATTAGGCAGGCGATCCCGCGGTGTCAAGGACGCTTTACATTGGCTCAGTCGAACAGGGTCAGGCGGGTTTCGCCGCGGTGGAAGGCAAAGGCGGCTTCGATATCGCTTTCCACGGTGCGGCCGCGGGACAGTTCGGGCAGGGCGTCGAGGGCGAAGAACCCGGCGTCGCTGACTTCGGAGCCGGCCACCGGGGCACTGCGTTCGTCGCGCTCGCAGAGAAAATACAGCTTGTAGAAGTCCCGGGTGTCGGGGGTGAAGGGGCCCTTGGCCTTGTGCCGGACGCTGTAGAGGGCGCGGGCCGAGACGCTGAGCCCGGCCTCTTCGTGGATCTCCTTGACGATATTCTCGGCGGCCGACAGGCCGATGTCGGCATACCCGCCGGGCATGGCCCAGCGCCCATCGGTCCGCTCGCGGACCAGGAGGATGCGCTCGTCTTCGATCAAGGCGCCGCGTACATCCACCAGGGGTGTCGAGTAGCGTTTGGCGAAGTCCGACACCAGGCCGGCGATGCGTTCCAGGGGCACGTCGGCCAGTTGCGCGAGCATGTCGTGGGCGATGTCGGCGACTTCCTGGTAACGCTCGCGGTCGAACGGGTCCTTGCAGAAATGCAGCCCGGTGGAGGCCAGGGCCTGCAAGCGTTTGGCGTGGGTGAGCCAGGTGTTTTCCATGGTGCGTGTCCTCACGTAATCGCTGGGGCCGAATCCGTCACTGTAGGAGCGAGCTTGCTCGCGATGAGGCCCTTGAGTATTGCATCGGCCTTGAAGACTTATCGCGAGCAAGCTCGCTTCTACAGGGGACGGGGCGGCGGTTGCTGGGCGAGGTAGGCGGCCAGGCGCGGCAGGGCTTCTTCGGCGCTGCGGCTGTGGCCGGCCCAGGTGCAGGCCAGCATCAGGTTGCGCGGCAGGTGGAAGTCCTCCACCAGAAAACCTTCGGCGTCGCGGCCGTCGGCGTCATGAGGCACTTGTTCGCGCAGGGTCGCGGGCGCCTCGAACCAGGCCCATACCGGTTTGCCCAGGGCGATGGCCATGCCCACTTCGAAGGCCGTGCCGGAGTCCGGCTCCAGGCCGCGAAAGTCGTTGAGGTTGGCCAGCACTGCGTCGCAGTCGCGGATCATCTGCATGTTCTGCTGGCAGATCAACTGCGCGGTCTGCTCCGGCGTCGGCTGGGCCGGCACCTGCTGGTCGAAGGGGTAGAGGCCTTGCAGGCCTTGGGCCTGGCACAGGCGCTTGAGGTGTTCGCCGCGGGCGATGGCATCGCGGCGAAACAGGTCGAAGCCGGCGAGGTAGATGCGTGGGTTCATGCCTGGCTCCCGGCCTCGGGCAGAAAGCGCAGCAGCGCGGCGATGATGGCTTCCGGGGCGTCTTCCTGCAGCAGGTGGCCGGCGTTGGGCACCGCCTGGAACTGCGAGCCGGGGATCAGCCGGTGCAACTGGCGCCCGCGTTCGATGGGGATCCACTGATCGTCCTCGCCCCAGAGGATCTGGGTCGGGCAGCGAATGCTCGGATAGAGCCCGGCCACCTCCGTGGTGTAGCGCTCGTCCATCTGCGCGATCTGCCGGTAGAACGCGGCCTGGCCGCTGGCGCCGAGCCAGGGCTGGACGTAGGGCGCCAGCTCCCGGTCGGGGATCTCGCGCTGGATCGCCCCACGAATGTAGGCCGGCACTATGGCGCGCTGGATGTAGTCCGGCACCCCGCTGAAGGCCTGTTCATGCTGGCGCACGTGCTGCACGAACGGCGAGCCCCAGGGCGACAGCGCCACCGGGTCGAGCAGGGTCAGGCTGCGATAGTCCTTGCCGTTGAGCAGGTGGGCGCGCAGGGCGGTGGCGCCGCCGAAGTCGTGGGCCACCACGTCCGGGCGTTCCAGGCCCCAGTGCTCCAGCAGTTCGGCCAGCAGCCGGTTCTGCACGCCGAGGGACACATCCTGGCCGGCGGCCTGTTCCGATTGGCCATAGCCCAGCAGGTCGAAATAGTGCACCCGGTGGCTGGCGCTGAAGTGCGGGGCGATGCGGTGCCAGACGTAGGAAGAAAACGGCGTGCCATGCACGAACACCAGCGGCGGCCCGTCACCCTGAATGGCGTAGCGCACCTTTTGTCCGTTGAAGCTGTAGGTTCGATCCAGCGGCCAGTCACTCATGTTGTGGTCCTCTGCGGGTGATCGGTCCGGCGCCTTGTTCATGCAAGGCCCGGCGCAGCCCATGCTCCTCGGCGCGATGAGTCTGGGTGTAAGCGCGGCGCGAGCACAGGCGATGTTTTCGCTCATGGCTGGGTTGGTGTAAAGCCGGATGTGGCTATGACCCGAGGGCCGAGCGGGCAAGCATAGGCATAAAAAAACCACCGCGGGCGGTGGTTTTTTTCAGGCGGGCGACGGTTTATTCGCCGCGATAGATGCAGCCGCTGGTGCAGGTCTCGTGAATGCGGATCGCACTCAGCTCCGGCAGCAGGGGTTTGAGCTCGTTCCAGATCCACTTGGCCAGCACTTCGCTGGTGGGGTTTTCCAGGCCGGGGATGTCGTTCAGGTAGTTGTGGTCCAGGCGCTCGTAGAGCGGCTTGAAGATCTCCTTGATCTCGGAGAAGTCGCGAATCCAGCCGGTGTGCGGATCGAGGTCGCCGCTCAGGTGGATGGCCACCTTGAACGAATGGCCGTGCAGGCGCCCGCACTTGTGGCCTGCGGGCACGTGGGGCAGGCGGTGGGCGGATTCGAAGGTAAATTCTTTGAAGATTTCCACAGTGTCGGTCAGCTCGGTCAGGTGGCTATCGCCGCGGGCGATGTAAGGCAGGCGGCGAGTTTACCAGCTTGGTTATGCGGTTGCGGGAAAACACTGACTAAAGGGTCAATAGCTGTTCGCCGAGACGACCGCTGCCGGCCAGCTCGAGGAATTCGTCGCCCAGGCGCCGGCTTTCGTCCATCGCGCTGCGCCAGTATTTCTGGCGGCTGGCGTCGTCGCCCATGAAGCGCTTGAAGTCGTTGCGGTCCGGCAGTTTGCCGTAGGGCAGGCGCGCCAGGTATTCCTTCGACGGTGCCAGCAGCAAGACGTCCTGCAGGCGGCCCGGGTTGCCGCGGCGCCAGGGCAGGGTCTTGTCGAACCAGCCGGGAATCACCCGGTCGGTGAAGTGCGGGTAGAGCACGATATCGTCGCCGCTGTAGGGCAGGTCGAGGTGGTAGTCCAGCAGGCCGCCGTCGCGGAAGGTGCCGGCCCCGGCGCCGGGCAGGTCGCGCACGCCTTGCATGACCATCGGGATCGAACCCGAGGCCAGCAGGGCCTGGCGCAGGTTGCCGGTGTCCAGCGGCACGAAGCGCGAGGGGAAGTCGTCGAGGGCATGTAGCGGCGGCGCCAGGCGCGGGTCATGCAGCACCAGGCGTTCGAAGTGCCGCGCCAGGCGCGCGCGGCCACGCAGGTTGTCGGCGATCACCGAGGACAGCCCCAGGCCCAGCCGACCGCGATGGTCGTCGGCGAGCAGGCCGTGGCTTTTCACCACCATGATGTTCAGCCGGTAGTGCGGGTTGTCGAGAATGCTCGCGTCGCGGCCGTCGAGCAGCTCGTGCAGCATGCGCTGCGAACTCTGGCTGATCTGCGCCATGGTCACGCCCTTGGCAAAACTCTGGGCGTTGTACAGCTGGCCCAGGCGGCGGATGCCTTCGGCGGCGTCCGGCAGGCAGGCGCTGGCGAAGCGCCAGGAACCCACCGAGGCACCGATCAGCGAGCGCTCCCGTGGCGCCGCTGGCAGCCATTCGCCGAACAGCGCCAGGTCCAGCCCCTGGATGCCCAGGGCTTTCGGCCCGCCGGCGGCGCCGGGCAAGGTGCCGACCTCGGCCGCGCTCAGGCCGTTGGCGCGAATGCGCGCCAGGGCGCGTGGGCCGGCCTTGAGGGTCAGGGCAGGGAACTTGATGTGGATAGCGGTCATACCGGCCTCAATCTCGAGCGACAGCGGAGTATAAAAGCTCGGGCCAGCGGCGCCGAATGAAACCTGCGCGGCGCCGATGATGGCCATTCAGTTTCAATTAAGTTCGACCCGCTATCGTGAGCCCCGTAGCAACACATAACGAGAAATTCGGAGACACCCCATGAAAACCCTGACTGCCCTGTTCACCGCGACCCTCATTGGCATGACCGCCAGCCTGGCCCATGCCCGCGACCTGGGGCCCGACGAGGCCCTGAGACTGCGCGACGCTGGTACCATTGTGTCCTTTGAAAAACTCAATGCCACGGCATTGGCCAAGCACCCGGGCGCGACCATCACCGAAACCGAGCTGGAAGAGGAGTACGGCAAGTACATCTACCAGATCGAGATGCGCGACCCTCAAGGGATTGAGTGGGACCTGGAATTGGACGCAGTGAGCGGCCAGGTGCTCAAGGATCATCAGGATACGTAATGAAGGTGAATCTACGCGCCGGCAGCAGGGTGGCCCTGGCGCTTCTGGCTTTTTGCTCGGTGGCGCTGGCCCGCGACCTGGACCAGGACGAAGCCCTGCGCCTGCGCCAGCAAGGGGTGATCCTGCCGCTGGAGCAATTGCTGCAGCAGGCCCTGGACCGTTACCCCGGGGCCAAGTTGCTGGAAGCCGAGCTGGAAGAAAAACACGACGTCTATATCTACGAAGTCGAGCTGCTGACCACCGAGGGCGTGGTCCGCGAGCTGGACCTGGAGGCCACCACCGGCCGCTTACTGAAAGACAAGGAAGATGACTGATGCGCCTGCTCCTGGTGGAAGACCACGTCTCCCTGGCCGACGAGCTGCTGGCCGGGCTCAACCGCCAGGGCTACGCCGTGGACTGGCTGGCCGATGGCCGTGACGCGCTGTACCAGGGCGCCAGCGAGCCCTACGACCTGATCGTGCTTGACCTCGGCCTGCCCGGGGTGCCGGGCCTGGAAGTGCTGGCCAAGTGGCGCGCCGGCGGCCTGGCGACCCCGGTGCTGATCCTCACCGCCCGCGGGTCCTGGGCCGAGCGCATCGAAGGCCTGAAGGCCGGTGCCGACGACTACCTGACCAAACCCTTCCACCCGGAAGAATTGCACCTGCGCATCCAGGCGCTGCTGCGCCGTTCCCACGGCCAGGCCAACCAGCCGACATTGCAGGCCGCCGGGCTGCACCTCGACGAGGGCCGCCAGTGCGTGCTGCGCGACGGCGTGGATATCCAGCTGACCGCCGCCGAATTCCGCCTGTTGCGCTACTTCATGCTGCACCCGGAGCAGATCCTCTCGAAAAGCCATTTGGCCGAGCACCTCTACGACGGTGAGACCGAGCGCGATTCCAACGTGCTGGAAGTCCACGTCAATCACCTGCGGCGCAAGCTTGGGCGCAGCGTGATCGAAACCCGCCGCGGCCAGGGCTACCTGTTCGGCGGGAACGCCCAGTGAGGTCGATCCAGCGCCGCCTGAGCCTGGGCCTGATCAGCGTGATGGTGATTGTCGGCCTGGTGCTGGCGCAGACCAGCCTGTGGCTGTTCGAAATGGGCTTGCAACGCTATCTGGAAGCCGGCTTGCGCAACGACAGCGAAAGCCTGCTGGTGGCGCTGGTCCGGGGCCCCCAGGGTTTGCAGCTGGACGAGCGGCGGTTGTCGCCGGCCTATCAGCGGCCGTTTTCCGGGCATTACTTTCGCATCGACTTCGATGACGTGCACTGGCGCTCCCGCTCGCTGTGGGACCAGGACCTGCCTGCACTGGCACAGACCGGCCTGCACAGCAACCTGCAACTGGGGCCGGAAGGCCAGCGCCTGCTGGTGCTGCGCACCGACTACCGGCGCCTCGGGCAGTCGATTTCCATCAGCGTGGCCCAGGACTACACCCCGGTGCGCGAGAGCTTCCTGCGCATGCAGCAGGTGGGCCTGGGCCTGGGCCTGGCCGGCCTGCTGCTGATCCTGATCCTGCAGCGGGTCACCGTGCGCCGTGCCTTGCGCCCGCTGGAGCAGGCCCGCGAGCAGATCGCCCAATTGCAACGCGGTCAGCGTTCGCAACTGGACGAACAGGTGCCGCTGGAGCTGGAACCGCTGGTGGCGCAGATCAACCATTTGCTGGCCCATACCGAAGACAGCCTGAAGCGTTCGCGTAATGCCCTGGGCAACCTCGGGCACGCGCTGAAGACCCCGCTGGCGGTGCTGCTGAGCCTGGCGTCCAACCCCAAGTTGCAGGCGCACCCGGAGCTGCGCCAGTTGCTCGAGGAGCAGCTGGAGCAGGTGCAGCAGCGGCTCAACCGCGAGTTGAACCGCGCGCGCCTGGCCGGCGATGCGTTGCCCGGCGCGCTGTTCGATTGCGACGCCGAGCTGCCGGGTCTGCTGGCGACCCTGAGCATGATCCATGGCGAGCACCTGGACCTGAGCTATCAGGCGGCCCCCGGCCTGCAACTGCCCTGGGACCGGGAAGACCTGCTGGAACTGCTGGGCAACCTGCTGGACAACGCCTGCAAGTGGGCCGATGCCGAAGTGGCGCTGAGCGTGTGGCAGACCGCCGAGGGTTATGGCCTGGCGGTGGACGACGACGGACCGGGGATTCCCGAGGAGCAGCGCAGCCAGGTGTTCAGCCGTGGCGCGCGCCTGGACGAACAGACCGACGGCCACGGCCTGGGCCTGGGCATCGTGCGCGATATCGTCGAGAGCTGGGGCGGGGTGCTGCGCTTGCTGGAAAGCCCGCAGGGCGGGCTGCGGGTGTTGATCGAGTTGCCTGGGCGCCAGTAGCGGTTGCCCCCGAGCCTGGCGATGACAGGTGGGTCGCTATCGCGAGCAAGCTCGCTCCTACACGGACGGCGCCGTCACTGTAGGAGCGAGCTTGCTCGCGATGAGGGGTGTCAGACCCGGAACTGGTCCATCAGGCTCTGCTGCTGGTTGGCCAGGCTGTTCAGCGACTGGCTGACCCGCGCCGATTCGTTGGCCTGTTCCGACAGCGATTCGGTGACGTCGCGGATGGTCGCCACGTTGTTGTTGATCTCCTCGGCCACCGCGCTTTGCTCTTCGGCGGCGCTGGCGATCTGCAGGTTCATGTCGCTGATCACCGTCACCGCGTCGCCGATCTGCCGCAGGGCGGTGACCGCCTGGCCGACCTGCTCGACGCTGCCCTGGGCCTGGCGATGGCTGTTGCCCATCGAGCCGACCACTTCCTGGGTGCCGCTTTGCAGCTGCTCGATGACCTGGCGGGTTTCCTCCACCGATTCCTGGGTGCGCCGGGCGAGGTTGCGCACTTCGTCGGCGACCACCGCGAAACCACGCCCGGCCTCGCCAGCGCGAGCGGCCTCGATGGCGGCGTTGAGGGCCAGCAGGTTGGTCTGCTCGGCGATGGCGCGAATCACTTCCAGCACCGAGCCGATCTTTTCACTGTTGGCGGCCAGGCCTTCGACCTGGGTCATGGCGGTGCTCATATCGGCCGCCAGGTGATCGATGCTCGCGGTGGTGCGGTCGATCACGCTCAGGCCCTGGCGCGTGGCCTGGTCGGCATCGCGGGCGGCCTGCGCGGCCTGGGCCGCGCTGCGGGCGACGTCCTGGGCGGTGGCGCTCATCTCGTGGGAGGCGGTGGCCACCTGGTCGACCTGGCGATACTGCTGCTCCATGCCGGCGCTGGTCTGGGTGGCGATGGCCGAGGACTGGTCGGCGGTGCCGCGGGCGTCCTGCACCGAGCGTTTCACCTCGGCGATGATCGGCTGCAGCTTGTCGAGGAAGCGGTTGAACCAGCCGGCCAGCTGGCCCAGTTCGTCTTTCTTGTCGTAGGCCAGGCGCCGGGTCAGGTCGCCTTCGCCGCTGGCGATGTCTTCCAGCATGTGCGCCACGCCGAGGATCGGCCGGGTCACGCTGCGCGCCATCAGCCACACCAATAGCAGGCCGAGCACTGCGGCCAACAGGCCCAGGCCCAGTTCGACCAGGGTGCCGGCCTGATTGCTCTGGTCCAGCTGGTTTTTCAGGGCTTCGGCCGGGCCCACCAGGACCCGCTCCGGCACTTGCAGCAGCACGCCCCAGGGCTTGCCGTCGGGAATCGGGGTGAAGGGCGCGAGCACTTTCAGGGCGTTGTCGTTGTGCAGGCTCTGGGTCTGGGTGCTGGCCGACAGCAGGCGGATCAGTTCGCCACCGTTGGTTTTGTCCAGTTGGTCCAGGCGCTGGCTGAGCTTGCTGGCGTCGGCGCTGTAGCCGGCGAGCAGGCCGACCGGGCTGATGATGCTGACCGTGGTCTGGCCGTCGTAGAGTGCCTTGCTCGCTTGCTGGCTGACCGATTGCAGGCTGTTGAGGTTGATGTCCACCGACAGCGAGGCGATGACTTTGCCGTTCACCAGCAGCGGGAACACGATGCTGGTCATCAGCACGTTCTGGCCGTCGATCACATAGAAGTAAGGCTCGATCACACAAGGCTTGAGGGTATTGCGCGGGCAGGTGAACCAGGCATTGGCCGGCTGGCCGCTGGGGCCGGTGGTGGTGTCGCTCATGTCGCTTTCCGGCAGCGCCATGGAGGTCAGCTTGCCAGGGGTCGGCTGCGACCAGTACAGGGCGAAGCGGCCCTTGTCGTTGCTGCCCAGTTCGCTCTGGCCGCTGAAGAGTTCGTCCTTGCCGTCCAGGGCATTGGCTTCGAACACCAGCGACAGGCCGAGCAGGTCGGGGTTGGCCTGCAGCGCCGATTTCACCTGGCGGGTCAGGTCCTCGCGCAGGTCGAAGGCATCGAGGAAGCGCTTCTCGGCCTGCTCGCGCAGGAACAGCACCTGGCGCGA
Source organism: Pseudomonas sp. NFPP07 (assembly GCF_900115645.1). Taxonomy (NCBI): domain Bacteria; kingdom Pseudomonadati; phylum Pseudomonadota; class Gammaproteobacteria; order Pseudomonadales; family Pseudomonadaceae; genus Pseudomonas; species Pseudomonas sp. NFPP07. The sequence goes on from NZ_FOXG01000012.1 coordinate 120,171, forward strand.
GAAGCCGTGGCCGTATTGATAGGCGTCCATGAATTGCTGGCGGATGCCCAGCGCCTGGACCTCGCCCTGGGCCTCGATGCGGGCCTGGGCGGCTTCGTTGAGCATCTCCATGCTCGAGGCCTTCACCAGTGCGGAGCTGTGCTCCATGCGGTACAGCGAAAGCCCCACCAGCAGGGTCACTACAGCGGCCAGGCAGAGGCCGGCGAGCAGGGTGATTTTCCACTGGATGGAAAGTTGTCTGAGTGACATGGAGACGTCCTTATTCGATATTTATTTGAGACTTTGCAACGTATCGGCCGAAGAACGGCCTTCTTTAAACGCTCGTTCGAATGCCGCTCCCTGTAGCCGCTGCCGCAGGCTGCGATCGAGTGCGCAGCACTCGCAAAGGCACGCAATGCGACTGGCCTGGAAGACTCGATCCTCAGACCCGGCGTCCGCTGCGCGGCCGATCGCAGGCTGCGCCAGCGGCTACAAGTGACGGCGGAGCTGCCGGCGCAGGCGGTAGTCGGTCGGGCAGCGAGTGCCCGCCGGTTTTGACAAGCGTTGCCCGCTGCTGCAAAGTGCGCGCCCTCTAATAAGACCCTCCTTTTTCAATCCGGCGTCGGCAATGGTTGCCCTCTGGCCGGACTCATTCCTTTTGCGGCGTTTTCCCGCCGCAGTGCCATGAGGTAACGATGATTAATGCAGTAATTGCCGCGGTTGGCGTCATGCTGGTCCTCAGCTTGTCCCGCGTGCATGTGGTGATCGCGCTGATCGTAGGCGCGCTGGTGGGAGGGCTGACCGGTGGCCTGGGCATCGAGGCGACCCTCAAGGCCTTCAACAATGGCCTCGGCGGCGGGGCGACGGTGGCCCTGTCCTACGCCTTGCTCGGCGCCTTCGCGGTGGCGATCGCCAAGTCCGGCCTGGCCCACGCCCTGGCGGACAAGATCCTGCTGCTGGTGGACCGTCAGGACGCCAATGGCGGTGGCAACGTCAAATGGCTGCTGATCGGCCTGTTGTGGGTGGTGGCGATCGCCTCGCAGAACATCCTGCCGATCCACATCGCCTTCATCCCGCTGCTGGTGCCGCCGCTGTTGTATGTGCTGAGCAAACTGCAGCTGGACCGACGGCTGATTGCCTGCGTCATCACCTTCGGCCTGATCACCCCGTACATGTTCCTGCCGGTGGGGTTCGGCAACATCTTCCTCAACGAGATCCTGCTGGCCAACGTCGCCCGCAGTGGCGTGGACATCAGCAATATCAATGTCACCCACGCCATGGGCATTCCGGCGCTGGGCATGGTCTTCGGCCTGCTGCTGGCCTTTGTCAGCTACCGCAAGAAGCGCGTGTATGACCTGGAGCTGATCGAGAAAGTCGAGCAGGTGACGGTGCAATACAACCCGCGCACGCTGCTGGTGGCGGGCCTGGCGATTGTCGCGGCCTTTGTCATCCAGCTGTTGCTGGACTCGATGATTATCGGCGCGCTGTCCGGCTTCCTGATCTTCTCGGTGTCGGGCATCGTGCGCTGGCGCGAGACCGACGACCTGTTCACCGAGGGCATGAAGATGATGGCGATGATCGGCTTCATCATGATCGCCGCCGCCGGTTTCGCCGAAGTGATGAAGGCCACCGGCGAGGTGAAGAGCCTGGTGGAGTCCTCGGCCAGCTGGATCGGCCACAGCAAGGGCGTCGGCGCCTTGCTGATGCTGCTGGTGGGGTTGCTGGTGACCATGGGCATCGGCTCGTCGTTCTCCACCGTGCCGATCCTGGCGACCATCTTCGTGCCGTTGTGCGTGCAACTGGGCTTCAGCCCGCTGGCCATCGTCTGCATCGTCGGCACCGCCGGCGCATTGGGCGACGCCGGCTCGCCAGCCTCGGACTCGACCCTGGGCCCGACCTCCGGCCTGAACATCGACGGCCAGCACCACCACATCTGGGACACCGTGGTCCCGACCTTCCTGCACTACAACCTGCCGCTGCTGGCGTTCGGCTGGGTGGCCGCCATGGTGCTCTGAGCCCGCCGGGTTCCAGCCGCAGCGCGGTGTTCCTATCGCGAGCAAGCTTCGCTCCTACAGAAGCGTGAAGCTTGCTCGCGAAAAATCTCCAGGACGCTGCGTATCCGCAGATTCCGCTCTTCATCCTGCGGGGCTCAACTTTTGTGGCGGCGTGCCGTTAAGGCTGTATCACGCCAACAACATCAAGAGTGAACCTCCTATGCGCTTAAGTCTGAAGGGCAAAGTCCTGTCCCTCGCGGTCCTCCCGGTCCTGTTGTTTGCGCTGGTGATCAGCCTGACCACGGTCGTCATGCTCAAGGAGCAGGCGCAGAACGAGGTGGACGAGACCCGGCAGCGCCTGCTCGGCGAGGCCAAGACCACGCTGCAAAGCTATGTGGAGGTGGCCCTGAGCACCGTCAAGCCGCTCTACGACGTGGCGGCGCCCGGCGATGCCGCGGCCCGTGCCCAGGTGGTGAAGTTGCTGTCGAACATCACCTACGGCAAGGACGGTTACTTCTTCGGCTACGACTCCGAGACGGTGCGCCTGTTCAAGGGCAACAGCCCGGACGGCGTCGGCAAGAGCTTCAAGGACAACCGCGATCCCAACGGCGTGTACGTCAACCGCGAGCTGGTCAAGGTCGGCAAGGACGGCACGCACTATGTGCAGTACAGCTCGACCCAGCCGGGAAGCGACGTGCTGGTGCCGAAGCTGGGCTACACCGAATACCTGCCCAAGTGGGACCTGATTGTCGGCTCCTCGGTGAACCTGGACGGCATCGACGCCCAGGTGGCCGAGGTCGAGGCCAGCGTCAACCAGCGCATGCGGGGCATGGTCCTGAGCATCATCGGCATCGCCGTGGTGGTGCTGCTGGTGATCGCCGCCATCGGCCTGCTGGTGGCCAATACCATCCTGCGGCCGCTGAACCTGATGAAGCTCAACCTCGACGATATCGCCGCCGGCGAAGGCGACCTGACCCGCCGCCTGGCCATCACCAGCCAGGACGAGCTGGGCGACCTGGCCAGTTCCTTCAACCGTTTCGTCGACAAGATCCACGGCCTGGTGCGGCAGATCACCGAGATGACCGGCCAACTGACCGGCCTGGTGACCCAGGTGTCCGAACAGGCCCAGCGTTCCGAGCAGGCCATGGAGCGCCAGCGTCACGAGACCGATCAGGTGGCCACGGCGATCAACCAAATGTCGTCGGCGGCCCAGGAAGTGGCGCGCAGTGCCCAGGGCGCGGCCGTGGCGGCGCAGCAGACCGACGAGGAAGGCCAGGCGGCCAAGCGCGTGGTGGATGGCAGCATCCAGCAGATTCACGCGCTGGTCAGCGATATCCGCAGCAGCGGCACCTCCCTGGACAGCCTGCAGAAGGACGTGGCGTCGATTGTCAGCGTGCTCGACGTGATCCGTTCCATTGCCGAACAGACCAACCTGCTGGCCCTCAACGCCGCCATCGAAGCGGCGCGGGCCGGTGAGGCCGGGCGTGGCTTCGCGGTGGTGGCCGATGAGGTCAGGGCCCTGGCCAGCCGCACCCAGCAGAGCACCCAGGAAATCCAGGGCATGATCGACCGCCTGCAACAGGGCACGCGCACCGCCGTGGAGGCCATGCGCCGCTCCAGCGATGCCGGCGACGGCACCTCGCACCAGGCCAACGAGGCCGGGGCGTCGCTGGATGCCATGGCGCAACTGATCGGCACCATCAACTCGATGAACGCGCAGATCGCCAGCGCCGCGGAAGAACAGACCGCGGTGGCCGAGGAGATCAACCGCAGCGTGCACCAGATCGCGGTGGCGGTGGACAGCGTCGCCGACGAAACCCAGCTCGGCGCCCAGACCTCACGCAGCCTGGCCGACCTCGGCCAGCGCCTGGGGCGATTGGTGGGGCAATTCCGCATCTGAGGCGCGCGGTGCCGGTGGCCGGTGTCTGATGGCTGGTGTAGCCGCTGCCGAGCTTGCGAGGCTGCGAAAAGGCCCGAAGGGTCTTGCTTGGCGGCCCACCAGTTACATCAGGGTGTTACCTACACGGCATCAGGCGCTGATATCGCGCATTAGCAGGCCAAAGCGCAGGTCCACCTGATCGGGGATCGGCAGGTACACCGTATGCCCGTCCCCCGGCGCGACCTCGATCGGCTCGCCGCGCACGTTCTGCAACTGGTTCAGGTCGAAGTGGAAGTTGCCCTTGGGCGTCATCAGTTCCATATGGTCGCCCAGGGCAAAGCGGTTCTTCACCTTCACTTCCGCCAGGCGGTCGCGGCGTTCGCCGGTGAGTTCGCCGACGAACTGCTGGCGTTCCGACACCGAACTGCCGTTCTGGTAGTTCTGGTACTCGTCGTGCACATGGCGGCGCAGGAAGCCTTCGGTGTAGCCACGCTGGGCCAGGGACTCCAGGTCGTTCATCAGGCTGCGGTCGAACTCGCGACCGGCCACCGCGTCGTCGATGGCCCGGCGATAGACCTGGGTGGTGCGGGCGCAATAGAAGTGCGACTTGGTGCGGCCCTCGATCTTCAATGAGTGCACGCCCATGCGCGTCAGGCGTTCGACGTGCTGCACCGCGCGCAGATCCTTGGCGTTCATGATGTAGGTGCCGTGCTCGTCCTCGAAGGCTGGCATCGCTTCGTCCGGGCGATTGGCCTCGCGCAGCAGGAACACCTGGTCGGTCGGCGCGCCCAGGCCCAGGGTCGGTTCGGGCTGGAACGGCTGGACGATCTCGCCGAGGGTATTCTGCGTAGCCTCCTGGGCCTGGTATTTCCAGCGGCAGGCATTGGTGCAGGTGCCCTGGTTGGCGTCGCGCTTGTTCATGTAGCCCGACAGCAGGCAGCGCCCGGAATAGGCCATGCACAGCGCGCCGTGGACGAATACCTCGAGCTCCATGGCCGGCACTTGCTGGCGGATTTCCTCGATCTCTTCCAGGGACAGCTCGCGGGACAGGATGATCCGGCTCAGGCCCTGTTGCTGCCAGAACTCGACGCTGGCCCAGTTCACCGTATTGGCCTGCACCGACAGGTGGATCGGCATCTGCGGGAAGTGCCGGCGCACCAGCATGATCAGCCCCGGGTCGGACATGATCAACGCGTCCGGGGCCATGGCGATCACCGGCTCCAGGTCTTTGAGGAAGGTCTTGAGCTTGGCGTTGTGCGGGGCGATGTTGACCACCACGTAGAAGCGCTTGCCCTGGGCCTGGGCCTCGCGAATGCCGAGGGCCAGGTTGGCGTGGTCGAATTCGTTGTTGCGCACCCGCAGGCTGTAGCGCGGCTGGCCGGCGTACACCGCGTCGGCGCCATAGGCGAAGGCATAGCGCATGTTTTTCAGGGTGCCGGCGGGGGCGAGCAGTTCGGGACGGATCAGGGGCGTCATGGCGATGGTCGATGGCAAAAGGTCGCGAGGGTAAGGCCAGGGCCAGCCGGCTGCATTGATCTGGGTCTATGCTCGACGAATAAAACAGGGCACTTGGCCGAACGCTGGCGGACTAACGCTTTAGGAGCGCTTTGCGGCGTCCTGGACCTTATTGACGGGGAGCGGACATGAACCAGCACCTCATGCAACACAAAAGCCTGTTGCTTCTGCTGACCCTGGTGACCGTCGCCTTCATCTGGCTTCTGCTGCCCTTTTACGGCCCGGTGTTCTGGGCGGTGATTCTCGGCATCCTGTTCAACCCGCTGCAACGGCGCCTGCAACTCAAGTTCGGTTGGCCACGCACCCTGACCGCCCTGTGCACCCTGAGCATCTGCCTGGTGATCGCCATTCTGCCGGTGATCGTCATCGGCACCTTGCTGGTGCAGGAGGGCGCCAACCTCTACCAGAACATCGAAAGCGGTAAGCTGGACATTACCGGTCATCTGGATCAGCTCAAGCACAGCCTGCCGCCGTACTTCCAGCAACTGCTGGACCGTTTCGGCCTGGGTGAGCTGGAGAGCGTGCGCGAGAAGATCGTCAAGGGTGCGCTGCAAGGCAGTCAGTTCTTCGCCACCCAGGCATTCAGCGTCGGCCAGGGCACCTTCAAGTTCGTGGTGAGCTTTTTCGTGATGCTGTACCTGTTGTTCTTCTTTCTGCGCGATGGCCCCGAACTGGTACGCAAGGTGCGCATCGCGGTGCCGTTGGCCGAACACCAGAAACGCCGGCTGCAGCTCAAGTTCAATCGGGTGGTGCGGGCCACGGTGAAGGGCAACGTGCTGGTGGCGATCAGCCAGGGGCTGCTGGGCGGGTTGATTTTCTGGTTTCTGGAGATTCCCAGCCCGCTGCTGTGGGCGGTGCTGATGGCCCTGCTGTCGTTGTTGCCGGCGGTGGGCGCGGCGATCGTCTGGGGCCCGGTGGCCCTGTACTTTCTGCTCAGCGGGGCGATCTGGCAAGGGGTGGTGCTGGGCTTGTACGGGGTGTTCGTGATCGGCCTGGTGGACAACGTGCTGCGCCCGATCCTGGTGGGCAAGGACACCAGGATGCCGGATTACCTGATTCTGATTTCGACCCTGGGCGGCCTGGCGATCTTCGGCCTGAACGGCTTTGTCATCGGGCCATTGATCGCCGCGCTGTTCATCTCCAGCTGGGGCCTGTTCGTCGATACCCGGCCGCGGCCACAACTGCCGTTGCCTTAGGCATGCAGGACGCGCTGCTCGATCTTTTGCGACAGGGCCTGGGCGGCGGTCAGCGAAGTGAGCGGGCCACTGACCGGCTCACCGTCGCGCACCAGGTACCAACACGCCAGCAACCCCAGTTCCCTGAGCGAGGTGGGAACGGCGCTACCGATAACGGACATGATCTGAACCTTGGGCATAAGTACCTCCATCAATCTGTGGAGTTACCTTACGGACCGGCAAGTGCTACGAAAAATCACCGCGCTCGATAGTGGACATCGATACCGGCGAAAAAAGCACCAGCCCGATCAGTCGACGACCTGATCGAGCATGTAGACCACTTCCGGGTCGTGCAGCAGGCCCTTGCGCACCAGGTGTTCGGCCAGCAAGGCCAGGAACTTGGCGCTGCGGTGGCCTTCCAGGTGCTTGAGTTCGGTCAGGGCGCTGTACACCTTGCTCGCGGTACCCAGGGTAGGGGAGTGATGAGGGTTCTGTGTTGGCATGGGAGTCGTCCTTGTTGTTATGGGGCTGTTTTGTGGACAGATCCGATCTTGCGGACCTGACATGACATAAATATGACAGTCGTGGACTCGCGTATACGGGCTGCCGCTGGGCAACAAACACTATTGCTGGATTGAATCGCAAAAACTGTTCCAGCAGCGACCTTTGCAAGATTTATTCAGACGTTTGGCAAAACGCAACAGGCCCCGCTGGCGAAGGCGGGGCCTGTAGGTGTGTGATCGCCTGGCTTACCAGCGGCCGGGGCCATAGTAGTAATGGCGGGGTGGGCCGTAGTAGCCACGAGGTGGGCCGTAGTACACCGGGGCCGGGCGGTAATAGACCGGCGGGCCTTCCACGTACACCGGCTGTGGCTGGTAGTAGACCGGTGGCGGCGCGGCATAGACCGGCTGCGGCTGGACGTAGACTGGCTGTTGCACGTAGACCGGGCGGCTGTGGCTGGCGATCACCGAACCCACTACCGCGGCGCCGACCACCGCACCGACTACCGCCGGGCCACCCCAACCACCGCCACCGTGGGCGGACGCTTGACCGGCGACAGCAAGTGCACCAATGAGCAAGGCTATCTTGGGGATTTTACGCATCATGGCTATTCCTCGGTTCCGACCCCGGCGCTCGGTCTGCCATAGACGCGAGGACTGTCGCGGGGATACTTCTAAGACCGCTTTTTTCTGAAAAACTGCACAGCCGCCGGGTAAATTTTGTGTAAGGTCTGTACCGGTTTATTGACCCTCGTCCGTGGGCGGCAGGCCCGTCTTTCAGGCACGTCGATATGATCGGGCAGAACCCGATGACTGGCTAATCCCGTCTATCCGAAAGTGCGTTCCAAGGAGATCAACATGCAGATGAACCCCAACAAAGACACCCAGTTGTGTATGTCGCTGTCAGGGCGTCCGGGGAATTTCGGCTTGCGCTTTCACAATCACTTGTATGAACAGCTGGGCTTGAACTTCTACTACAAGGCCTTCAGCAGCCAGGACCTGCCAGGCGCCGTCGCCGGGATCCGCGCCCTGGGCATTCGCGGCTGTGGCGTGTCCATGCCGTTCAAGGAAGCCTGCATTGCCCTGGTGGACGAACTGGACGCCTCGGCCAGTGCGATCCAGTCGATCAACACCATCGTCAACACCAACGGCCACCTCAAGGCCTACAACACCGACTACATCGCCGTCGCCCAGTTGCTCGAACGCCACCGGATTCCCAAGGACACCCGCTTTGCCCTGCGCGGCAGCGGCGGCATGGCCAAGGCGGTGGCCAGTGCCTTGCGCGATGGTGGCTACCACGATGGCGTGATAGTTGCCCGCAATGCCCAGGCCGGGCAGGCCCTCGCCGAATCCCTGGGCTATGCCTGGCAGGCGGAGCTGGGCGAATTGCGCCCGCAGATGCTGATCAACGTCACCCCGATCGGCATGAGCGGCGGCCCCGAGGCCGACCAGTTGGCGTTCCCGGTCGAGGCGATCGAGGCCGCGCGTACCGTGTTCGACGTGGTGGCGGTGCCGGCGGAAACCCCGCTGATCCTGCGCGCCCGGGCCGAGGGCAAGCAAGTGATCACCGGCCTGGAAGTGATCGCCATCCAGGCGCTGGAGCAGTTCGTGCTGTACACCGGCGTGCGCCCCAGCGCCGAGCAGTTCCAGCAGGCGGTGGCCTTCGCCCGGGCCTGATCGGTGGGTGGAACGGGGCAGGTCGGAGGGGCGTAAAGCCCTGCCTATACTGGTCGCCAGCAAGCCAAGACTTGCCCCTGTTCCACGTCACCGTGATCGAGGACCGTTATGCCACCTGCCATTCTCAATCTGGATCAGGCGGACCTTCAGCCGCTGCCTGAAGCCCTGAGCCCCACCGGCGACACCGCCGGCCGTTATGTCCAGCGCATCGCCCGCATCGGCCAGCAACTGGGCGCCCGGAAGCTCGGCTACCGGCTGATTGCCCTGGGCCCGGGGATGCGTGCCAGCCCCTTCCATAACCATCGCGTCAATGAAGAGATGTTCTACATAGTCGCCGGCGAGGGCGAGATCCGCCTCGGCGCCGAGCGTTTTGCCATCCGCGCCGGTGATGTGATCGCCTGCCCGCCGGGCGACATGGACAGCGCGCACCAGATCATCAACACCAGCCAGGGTGAGTTGCGCTACCTGGCGGTCAGCACCCAGGAAGCGCCGGACATCTGCGAATACCCGGACTCCGGCAAATATGTGGTGATGAAGGACTTCAAGATCGACGATGAGGGCAACGCCTCGGGATTCGTCGCGGTGGCGCGGCATGCGGACGGGGTGGATTACTGGGACGGGGAGTAGCGGGAAGTGTTCTGAGGCTTTACCCCGACTGCGTCGGCGATCGCAGCCTGCGGCAGCGGCTACAAGGCGCTGCCGCAGGGGCGGGGATCAGCCTTCGAGTTTCGCCAGGCGCTCTTCGAGGGCGGCGATGCGCGCTTCCAGCTCTTCGATGCGCTCCGCCGATACGCCGCTGCCCGCGCTGCGCTCCACCGGGTTCTGCCGGGCGGCGAGGATCGCCTCGATATCCGCCGGGTCGCCCAGGGCATGCATGTAGCGATCTTCACGCTGCCCGGCTTGGCGCGGGATCAGCAACGCCAGGCCACGAGCGATCAGGCGTTCCAGTTGGTGCACCACCTGTTCGCTGTCTTCGAAATCGTGCATGCGCCCGCTGCGGGTCAGCAGTTCGTTGACGGTCTGCGGGCCGCGCAAAAACAGCAGGCCGGCCAGGGCCACCTGCGCCGGCACCAGTTCCAGCGCCTTGTCCAGGCGATGCTCCCAGCGATCGGCGCGGCTGCCCATCACCAGGCGGGCGAAGCCGCGGTTTTCCAGGGCGCGCAGGCTCTGGCCGACCTGGCCCTGGGTGAGGTTCATCACCGGTTCGCGGCTGGTTTTCTGGTTGCAGGCGATGACCAGGGCATTGAGGGTCAGCGGATAGGTTTCCGGGCTGGTCGCCTGCTTCTCGATCAGCGATCCGAGAATGCGCAGTTCGGTGCTGCTCAGTTGCAATTGCTCGCTCAAAGTTTCTTGCTCAATGCTCATCGCGCGTTCCCTATGCTGTCGAAGGCGACTAGCCTAATCCTTGCTGGATAAAAGACAAGCCGCCGGCGGCACTCAAGCAGGTCTATAATCGCGCCAGCTTTGTTTGTGCTTTTTTCCGTCAGCCTGTCGAGATCACCATGACTATTTCCCTGTACGCCGCCTCCGTTCCTGTCTTCAAGCAAATGCTCAACGCCCTGAGCGATGTCCTGAACAAGGCCGAAGCCCACGCCACCGCCAAGAACATCGACCCGAATGCCTTCCTCCAGGCGCGCCTGTACCCGGACATGTTCCCGCTGATCCGCCAGGTGCAGATCGCCGTCGATTTCGCCAAGGGCGTTTCCGCTCGCCTGGCCGAAGTCGAACTGCCGAAGTACGACGACAGCGAAACCACCTTTGCCGAGCTGCAGGCGCTGCTGGCCAAGGTCCTGGCCTTTATCGACGGCATCCAGCCAGCGCAGATCGATGGCAAGGAAGGCATCGAGATCGTCACCCGTCCGGGCACCCCGAAAGAGAAGCGCTTCAGCGGCCAGTCCTACCTGCTGAGCTACGGCCTGCCGCAATTCTTCTTCCATGTCACCACCACCTACGCGATCCTGCGCCACAACGGCGTGGAAATCGGCAAGCGCGACTACATGGGCGCTTTCTGATGTAGTTGGGGGGCCAGGCCCATAAAAAAGCCCGGCAAGGTGCGAGCCTTGCCGGGCTTTTTAGTGCGCGCTATTCGTGCAGGATCAGGCGGTCTGGCGGACCTTCTCTTCCTGGGCCATGCACGCGGCGGCGGTGAAGAGCACGTCGGTGGAGGAGTTCAGCGCGGTTTCCGCCGAGTCCTGCAGCACGCCGATGATGAAGCCGACGGCGACCACCTGCATGGCGATTTCGCTGGGGATGCCGAACAGGCTGCAGGCCAGCGGAATCAACAGCAGCGAACCGCCGGCCACGCCGGAAGCGCCGCAGGCACAGATGGCGGCGACCACGCTGAGCAGCACGGCGGTGGGCAGGTCGACGGCGATACCCAGGGTATGCACGGCCGCCAGGGTCAGCACAGTGATGGTGATGGCGGCGCCGGCCATGTTGATGGTGGCGCCCAGCGGGATCGACACCGAATAGGTGTCTTCATGCAGGCCCAGGCGCTTGCTCAGTTCCAGGTTGACCGGAATGTTGGCCGCCGAGCTGCGGGTGAAGAAGGCGGTGATGCCGCTTTCGCGCAGGCACATGAGCACCAGCGGGAACGGGTTGCGGCGGATCTTCCAGAACACGATCAGCGGGTTCATCACCAGCGCGACGAACAGCATGCAGCCGATCAGTACCGCCAACAGGTGCATATAACCGAGCAGGGCGCCGAAGCCGGAGGTGGCCAGGGTTGAAGCCACCAGGCCGAAGATGCCCAGCGGGGCGAAGCGGATCACTACCCGTACGATCAGGGTCACGCCGTTGGACAGGTCGTCCAGCACGGTGCGGGTGGTGTTGCCGGCATGGCGGATGGCCACGCCCATGCCGATGGCCCAGGCCAGGATGCCGATGAAGTTGGCGTTCATCAGCGCGCTGACCGGGTTGTCCACCACGCTCAGCAGCAGGCTTTGCAGGACTTCGCTGATGCCGCCGGGGGCGGAGATGGCGACATCATGGGTGCTCAGCACCAGGGAGGAGGGGAACAGGCTGCTGGCGATTACCGCCACCACCGCCGCGGCGAAAGTGCCCAGCAGGTAGAGCCAGAGGATCGGGCGGATATGGGTTTCCTGGCCGTGCTTGTGGTTGGCGATGGAGGCCATGACCAGCACGAATACCAGGATCGGCGCGACGGCTTTCAGTGCCGAGACAAAGACCTTGCCGATAAAGGCGGTGGATTTCGCCAGTTCGGGGGCCAGCAGCGCCAGGGCGATACCGGCGATCAGGCCAATGACGATCTGCGTGACCAGGCTGGTGCGTTTGAGTTTTTCCAGGAGCGACGGGGGCGAAGCAGTCATAGCGGTATCTCTGATTTTTTTAATATGCCGTGCGTCGACGTGGGACGCCGTGCTGATGAGTTGCTGAAAGTACGGGGTGTTGCGGCAGGGGGCGGACTTTATCACACGGGGTTCGCCCACGGATGTGACGATCTGCCACCTGAGCCTTCCAGAGTAGCCTGCGGTTTTTTCGCCGCTACCCCAGACATGCGCGGACACATTCTGTTAGGATTCGCCATCCTCTTCTCATCTCCAGTCAGCGGGCCACCAGGCCATCGCTGATGTCGTCGTTTCCGGAGTTTTCCATGCTGTTGCCCATTCTGCTGTTGTCAGCCGCCGGTTTTACCGTGCTGACGACGGAGTTCATCATTGTCGGCCTGCTGCCTTCGATTGCCCGGGACCTTGCGGTCAGCGTGCCGCAGGCCGGCCTGCTGGTGACCTTGTTCGCCTTCACCGTGGCGGCGTTCGGGCCGTTCCTGACGGCCTATTTCGCCCGTTTCCAGCGCAAGCGCCTGTTCATTTCGGTGCTGGTGATGTTCGGCCTGGCCAATACCCTGGCGGCGCTGGCGCCGAATATCTGGGTGATGGCGGTGGCGCGGCTGATCCCGGCGCTGGGCTTGCCGGTGTTCTGGGCTTTGGCCAGCGAAACCGCGGTGGATATCGTCGGTCCTGACTACGCCGGACGGGCCATCGCCAAGATCGGCTTCGGCATCGTCTGCGCCACGGTGTTCGGTATTCCGGTGGGTACGCTGATTTCCGATGCCTTCGGCTGGCGCGCCGCGTTCGGCATCCTGGCGCTGGTGGCCTTTGCCAAGGCGTTGCTGCTGTATGTCTACCTGCCGCAGACCCGCGTGCACAACGAGCAGGCCAGCCTGCGCTCGCAGTTCGGCATCCTGCGCAGCCCCTTGATGCAGGGGCATGTGCTGCTGTCGATCCTGGTGTTCAGCGGCATGTTCACCGCCTACACCTACCTGGCGGATATCCTCGAGCGCCTGGCCGGTTTCAACGGCACGCTGGTGGGTTGGTGCCTGATGGGTTTCGGCGCGGTGGGGCTGATCGGCAACTCGCTGGGCGGCCGTGCGGTGGACCGCCATCCGTTGCTGGCTTCCATGGGTTTCTGCGCCTTGATGATCGGCGGCATGGTGGCGCTGGTGCCGAGCATTCACTCGCCGCTGGGCCTGGCCGCGGCCATGGGCATCTGGGGCGTGACCCAGGCGGCGCTGTTTCTGGTCAGCCATGTCCGCCTGATCAAGGCCGCGCCTCAGGCGCCGGCGTTTGCCGCTTCGCTGAACATCGCCGGAGCCAACCTGGGCATCGGCCTGGGCGCCATGGTCGGTGGCCGGGTGATCGACACCCTGGGGCTGGGCAGCCTGGGGTTCGCCGCCGCCGGTTTTATCCTGGTGTCGATCCTGCTGGCCCTGCTGTTGATGACCCTCAAGCCCCAGGCCAGCTGCGCCTGACTCTCCTCAAGCGCCCATGGCGGTGAACAGCTCGCGGCGGGCGCCTTCGGTGATCGCCACGATGCCGGGGTGCTTGACCTTGCGTTCGACCGAAATGGCGTAGAACGACTCGCTGACCGCATCGGTCTGGCCGATCAGTTGCACGCCGTATTGGCGCCGCACTTCGTCGGCGATCACGCTGGGGCTGATAAAGATCCCGCTGCCTGATTGGCCGAATGCCTGCATCAAGGCACTGTCGTCGAACTCACCGATGATCCTGGGTTGTATCTGCTGCTCGGCCAGCCAGCGCAGCAGCCGGCTGCGCACCACGGTTTCCTGCCCGGGAATCAGCAGCGGAGCGCCATGCAGGCTATGGGGAAAGTTGGTTCCATAGCGCTCGGCCAGTTCTTCGGTGGCGAAAAAACTGATACCGCATTCGCCGAGTTTCTGGCTGTAGCCCTTGATGTCCAGGTGCGAAGGCATGGGGCTGTCGGAAATCACCAGGTCCAGGCGCTGGATGGCCAGGTCGGCCAGCAGGCGTTCGAGTTTGTCCTCGCGGCAGGTGATGCGGATCGGTTCGTTCAACTCCATGGTCGGGGCGATCAGGCGGTAGACGATCGATTTGGGCACCACATCGGCCACGCCGACCCGAAACAGGATCTGCTGTTCGTTGGGCTGGGCCTGGAGCATGGCTTCCAGTTCGCCGCCGAGCTGGAACATCTGCTCGGCGTAGGGCAGGGTCTGGCGCCCGGCTTCGGTCAGCTCCAATTGCCGGCCGACCCGGCGAAACAACTCGATGCCGTAGGTTTGTTCGAGCAGGGTGATCTGGCCGCTGATGGTTTGCGGGGTCAGGTTCAGTTGCTCGCAGGCCCGGACGATGCTGCCGGTCTTGGCGACGACCCAGAAGTAGTGCAGTTGGCGATAGTTGAGCATGGCTGGCTTTGATTCGTAAAAATCGAAGTATAGCTGTTAAAAATACGAATTTTCCTGAAGTGTTCGCCTCCATAGAATGCCTCGCTATTGACGGGCCATCGTCTCGGCCCGGTCCGTTCTAACGAGGAAAGCGCAATGACCTATAAATCCATCGCCGCATCGTTGCTGGCGTTGTCGTTGATCACCCTTGCCGGTTGCGAGCAGGCGGAGAAAAGCGCGCAGCAGCTGTTGGGCAAGGCCGCGGAAAACGCCAAGCAGGCGATCGACGACACGCACAAGGCCGCCGAACAGGCGATCAGCGACGCGACCCAAGGCTTGATCAGCAAGCAGGAAAAGCCGGCTGACGAGGCCAAAGAAGCCACCTCGTCGTCCCAGGAAATCTGATTCCCCCATACCCCGACTCAGGACTGAGCCATGGAATACCTTTTACAACTCGCCGCCAGCCCCACCGCCTGGGTCGCCCTGGCAACCCTGGTGGTCATGGAAATCGTGCTCGGCATCGATAACCTGATCTTTATTTCGATCCTGACCAACAAGCTGCCCGAGCAACACCGGGCCAAGGCCCGGCGGATCGGTATCGGCATGGCCCTGATCCTGCGTCTGGCACTGCTCAGCACCATCGCCTTCATCGTGCAGCTGACCGAACCGGTGATCGATGTCTTCGGCCAGGTCTTCTCCTGGAAGGACATGATCCTGATTGCCGGCGGCTTGTTCCTGCTGTGGAAGGCCACCACGGAGATCCATCACAGCATGGACCCGGAGCCGCAGGACAGCAAAAGCGAGACCGCGGGCGTATCCTTGGGTTTTGCTGCGGCGATCGGCCAGATCCTGATGCTGGACATGGTGTTCTCCATCGACAGCATCATCACCGCGGTCGGCATGACCGAACACTTGCCGATCATGATCATTGCGGTGGTGGTGTCGGTACTGGTGATGTTGCTGGCGGCCGAGCCTCTGGCCAAGTTCATCAATGACAACCCGACGGTGGTCATGCTGGCCCTGGGCTTCCTGATCATGATCGGCATGACCCTGATCGCCGAAGGTTTCGGTGCCCATGTGCCAAAAGGTTATGTGTACGCGGCCATGGCCTTCTCGGCGGCCATCGAGGGGCTGAACATGCTGGCTCGTCGTGCCCGGCAGAAGCGGGTGGCGGCGGAAGTCGAAGCCTGATTTACGGCAATAACCGACGGCGGCCTGTGTTCAAGGACACAGGCCGCCGTTTTTTATTGGGCAGAAGAAAAAGTACCAGTCAGTGCGCGGTGGCGTGATGCCGGGCCGGTTTTGCGGTTTTCGCGGCGGGAGTCGGCAAACGCGGATGATGGTGTCGGCGAACGATCCGCAAGACACCCCAGAGCATGGCAGCGGCAACGGCCAGCCAGCCGCCGATCAGCATCAGGATTGTCGTTGTCAGGCTCATGCATGCCTCCTTGTTGCCCTGTCCAGGGCACACACTCTTCGCAATGGACAGTCTAGTCGCGGATGTGTTTCAAGCCATTGACCAATAGTCGAGTGTCATCGACCGCTTTGCTCTATGGGACGCAAATTACCGCGGCTTAACGCTATACCCCTGTGTCGCGGCGCCCTATGATCAGCGTTTCGGCCGGGGCTCCTGGCTTGGCGTCTGCACAAGAGAGTCATGATGGAACGGATGTTTCTGCGATTTCGAACACTGTTGTTGGCGGGCGCTTGCGCCCTGACGCTGGCCGGTTGCGCCAGTAGCGTGCAGCCGGAGATTCAGCGCCTGCCCGAGCGGGTGGAACTCAACGGCGTGCCGTTTTTCCGCGGCGAAACCTATCAGAGTGGCCCGGGCACCCTGGCCAGCATGCTGTCCCAGCAAGGCATCGCGATCACTCCAGGCCTGCTGGACAAGCCGCTGCACCTGCCTGGCGCCGAGGCGAAGTTGCAGCAGAACATGCTGACCCTGGCGCGTGAGTACGGGATGGTGGTCTATCCGCTGGACGACAATTTATCGGCGCTGCTGACCCAGGTTGCCGCGGGATACCCGGTGATGGTGCGTTACACCGAAGGTTCGGCGTTCTGGGCCGAGCCTCGTTATGCCGTGCTGGCGGGCTATAACCGACACAAGCAGACAGTATTGCTGCGCGCGGGAATGAATCGTCGTCTGTTGATGGACTTTGCCAAGTTCGAGTCGGCCTGGAGCAATGCGGGACACTGGGCGGTGTTGATTCAGGGGCCGACCCAGGTGCCAGCCCAGGTCGATCGTCAGCGTTGGTTGAAGGCAGCCGATGAGTTGGCCCAGGCCGGGCAGGAGAACGCGGCGGCACGGGCGACCAAGGCGTTGAGCGCCAACTGAGGTTGCAGAAACGCTGACGGCGCCCAGGGGCGCCGTCTTTGAAAGGGCCGCGATCGACAGATCCGCGGCCTTTTTTGTGTCTGCCAGCTTCTATTCGGCAGTCTGGGCGACGCCGCTCTGACGGCTTTTCAGGTTTTTGCCGGCCTTGTAGCTCAAGGCGGCATTCGGTACCGAGCCGCTTTTACCTGTTTCCAGCCACTGGCGGATACGGCTGGCATCGGCGAAGTGCGTGTACTTGCCAAAGGCGTCGAGAATCACCAGGGCGACCGGGCGGTTGCTCATGCTGGTCACCAGTACCAGGCAGTGGCCTGCTTCATCGGTAAAGCCGGTCTTGGTCAGTTTGATGTCCCAGTTGGCCCTGTTGACCAGGTGATCGGTGTTGCGAAAGCCCAGGGTGTAGTTGGGTTTGCGGAACGCCACGGTCTTTTCCTTGGTGGTGCTCAGCTCGCTCAGCAGCGGGTATTTGCGCGCCGCCAGCAACAGTTTGCTCAGGTCGCGGGCGGTGGACACGTTATGGACCGACAGGCCGGTCGGCTCGACATAGTGCGTGCTGGTCATGCCCAGTGCCTTGGCCTTGGCGTTCATGGCGGCAATAAAGGCTGCGTACCCGCCCGGGTAGTGGTGGGCGAGGCTGGCGGCGGCACGGTTTTCCGACGACATCAGGGCGATCAGTAGCATCTCCTTGCGCGGGAGTTCGCTCTTGAGCTTGACCCGGGAAAACACGCCTTTCATTTCCGGGGTGTTGCTGATGTCCACGGAAATGTACTCATCCAGTGGTTGTTTGGCGTCGAGTACGATCAGACCGGTCATCAGCTTGGTTACCGACGCGATGGGCACGACCACGTCGGGATTGCTGGAGTAGATGACCTTGTTGGTCTGCAGGTCCAGCAGCATGGCGCTGCCGGAGGCAATGTGCAGTTGGGAAGGGTCGCGCGGCGCTTCGGTGGTTTCGCGAGCGACGGCGCTCTGCGTGATAAAGGTGCCTGTAAATGCAAAAAATAGGCTCAGGATAGAAAGACGGATTTTCACGCGGGCGGACTCATGAAGTGGATATGCCGTTCTGCAACGGGCTGCTTTCAGAAAAACGTTACATTTTATGAGTATGTGCCAGGAAAGAGCTACACGCCCGTAGGTAAAGGGCTTCAGGTAAATTAAATTTCATCCTGTATCAGTTTTGTATCAGTTCGGTTCCCTCCTTTCTGGTGAGTTGATCGTCACTGCAAGCGGGGGCTACCCGCTTCAGGTTTTCGGCGAGCAGAAACAAAGAACCCCGCCAGTGGCGGGGTTCTTTTATCCGGGCTATTTCCCTGCGTCAGTCGTGCAGCGTTTCTGCCGCATACAACGTGTTTTCCAGCAGGCAGGCGCGAGTCATCGGGCCAACACCGCCCGGTACCGGGGTGATCCAGCCGGCGCGGGGCAGGGCGGTCTCGTAGACCACGTCGCCCACCAGCTTGCCGTCTTCCTGGCGGTTGATGCCGACGTCGATGACGATGGCGCCTTCCTTGATCCACTCACCCTTGACCAGGCCCGGCTTGCCGGCGGCCACGACCACCAGGTCGGCACGCCCGACGTGGCCGGCCAGATCCTTGGTGAAGCGGTGGGTAACGGTAACGGTGCAGCCGGCGAGCAGCAGCTCCATCGCCATCGGGCGCCCGACGATGTTGGAAGCACCGACCACTACCGCATCCATGCCGTACAGATCGGCACCGGTGCTTTCCAGCAGGGTCATGATGCCTTTCGGCGTGCATGGGCGTAGCAGAGGGATACGTTGGGCCAGGCGACCGACGTTATAAGGATGGAAACCATCCACGTCTTTATCCGGGCGGATGCGCTCCAGCAGCTTGGAGGCATCGAGGTGTTCGGGCAGTGGCAGTTGCAGCAGGACGCCATCGATGTTCGGGTCATCGTTGAGGCGGTCGATCAGGCCGGCCAGTGCTTCTTGAGTGGTGTCAGAAGGTAAGTCATAGGCTTGTGAAAGAAAGCCGACCTCTTCGCAGTCTTTACGCTTGTGCGAGACATAAACCTGAGAGGCCGGGTCGCTGCCGACCAGGATCACCGCGAGACCTGGAGTACGCAGGCCTTGCTGGCGACGCTCGGCGACACGTTTGGCGATCTGCTGGCGCAGGCTAGCGGCGATCGCTTTGCCGTCGATTAGTTGTGCAGTCATGACGCGTGATTAACCATCGAGAGGGAGAGAAAAAGAGAACGCATTCTCGCATGCCAGGACGTGAGGGCAAAGGCGCTTGGTCTGCAAATTCCCCTAACTCCTTTAATTAAATGAATTTTTTTCAAAAAAGAGTTGACGACCTAACGGCTCGTCTATAACATTCGTCGCACTTGTCGGGCACAGCCTAGCACTGGTTAAGAAGGTCGGGCAGAGTTGATGTTTAACTCGTAACGACTGAAAGCACTTAGTTTGTAATCATTAAAGAATACAGATTAATAAGGCGCCCGTAGCTCAGCTGGATAGAGCATCCGCCTTCTAAGCGGATGGTCGCAGGTTCGAGTCCTGCCGGGTGCGCCATTAGGCAGCTTTGGCACAAGTAACGCAACAACGCAATATGGTGGGCGTAGCTCAGTTGGTAGAGCACAGGATTGTGACTCCTGTTGTCGTGGGTTCGATCCCCATCGTCCACCCCATATTCCGAAAGGCGCCAGATTAATAGTCTGGCGCCTTTGCTTTAAAAGCTTGATACGCGGACGTGGTGGAATTGGTAGACACACTGGATTTAGGTTCCAGCGCCGCAAGGTGTAAGAGTTCGAGTCTCTTCGTCCGCACCAATTAAGTAGCTATTTATATAGCAGAAAACGGCGCAGCACCTGAAAAGGGCTGCGCCGTTTTCGTTTCAGAAGTCTGTATTTCCAGCGGGTTGCAGGTAGTGGGCCGGGGAGGCGACGAAATACTCGTCCTTTTGTCGCTGGAATGCTGAAGGTTTACCGGTCGGGCTGTGGTTTGGTCCGATCATCAGGGGTGTGACGTGCCATTCCTTCTATATATAGAAGCATGGGTGCAGAGGCCCTGGTTTGATTCGCTGTATTTGCTCTCAGGGCGCGGCTCAACCGTTGGTCCCCGCCTTTAAATCGCCAGCTGTTTTTTTACCCGTTTTCAGTAGGGTGACTTCTTGAGTTTGACCCACTAGAATGCATGCCCTTGATTCTGGGGTCGGAAACGGCCGGCTAACGTCTGTGCAACGAGGAATATCCATGCAAGTTTCTGTTGAAAATACTTCTGCTCTTGAGCGCCGCATGAGCATCACCGTGCCGGCTGAGCGCATCGAGACACAGGTCAACAAGCGTCTGCAGCAGACTGCCCAAAAGGCCAAGATTCCAGGCTTCCGTCCTGGCAAAGTCCCAATGAGCGTGATCCGTCAGCGTTATGAAGCTGATGCGCGTCAAGAAGCTGTGGGCGATGTGATCCAGGCTTCCTTCTACGAAGCTGTTGTCGAGCAGAAGCTGAACCCGGCTGGCGCTCCTTCGGTTGAGCCAAAGGTTCTGGAGAAGGGCAAGGATCTGGAATACGTTGCAACGTTCGAAGTGTTCCCTGAGTTCACCGTTGCCGGTTTCGAGTCCATCGCCGTTGAGCGCCTGAGCGCTGACGTGGCTGATGCCGATCTGGACAACATGCTGGAAATCCTGCGCAAGCAGAACATTCGCTTCGAAGTGGCCGACCGCGCCGCTCAGAACGAAGACCAACTGAACATCGATTTCGTCGGCAAGGTCGACGGTGAAGTGTTCGCTGGCGGTTCCGCCAAGGGCACTCAGCTGGTGCTGGGTTCCGGCCGCATGATCCCAGGCTTCGAAGAAGGCCTGGTCGGCGCCAAAGCGGGTGAAGAGCGTGTTCTGAACCTGACTTTCCCAGAGAACTACCAGAACCTGGACCTGGCTAACAAAGCCGCCGAGTTCACTGTCACCGTCAACACCGTTTCCGAGCCTAAGCTGCCAGAGCTGACCGAAGAGTTCTTCGCTCAATTTGGTATCAAAGAAGCCGGTCTGGAAGGTTTCCGCGCCGAAGTTCGCAAGAACATGGAGCGCGAACTGCGTCAGGCCATCAAGTCCAAGGTCAAGAACCAGGTAATGGACGGCCTGCTGGCTGCCAACCCGATCGAAGTGCCTAAGGCTCTGCTGGACAACGAAGTGAACCGTCTGCGCGTTCAGGCCGTTCAACAGTTCGGTGGCAACATCAAGCCTGATCAACTGCCGGCCGAGCTGTTCGAAGAACAGGCCAAGCGTCGCGTTGTACTGGGCCTGATCGTGGCCGAAGTGGTCAAGCAGTTCGACCTCAAGCCTGACGAAGCCCGCGTGCGCGAGCTGATTCAGGAAATGGCTTCTGCTTACCAAGAGCCAGAGCAGGTCGTGTCCTGGTACTACAAGAACGAGCAGCAACTGAACGAAGTCCGTTCGGTTGTGCTGGAAGAACAAGTTGTGGATACTGTTCTGCAGAAAGCTAGCGTGACCGACAAATCGGTCTCTTACGAAGAAGCGGTCAAGCCGGTAGAAGCACCACAAGCCGACTGATTTTTTACTCGTTCGAAAATACACACCATAAGCCAGCCTTCGCGCTGGCTTATGCGTATTCAAGACATGACTATTTGGGAGTGACTGCAGGACATGTCCCGCAATTCTTATTATCAGCAGAGCTCTGACATCCAGGCCGCAGGCGGCCTGGTCCCGATGGTTATCGAGCAGTCCGCCCGTGGCGAACGCGCCTATGACATCTACTCGCGCCTCCTCAAGGAGCGGGTGATCTTCCTGATTGGCCCGGTAGAAGACTACATGGCCAACCTGGTCGCGGCACAATTGCTCTTCCTTGAAGCGGAAAACCCGGACAAGGACATCCATCTCTACATCAACTCGCCAGGCGGTTCGGTGACTGCAGGCATGTCGATCTACGACACCATGCAATTCATCAAGCCGGACGTTTCCACCATCTGCATCGGCCAGGCCTGCAGCATGGGGGCCTTCCTGCTCGCCGGTGGCGCAGCGGGCAAGCGTCATTGCCTGCCTAACTCGCGGATGATGATTCACCAGCCATTGGGCGGTTTCCAGGGCCAGGCGTCGGATATCGACATCCATGCCAAGGAAATCCTGCACATCCGTTCGCGTCTGAACTCGCTGCTGGCTCATCACACCGGTCAGAGCCTCGAGACCATCGAGCGCGACACCGAGCGCGACAACTTCATGAGCGCAGAGCGTGCGGCTGAATACGGCCTGATTGACTCTGTGATCACCAAGCGTCAAATGCCTGCCTAAGCAACTCAAATGTAGGTGGTTGGTTTAACCGGCCACCTGTGGGCTTGAAAAAGCCCGCAATTGCCTTCATCTTGTGTTGCAAGCCTATCGGATTTGGATCGATCGAATGACTGACACCCGCAACGGCGAGGACAACGGCAAACTGCTTTATTGCTCCTTCTGTGGCAAAAGCCAGCATGAAGTACGCAAATTGATTGCCGGCCCCTCGGTCTTTATCTGCGACGAGTGCGTCGACCTGTGCAATGACATCATCCGTGAGGAGGTGCAGGAAGCACAGGCCGAAAGCAGCGCGCATAAATTGCCTTCGCCTAAAGAAATCAGCGGCATCCTTGATCAGTATGTGATTGGTCAGGAACGTGCGAAAAAGGTTCTGGCAGTAGCGGTATACAACCACTACAAGCGCCTCAACCAGCGTGACAAGAAGAATGACGAGGTCGAACTGGGCAAGAGCAACATCTTGCTGATCGGCCCTACAGGTTCGGGCAAGACTCTGCTGGCAGAGACCCTGGCGCGCCTGTTGAATGTACCGTTCACCATTGCCGACGCCACCACCCTGACCGAAGCCGGTTATGTGGGTGAGGACGTCGAGAATATCATTCAGAAACTGCTGCAGAAGTGCGATTACGATGTAGAGAAAGCTCAAATGGGCATCGTCTATATCGATGAAATCGACAAGATTTCCCGCAAGTCTGACAACCCTTCGATTACCCGTGACGTTTCGGGTGAAGGCGTTCAGCAGGCCCTGTTGAAACTGATCGAAGGTACTGTGGCTTCCGTTCCACCTCAAGGTGGTCGCAAGCATCCGCAGCAAGAGTTCCTGCAGGTCGATACGCGCAACATCCTGTTCATTTGCGGTGGTGCGTTCTCGGGGCTGGAAAAGGTTATTCAGAACCGTTCGACTCGCGGCGGCATCGGCTTCAATGCCGAAGTACGCAGCAAGGAAGAGGGCAAGAAGGTCGGCGAATCCCTGCGTGAAGTCGAACCGGACGATCTGGTCAAGTTCGGCCTGATTCCGGAGTTCGTGGGTCGTCTGCCGGTTCTGGCAACGCTGGACGAGTTGGATGAAGCAGCGCTGATCCAGATCCTCACCGAGCCGAAGAACGCCTTGACCAAGCAGTATGCCAAGCTGTTCGAGATGGAAGGCGTCGATCTGGAGTTCCGTACCGATGCCCTCAAGTCGGTCGCCAAGCGTGCGCTTGAGCGCAAGACCGGTGCTCGCGGATTGCGTTCGATTCTCGAAGGCGTGTTGCTCGACACTATGTATGAGATCCCCTCGCAGTCCGAGGTGAGTAAAGTAGTGATCGACGAAAGCGTTATAGAAGGTAAGTCCAAGCCACTGTATATCTATGAAAACAGTGAGCCGACTGCCAAGGCAGCCCCGGACGCCTAAGCGCCGGACTGCTGGTTTGATAGAAGGGGCCTTCGGGCCCCTTTGCTTTTACTGCCTTTAAAGTACTGTCTTTGAGCTTGTTTTTTTTCGAGGCAGCCCCCATCTTGGTTTCAAGCTTACTTCCATCTGTTTACGGCCTTATGGCCGCCGTAGAGGCGAAATCATGAAGACAACCATCGAATTGCCTCTCCTGCCATTGCGTGATGTCGTGGTTTATCCGCACATGGTTATCCCGCTGTTCGTGGGGCGCGAGAAGTCTATCGAAGCCCTCGAGGCTGCGATGACGGGCGACAAGCAGATTCTTCTGTTGGCTCAGAAAAATCCTGCTGATGATGATCCCGGTGAAGATGCACTCTATCGCGTAGGTACCATTGCCACTGTTCTGCAATTGCTCAAGTTGCCCGACGGCACTGTCAAAGTACTGGTCGAGGGCGAGCAGCGGGGCGCTGTGGAGCGTTTCAGCGAAGTGGACGGCCATTGCCGTGCCGAAGTCTCCCTGATCGATGAGGTGGACGCACCTGAGCGCGAGTCGGAAGTCTTTGTCCGTAGCCTGCTGTCCCAGTTCGAGCAGTACGTGCAGTTGGGCAAGAAGGTCCCCGCCGAAGTGCTGTCGTCCCTCAACAGCATCGATGAGCCGAGCCGCCTGGTAGACACCATGGCCGCCCATATGGCGCTGAAGATCGAGCAGAAGCAGGAAATTCTCGAAATTATCGACCTGTCGGCGCGTGTCGAACACGTGCTGGCGTTGCTGGATGCGGAAATCGATCTGTTGCAGGTCGAGAAGCGCATTCGCGGTCGCGTGAAGAAGCAAATGGAGCGTAGCCAGCGCGAGTACTACCTGAATGAGCAGATGAAGGCCATTCAGAAAGAGCTGGGTGACGGTGACGAAGGTCATAACGAAGTCGAAGAGCTGAAAAAGCGCATCGACGCCGCCGGCTTGCCAAAGGATGCCCTGGCCAAGGCCCAGGCCGAGCTGAACAAGCTCAAGCAGATGTCGCCGATGTCGGCTGAAGCCACAGTGGTGCGTTCGTACATCGACTGGCTGGTTCAGGTGCCGTGGAAGGCCCAAAGCAAGGTTCGCCTGGACCTGGCGCGTGCCGAAGATATCCTCGATGCCGATCACTATGGCCTGGAAGAAGTCAAAGAGCGGATTCTCGAATACCTCGCTGTGCAAAAGCGTGTGAAGAAGATTCGTGGTCCGGTACTGTGCCTGGTCGGGCCTCCAGGGGTCGGTAAAACCTCCCTGGCAGAGTCGATTGCTCACGCCACTAACCGTAAATTCGTACGCATGGCCCTTGGCGGCGTGCGCGATGAAGCGGAAATTCGCGGCCATCGTCGTACCTATATTGGTTCGATGCCGGGAAGATTGATTCAAAAGATGACAAAAGTGGGCGTTCGCAACCCGCTGTTCCTGCTCGATGAAATCGACAAGATGGGCAGCGACATGCGCGGCGATCCGGCTTCGGCATTGCTCGAAGTGCTCGATCCCGAGCAGAACCACAACTTCAACGACCACTATCTGGAAGTCGATTACGACCTCTCCGATGTGATGTTCCTTTGCACCTCCAACTCGATGAATATTCCGCCAGCGTTGCTGGACCGGATGGAGGTGATTCGTCTGCCGGGTTACACCGAGGACGAGAAGATCAACATCGCGGTCAAATACCTGTCGCCGAAGCAGATCCAGGCCAACGGCCTGAAGAAAGGCGAGCTGGAGTTCGACGAAGAAGCCATTCGCGACATCATCCGCTACTACACCCGCGAAGCCGGTGTACGTGGGCTGGAACGCCAGATCGCCAAGGTTTGCCGCAAGGCGGTGAAGGAGCATGCGCTGGAAAAACGCTTCTCGGTGAAGGTCACTTCCGACCTGCTGGAGCACTTCCTCGGCGTGCGCAAATTCCGCTACGGCCTGGCCGAGCAACAGGATCAGATCGGTCAGGTAACGGGCCTGGCCTGGACCCAGGTCGGTGGTGAGCTACTGACCATCGAAGCCGCCGTGGTACCTGGCAAAGGTCAGTTGATCAAGACTGGTTCGCTGGGCGACGTGATGGTCGAATCGATCACCGCGGCACTGACGGTGGTGCGCAGCCGTGCGAAGAGCCTGGGAATCCCCCTGGACTTCCACGAGAAGCGCGACACCCATATCCATATGCCGGAAGGGGCGACCCCGAAAGACGGCCCTAGCGCTGGTGTAGGCATGTGCACGGCCCTGGTTTCTGCGCTGACCGGTATTCCGGTGCGGGCTGATGTGGCCATGACCGGGGAAATCACCCTGCGTGGTCAGGTGTTGGCTATCGGTGGTTTGAAAGAGAAACTTCTTGCAGCACATCGTGGTGGAATCAAGACCGTCATCATTCCAGAAGAGAATGTGCGCGATTTGAAGGAAATTCCTGACAATATCAAGCAGGATCTGCAAATTAAGCCAGTTAAATGGATTGACGAAGTCCTCCAAATTGCGCTGCAATACGCGCCGGAGCCCTTGCCGGATGTGGCTCCCGAGATAGTTGCAAAGGATGAAAAACGCGAGTCTGACTCTAAGGAAAGAATTAGCACGCATTAGTACGCATTAGCCTGGGGGGCTTCCTTGACAGCTTTTTAGAGCCCTTGTTATAAAGCGGCTCTTAAGTGTCTGTAGGCCATTCAGCACTGGTTTTTGCTTTCACCAAAAAACTTAGAATCATACTCAAATAGATATATAAGGGGACTTAGAGTGAACAAGTCGGAACTGATTGATGCTATCGCTGCATCTGCTGATATCCCGAAAGCTGCTGCTGGCCGTGCGCTGGATGCAGTAATCGAATCCGTCACTGGCGCTCTTAAGGCTGGCGACTCCGTTGTACTGGTTGGTTTCGGTACTTTCTCTGTTACCGATCGTCCTGCTCGCATTGGTCGTAACCCACAGACCGGTAAGACGCTGGAAATCGCTGCAGCCAAAAAACCAGGTTTCAAAGCCGGTAAAGCACTGAAAGAAGCCGTTAACTAAGCCTCCTTCAAGCCTTTGCCTACCCGGGTCGGGGTCTTTCCCGACCTGGCAGCGGAGCGGTAGGGCAGCCGGTTAGAAATCCGGTTTGTCACATCGGGGATCGAAGGTTCGAACCCCTGTCCGCTCCGCCAGTTACGAGAAAGGCGCATCCTCGGATGCGCCTTTCTTCTATCCGGACTCTACCCACGCTCCACGGTTGCTTAATTTGAAGTACAACCGTTTCTGGGGGACGCATGCTGCAGAATATCAGGGACAATTCACAAGGCTGGATTGCCAAGACCATTATCGGGGTCATCGTCGCACTGATGGCGCTGACCGGTTTCGATGCCATTTTTCAAGCCACTTCCACCAGTCAGGACGCGGCCAAGGTCAATGGCGAAGAAATCACCCAGAATGAGTTGAGCCAGGCGGTTGATATGCAACGCCGTCAGCTCATGCAACAACTGGGCAAGGATTTCGACGCTTCCTTGCTCGACGAGAAGCTGCTGCGTGAAGCCGCTCTCAAAGGTCTGATCGACCGCAAGCTGCTGCTGCAAGGCGCGGAAAACTCCAAGTTCGCGTTCTCTGACGCTGCTCTGGATCAGGTGATCCTGCAAACGCCGGAATTCCTGGTGGACGGCAAGTTCAGCCCTGAGCGTTTCGACCAGGTGATCCGTCAGCTGGGTTATAGCCGGATGCAGTTCCGTCAGATGCTGGCTCAGGAAATGCTGATCGGCCAGGTACGCGCTGGTCTGGCTGGCAGCGGTTTCGTGACCGATGCACAGGTGCTGGCATTCGCTCGTCTGGAAAAGCAGACCCGCGATTACGCTTCCCTGACCATCAAGGCCGACCCCGCGGCAGTCAAGCTGACCGACGATGAGGTCAAGGCTTACTACGACGAACACGCCAAGGAATTCATGTCGCCGGACCAGGTGGTTATCGACTATCTGGAGTTGAAGAAGGCTTCCTTCTTCGATCAGGTCAGCGTCAAGGACGAAGACCTGCAGGCGCTGTATCAGAAAGAAACCGCCAACCTGTCCGAGCAGCGTCGTGCCGCGCACATCCTGATCGAAGTGAACGACAAGGTGAACGAAGCGCAGGCCAAGGCCAAGATCGAAGAGATCCAGGCGCGTCTGGCCAAGGGCGAAAGCTTCGAGGCGCTGGCCAAGGAGTTCTCCCAGGATCCGGGTTCGGCGAACAACGGTGGTGACCTCGGTTATGCCGGCCCTGGCGTCTATGACCCGGCCTTCGAGGAAGCGCTGTACGCCTTGAACAAGGACCAGGTATCGGCACCGGTACGCACCGGTTTCGGTTTCCACCTGATCAAGCTGCTGGGCGTCGAGGCACCTGAAGTGCCAAGTTTCGCCAGCCTGAAAGACAAGCTGACCCGCGAGCTGAAAACCCAGCAGGTCGAGCAACGTTTTGTCGAGGCGACCAAGCAGCTGGAAGACTCCTCGTTCGAAGCCTCGGACCTGGCCCAGCCGGCTCAAGAGCTGAAACTGACCGTGCACACTTCCGCACCGTTCGGGCGTGAAGGGGGCGAGGGCATCGCCGCCAACCGCGCCGTGATTCAGGCTGCTTTCAGCCCTGAAGTGCTGGATGAGGGTGCCAATAGCACCGCTATCGAGCTGGACCCGGAAACGGTAGTGGTCCTGCGCGCCAAAGAGCACCGCAAGCCAGAGCAGCTGCCGTTGGAAAGCGTCGCCAGCAGCATCCGCACGCAATTGGCCAAGGAGCACGCCAGTGCTGCCGCCAAGGCCAAGGCCGATGCCTTGATCACCAGCTTGCGTGAAGGCAAGACCGCGCTGAAGGCGCCTGTCGACGGTCAGAGCTGGAAGGTTTCCGAAGCGGTGACCCGTGGCCAGGAAGGCGTCGAGCCGATCGTGCTGCAGACCCTGTTCCGCATGGCCAAGCCAGCGGCCAAGGACAAGCCGACCTTCAGCAGCGTGACGCTGCCGAACGGCAGCCTGGTGGTCTTGCAACTGAGTGGTGTGAACGAAGCCGCTGCACCAACCGATGAAGAGAAGGCCCAGTACCGTCGCTTCCTCGCGTCGCGTGTGGGTCAGCAAGACTTCGCCGCGTACCGCAAGCAGTTGGAAAACCAGGCTGACATCAAGCGCTTCTGATGCCCGACTGAAGTAACAAACAGGGACCCTGGCCAACGCGCCGGGGTTTTTGTTTTCAGCGTATGGCGGGAAACCCATGGCGTCGGGCGTTCACGGCCACCAGCAGGCAAGCCAGCAACAGGCCGATGATCACCCAGGGAAACGACAATACGCCCGGGCCTTCCAGCAGCACGCCACCCACCAGCCCGCCCCCGGCGATCGCCAGGTTCCAGGCGGTCACCAGCATCGACTGTGCGGCATCGGCAGCGTTCCCGGCAGCCTTGGCCAGCGCGGTTTGCAGCAACGTGGCCAGGCCTCCGAACGACAATCCCCAGAGGGCTATCGAGGCATAGACCGCCATCGGCGTATCGGCCTGGAACGCCAGCAGCAGCGCCGAAAGAGCGAACAGGACGCAACTGACCAGTACCAGTTGACGCAACCAGCGATCGATCAGTAGGCCGACGATCCAGATGCTCAGCAGTGCGGTCAGGCCG
Source organism: Pseudomonas sp. NFPP07 (assembly GCF_900115645.1). Classification (NCBI taxonomy): domain Bacteria; kingdom Pseudomonadati; phylum Pseudomonadota; class Gammaproteobacteria; order Pseudomonadales; family Pseudomonadaceae; genus Pseudomonas; species Pseudomonas sp. NFPP07. Next base: position 149,085 of record NZ_FOXG01000012.1, read on the forward strand.
AACGTCAGCAGTACCCGGTCAATTTGCCCGCCGATGCCGGCCGGCTCCAGAAACGGTGCGATATAGGTGTACAGGATGTTGTGGCCCAGGACATAAGCGAAGGTCACGAACAACACTGGCTTGACCCCGGGCAAGGCGAACACGCCCGTGAGCGGCAAGCGTTTGTCGGCGCGCTGGCCGGGAAAGTCCGGCACCTGCCAGCGCACCCAGCCGAGCAACAACAGCGTCAGCAGAGTCATCAGCGCAAAGCTCACCCGCCAGCCCACCAGCGTGCCGAGCAGTGTGCCCGCGGGGATCCCCAGGGACAGTGCCAATGGTGCGCCAAGCATGGCCACGGCGATGGCTCGCCCCTGCAGGTGCGGTGCGACCATGCGGCTTGCGTAGCCGGCCAGCAGGGCCCAGAGCAGCCCGGCAAATACCCCGGCGAACAAGCGGGCGACCAGGGTCAGGCTGTAGTTGGTGGAGATCGCGGTGACACTGTTGACCAGGGCAAAGCCGCCGATCGCGATCATCAGCAAGGGGCGGCGGCGCCAGCCCTGGGTGAGGATCACCAACGGGATCGCCGCCAGCAGTGAGCCAATGGCGTACAGGGTGACCAGTTGGCCGACCAGCGCCGGGGACACCGCCAGGTCCTGGCTCATCTGCGGCAGCAGGCCCGCGGGCATGGCCTCGGTAAGAATGGTGATGAAGCCGGCGGTCGCCAGCGCCAGCAGGCCACCCAGTGGAAGTCGGTCGCGACGCCTGGACTCGATGTCCAGCAGGTCGGCGGTGGCAAGAGGTTTGGTCATGGTGTCAGGCTCGCTACAGGTTTCAGGAAGTAGGGAGGCTGAGGGTAGGGCGCTGTGGTAAAGAGAAAAATAGGCTAAGGTTCCGAACTTATCGGACATCTGTGTCCGTAATGGTGAGGTCGGCGATGGACTGGTTGAGCAATATCTCGGTCTTCCTGCATGTGGCGAAAACCCGCAGTTTCACCGAGGCGGGGCGGTTGTTGGGGGTATCCTCGTCGGCTGTCGGCAAGAGCATCGCGCGGCTCGAGGAGCGCCTGGAGACCCGGCTGTTCCATCGCAGTACCCGCAGCATCACCCTGACCGCCGAAGGCGCGAGTTTTCTCGAGCGCTGCCGCAGAATTGTCGCCGAGGCCGAGGCGGCCGAATTCGATCTGTGCAAGTCTTCCAATGCCCCGCGGGGCAAGTTGCGAGTCAGCCTGCCGCAGGTTCACGGCCTGGTGATGCCGGTATTGGTGGAGTTCATGCAGCGTTATCCGCAGATCGAACTGGATATCGAGCTGACGGACCGCATAGTGGATGTCGTGGAGGAGGGCTTCGATGCCGTGATACGGACCGGCAGCCCCGGCGACTCGCGGCTGGTGGCCCGGTCGCTGGGCCAGTTCCGCCTGGTGCTGGTGGGCACGCCTGGGTACTTTCGCGAGCGGGGCGTTCCGCAGGCCCCCGCGGACCTGGCTAACCACGGGTGCTTGCGGCATACCTTCCATAACACCGGCAAATTCGAGCATTGGCCGCTGCGACGAGCGGTCGATGCCCCGGAGCCGCTGTTGCCGACGCGTTTTGTCAGTACCTCTATCGAAGCGGTGGACCACGCCGTGCGCAGTGGGCTGGGGATCGCCTGCCTGCCCGATTTCATGGTGCGTGAGGCGGTTGCACGGGGCGAGTTGCAGCAGGTGCTCGATGAGCATCTGGAACACAGCGGCACCTTCTGGCTGCTCTGGCCTGCGAGCCGGCACACCGCCGCCAAGCTGCGGGTGTTCATCGATCATCTGTGTGCGCGACTTTTTCCGGCAAACCGTGGTCAGTAACCTTGTATTAATTTTTAAGACACTAATCCGCGCGCCCTGTGGCCTCGAACTGTTGCACAATACGCCCCGGACCGTTTTCCTCAGGATTTTCGATGCATAGATCATTTCACCTGCGTGCTGCCGGGTTGACGCTGCTGCTGGCGGCCGTCGCCGGTTGTTCGTCGCAGAAGACCGCCATTTACGAGCATGAAAACTTCGATGACTCCGGCACTTTTTCGCGCAATTACCCGGTGAATGAGACGGCGTCCTGCGAGGCCGCCCGTCGCGCCTTGCTCAGCCAGGGCTATATCATCACCAGCAGCGATCCGAAGCTGGTCAGTGGTCACAAGAGCTTCCAGCAGACCGGCGAAACCCACATGGAGATCAGCTTCAGCGTGGTGTGCGCCCAGGATGGCAACACCGGCCACCGTTCCACGGTGTTCGCCAACGCCCTGCAAGACCGTTATGCCCTGAAGAAGGTCAACAACTCGGCAAGCCTGGGGGTGGGTGTGCTGGGCTCGGTATCGATGCCGATCGGCTCGACCGACGACTCGATGGTCAAGGTCGCCAGCGAGACGGTTTCCTCGGCGAAGTTCTATGAGCGTTATTTCGCCCTGGTGGAGCTGTTCCTGCCGCAGGAAGCGAAAAAGGCCGCGCACATCATCGAGAAACCCAAGACCGATCTGGGCGTGCCCGAACCCAAGCCCGCCGAGCCTGCCGCAGCGCCGGCCCCGGCGCCAGTGACGCCCCAACCGGCGCCTGTTGCACCGGCCGCCGAGCCGGCCCCGGCCATTCCGTCCGTAGCGCCAGCCGAATCGAACCTCTCGCAACCGCTGGCACCACCGGCGGAAGCGGCGCCCATTGCGCCGGGCGCACCTGCCGAGCCGACGCCGCCCACCGAGATCGTTACCCCGCCTCCCGCCAGCACCTTGCCGGCGCCGACAGAGCCGATTCCGGCGCTGCCACAGTAAGCATCTGCGGATAGCTGCGAGATCGACCCAGGTGTCGATCCCGCGGTTGCCGAGCCTCTCTGAACATTTCTTTGCCAGCTCGCGGGTAAATCCGTTGCCAGCTGCTACGTTCCATTTGATGGACGCAGATTGCGCACGGTATTTTTTCTGTCATACCGGCACTTTATGCTGACGGCTAAGTCAGTAAGAAGACTACTCAGCGAGCAGATTACCTACACCCCACACAAAGGAGTCCGCCATGGACGATTACCAAGAAGAACTGCTGGAATTCCAGGCTTTCGAACTGGACCCGCTGGAACCCGCAGAAGACGCCACCGAGCTGTAACGCCGGTGGCGTTTTTTTTCAGGCGGACTGCCGGTGGCTGCGACGAAATTCACCCGGTGTCTGGCCGCTCCAGCGCTTGAAGGCGCGTTGAAAGGCCTCGGCTGAGGCAAACCCCAACAGATAGGCAATTTCCCCGAAGGCCAGTTCGGTATCGCGAATGTAGGTCATGGCCAGGTCGCGGCGGGTGTCGTTGAGAATGGCGCGAAACTGCGTGCCTTCCTCGGCCAGTTTGCGGCGCAAGGTCCAGGTTGGCAGCTTCAGGCGTGCCGCCACTTCTTCCAGGTCGGGTTCCCGGCCACCATTGAGCAAAGGCCCCAGCAACTGAGTGATGCGTTCACGCAGGCTGCGGGTGCGGGTCAGTTGCTCCAGTTCCCGTTCACACAGTTGCAGCAGATGGCGCCAGGTGCTGGGGCAGTGCTCGACATTGCGCTGGGCCAGGGTGGCCTGGCTCAGGCGCAGCTGATTGTGCTCGGCGCCGAACTGGATCGGGCAATCCCCCAGGCTGGTGTAGCGTTCGCGGTAATCGGTCTGGGCAAACTCGATCTCGATGCGTTCGGCCTTGACCGGTAAGTCGAGGCTGCCCAGTTGCTGGAGCCAGCCGGCCAGGATCGAATCCACCACAAAGCGGTTGTAGGCGTTATAGGGGCTGATGGAGTAGAAGCGCAGCCAGGCGCCGTCGGCGTCTTCGTGGAAGCTCGACTGGCCGCGATAGTTCGAGCCATACAGGGCCTCGAAGCGGGTCAGGCAGCGTGCGGCTTCACGCACGGTCGGCGCCTGGGCGGCGGTGACGCCCGCCAGCCCGGCCTGGCTCAGGCGGCTGAGCTGGCCCATGCGCAGCCCCAGCGCCGGATCGCCGGTCAGTTGAATCGCCGCATGGCCCAGGCGCATGTAACGGGGAATCGACAGCCGCGCCCCGGCCTCGGCCAGGCGCGCGGCATCCAGTCCGTATTGTTCCAGCAGCGGCTGCGGGTCGAGGCCATGGCTGCGCACCGCGTCGGCCAGGCTATGGACGAAGCCCACCGACAGGTCTCCGAGGCGCATCGGCTGGGGCTTCATGGATTTACAACCAGATATTCAGCAAACGCGCGCCACGGGCATCGCCATCGGCGAAGTGCTCGCCGTTGCTGTTGATGAAGCTTTGTCCGGCGCTGCCCTGATCCCAGAACTGGCCGCGCAGAAACACGCTGACACCGGCGCTGGCCAGGCTGCTGGGCACGCGACTGGTCAGGGTCAGGCGACGCCAGGCCTCGCCTTCGCTGACTTCTTCCGGCTTGAGGCTGACCTCGCTCGGGGTCGAGAGGTTCTTGTAGCCGCGCCACGGCCGGTCCCAGGCGCCGCGGCCCATGACGAAGGCCGGGACCGCCACCAGTTGCGCGCCCTGGGCGTTGAGCTTGCGGTAGTTGTCCGGGTACCAGCTGTCGCTGCCGATCAGCACGCCCAGGCGGCCGGCCGGGGTGTCGACCACCTGGACAGCCTGGTCGGCGCTGGCCTGGATAAAACCGCGTTCGTCGAAGGTCGGGTACAGCTGGCGTTGCGGCTGGCCGATCGGCAGGCCGTCGCTGCCGAAGACCAGGGTGGTGTTGTACAGCGCGCCGCTGCCGATGCGCAGGTTGCTGCCTTCGATCACCGGCTCGGGCAGGACAATGGAGCCGGCCACCAGGGTGATGCCAAATTCCTTGGCCAGGCCGCCGAACAGCCGCTGGTATTGATCGGCCATGCTCCTGGCCTTCATCCGCAGGTGCGCGTCGTCCAGGCGATTGTCACCCTTGGCGGTGATCAGGGCGCGCAGGAAGGGCAGTGGGTTGCTCACCGCCAGCCAGTTCATCGCCTCTTTCAGGCTGGCGGCCTGGTACAGCTCGTTTTTCTCGCCGCTGACCATCAGCCAGGTGCCGATGTGCTCCGGCAGCACCACCACGGTCTTTTCGTTCAGCAGCCCCTGGTCCCGGGCCTGCTGCAGGTAGGCCGCGAGCTTGCGGTGCAGGCGCTCGGGACTCTGGTAGTCGGTGGGGAACAGTTCGGGCTGGATGCCCAGCAGATTGCCATGGTCGGCGGGGGTGCCCTGGTCCACCGCGAGCTGGATACGCAGATCGGACAGGTAATGGCCGATCGGTCGCTCGCGGGTCCACAGTGTGTAGCTGGTCAGGGCGGCAATCAGGGCCAGGGTGAAGGTGAAATAAAGAAGTTTGCGCATGGGAAGACAGTCGGCAGCCGTGTGCGGGATTCGCTGACTAGGGTAGGGCCCATGTCCGCGATTGCCAAGGCCGGGCTGCGCATTTGGATCAATAAGTTGTCAGTTACGGTCATTGAGCGCCTCGGGGGCTGCTCTTAGTCTGTCGAACATGACCGACGGAGGCCGCAGAGCTTCCGCATTTTTTCCGTGATTGTTCGATGTGGAGTTACCGATGGCCGCCGCTCACTACCCGCATTTGCTGGCCCCGCTGGACCTGGGCTTTACCACCCTGCGCAACCGTACCCTGATGGGTTCGATGCACACCGGCCTGGAAGAAAAAACCGGTGGTTTCGAGCGCATGGCCGCCTACTTCGCCGAGCGCGCCCGCGGCGGCGTTGGCCTGATGGTGACTGGCGGCATTGGCCCCAACGACGAAGGCGGCGTGTACTCCGGCGCGGCCAAGCTGACCACCGAGGAAGAGGCGCTCAAGCACCGCATCGTCACCCGCGCGGTCCACGAGGCGGGCGGCAAGATCTGCATGCAGATCCTCCACGCCGGACGTTATGCCTACAGCCCGAAGCAGGTGGCGCCGAGCGCGATCCAGGCGCCGATCAACCCGTTCAAGCCCAAGGAGCTGGACGAAGAAGGCATCGAGAAACAGATCCGCGACTTCGTCACCTGCTCGACCCTGGCGCAGCAGGCCGAGTACGACGGCGTCGAGATCATGGGCTCCGAAGGCTACTTCATTAACCAGTTCCTCGCCGCGCACACCAACCACCGGACCGACCGCTGGGGCGGCAGCTACGAAAACCGCATGCGCCTGCCGGTGGAAATCGTCCGCCGCGTGCGCGAAGCGGTAGGCCCGAACTTCATCATCATCTTCCGCCTGTCGATGCTCGACCTGGTGGAAGGCGGCAGTACCTGGGAAGAAATCGTGCAACTGGCCCAGGCCATCGAGCAGGCCGGCGCGACCCTGATCAACACCGGGATCGGCTGGCACGAAGCGCGGATCCCGACCATCGCCACCAAGGTGCCGCGTGCCGCCTTCAGCAAGGTCACGGCCAAGCTGCGCGGTTCGGTATCGATCCCGCTGATCACCACCAACCGCATCAACACTCCTGAAGTGGCCGAGCAGATCCTCGCCGAAGGCGACGCCGACATGGTCTCCATGGCGCGGCCGTTCCTCGCTGACCCGGAGTTCGTCAACAAGGCGGCCGCGGGGCGTGGCGACGAAATCAATACCTGCATCGGCTGCAACCAGGCCTGCCTGGACCACACCTTCGGTGGCAAGCTCACCAGCTGCCTGGTCAACCCGCGGGCCTGTCACGAGACCGAGCTCAACTATTTGCCGGTGCAGCAGATCAAGAAGATCGCCGTGGTCGGCGCCGGCCCTGCCGGGCTGTCCGCCGCGACCGTGGCGGCCGAGCGCGGCCACCAGGTGACGCTGTTCGATTCGGCCAGCGAAATCGGCGGCCAGTTCAATGTCGCCAAGCGCGTGCCGGGCAAGGAAGAGTTCTTCGAAACCCTGCGCTACTTCAAGCGCAAGCTGCAGACCACCCATGTCGAGCTGTGCCTGAACCGCCGGGTCGATGTCGAGCAACTGGTGGCCGGCGGCTATGACGAAATCATCCTGGCCACCGGTATCGCCCCGCGCACGCCAGCGATCCCGGGTGTCGACAACGCCAAGGTCCTGAGCTACCTGGACGTGCTCTTGCAGCGCAAGCCGGTGGGCCAGAAAGTGGCGGTGATCGGGGCCGGCGGCATCGGCTTCGACGTTTCCGAATTCCTCGTGCATCAGGGCGTGGCCACCAGCCAGGACCGTGAAGCGTTCTGGAAGGAGTGGGGCATCGACACGCACCTGGAGGCCCGTGGCGGCGTCGCCGGCATCAAGCCCGAGCGTCATGCCCCGGCGCGCCAGGTGTTCCTGTTGCAGCGCAAGACCTCCAAGGTCGGTGACGGCCTGGGCAAGACCACCGGCTGGATCCACCGCACCGGCCTGAAGAACAAGCAGGTGCAGATGCTCAACAGCGTCGAATACCTGAAGATCGACGACGCCGGCCTGCACATCCGCATCGGCGAGAGTGGCGAACCGCAGGTCTTGCCGGTGGACAACATCGTGATCTGCGCCGGCCAGGACCCGCTGCGTGAACTGCACGAAGGCCTGGTGGCCGCCGGGCAGAACGTGCACCTGATCGGTGGCGCCGATGTGGCCGCCGAGCTGGACGCCAAGCGCGCGATCAACCAGGGCTCGCGCCTGGCCGCCGAACTCTGATCCAGCGGTAATCAAGGCCACTGCGATTCCGGATCGCGGTGGCCTTGTTGCGTCCGCTGCGCGGCCGATCGCAGCCTGCGGCAGCGGCTACGAAGTAGGGGTGTAGCCGCTGGCGAAGCTTGCGATCGGGGTCGCAGGACCCGCTATCGGGGACTCCGCGGTTTTGCTGATAGACTCCCGCCTCACTCCTTCCAAACCTCCCCATCCATGGCGTTTCCTACTTCCTTCGACTGGCTGCCCAGCGCGCCCCTGCAACCCCTGGCCCTCGACTGGTTGTCCCGTGCCGGGGTGGAAGTGGCGGTCTTGCGCCTGGACCAGATCGACCCGCTGATCTCCGGCAACAAGTGGTTCAAGCTCGCCCCGCATCTGGCGGCGGCGAGCCAAGCCGGCGCTGAGGGCATCATCAGCCTGGGCGGCGCGCACTCCAATCACCTGCACGCGCTGGCGGCCGCCGGCAAACGTTTTGGTTTCGCCACCGTGGGGTTGCTGCGCGGCCATCCGCAGGACACGCCCACCGTGCTCGACCTGCAAGGCTTCGGCATGCAGCTGCACTGGCTCGGTTACGCCGGCTACCGGGCGCGGCATGAGCCGGGGTTCTGGCAGCCCTGGCAGGCGCAGTACCCCGGGCTGTTCCCGGTGGCGGAGGGCGGCGGTGGCTTGCTTGGGGCAACCGGCTGCATGCCGCTGGTGAAGCAGCTGCGCAGCCAGCTGGATGCCCTGGGTTGGGACGACTATCACGGCTGGTGGCTGGCCGCCGGCACCGGCACCACCCTGGCCGGGCTGGTGTTGGGGGAAGCCGGTGCCCACCCCGTGTATGGCGCCCTGGCGGTGCCGGACGATCATGGCGTCGCGCAACAGGTGGCGGCGATTGTGCGGGAGGCGGGGCTGCAGGCTGCGGGCTATGAACTGCTCGACAGCAGTCGTGGCGGTTTCGCCAAGGTCGACCCGCTGCTGCTGGAATTTATCGAGGAGAGCGAACGGCACAGCGGCATCCCCCTGGAGCCGCTGTACACCGGCAAGGCCTTGCTGGCCCTCAAGCAACAGGTCGAGGCCGGGCGGTTTGCCGCCGGCAGCCGCCTGGTCTTCGTCCATACCGGCGGCCTGCAGGGCCGCCGGGGTTTCGCCGCGCCGGCGCAGCCTTAGCCGCGCTTGGGCAGCATGCGTTGCAGGGTGTTGTCGCGCATAAAGTAGTGGTGATAAAGCCCGGCCACCGCATGCAGCCCGATCAGCCAGTAGCCGACGGTGCCCAGCAGCACGTGCCAGCCTTCGACCTGCTTGGCGAACTGTTTGTCTTCAGCTACCAGCAGCGGCAGGTCGATGCCGTAGAACATCACCTGATGGCCTTCGGCGCTGGTGATCAGCCAGCCGAGGATCGGCATGGCGATCATGAACAGGTACAGGGCCCAGTGCATCAGCTTGGCCAGGACCGTCTGCCAGCTCGGCGGTGTGGGCAGGATCTTCGGCGCCACCCCCAGGCTGCGGGCCAGCAGGCGCAGCCAGACCAGCACGAACACGGTCAGGCCGAGCATGAAATGCGCTTCCTTGATCAGCGTCCGGCCACCGCTGCCCTTGGGGAAAATGCCGCGCAGTTCGATGCAGGCGTATACCGCGATCAACAACACCAGCATCAGCCAATGCAATGCAATCGACACCGTACTGTAACGGCTGTCGGAGTTCTTCCAGGGCATAGATCCTTCCTCGTTCATCAGGTCAGTTGTCTCCGTTCTTAACGACGGAGTGCGGTAACTGTAATCCTGTTTCCGAGGCTCTGCCCGGGGCAAATGCGCGGTTTGAGCGGGTAGCGGAAAAAAAACGGCAGCCGCGGATCGGGCGGCCGTTGGGGGGAGGCAAGTGGCCGATCAGCTGCTTTGCGGCATCTCGCCGCTGGCCAGGCGCTGGTTGATGTCGACAATCACCCGCGGCAGGTCGCTGATGGTGTCGATCATGTAGTGCGGGCGCGAACCTTCGAACAACGCATGGATGCGCTGGCGCTCGCCGGCCAGGGTGTCGCTGCCCAGGGCGCGATAACCTTCGTAGGTCAGCCCCAGGGCGTTGCCGGAGCAGATCAGGGCCACGGTCCACATGCCGGCGCGCCGTCCTTCGAGAATGCCCGGCACGGTGTCGTCGATCTTTACGCAGGCGGCGACATCGTCGATCCCCAGGGCGATCACGTTGGCCAGGGCCTGGGCCGGCCATGGGCGGCCGTTCGGCACTTCATCGGTGGCTACCACATGGTCGGCGACGTAGCCATGGGTCGCGGCCAGTTCCACCACCTTGTCCATGACCTGCTTCGGGTAGCCGGAGCAGGAGCCGATCTTTATACCTTGCTGGCGCAGGCTGGCGATGGTCTCCAGGGCGCCGGGAATCAGCGCCGAATGTTCGGCGATCTTTTCGATCTGCAGCGGCATGAAGCGCTGGTAGATGGCGGTGACATCCTCATCGGTCGGGGTGCGGCCGAACACCTGGCGATAACGCTCGGCAACCTGCGGCAGGTCGCACAGGGTGCGGATATGGTCCCACTTGCCCATGCCCATCGGGCCGCGGGCTTCTTCGATGGAGACCTGCACATCGAACTCGGCGAAGGCTTCGACGAAGATCTGGGTCGGGGCGAAGGAGCCGAAGTCGACCACGGTGCCGGCCCAGTCGAGGATGGCGGCTTGCAGCTGGTTGGGGTTGTTGTAATGCATGTCTGGAAAACCCGTGTAGGAGCGAGCGTGCTCGCGAAAAAGTTGGGGGGCCGCGCCGTCTGTATCGCGAGCAAGCTCGCTCCTACAGGCCGTGTGGTGGTTGTAGCAATCAGATATCCAGCACTTGCATTTCCCGCAGCACGTCGGCGATGGCCTGGACCGCGGCGCGCATCCCGGCCGGGTCGACATGGCCGATGCAGCCGACGCGGAAAGTTTCGACCTGGGTCAGCTTGCCGGGGTAGAGGATGAAACCCTTGGCCTTGACCCGTTCGTAGAACTCCTGGAACTGGTAGCGCGGACCTTTCGGCGCGTGGAAGGTGACGATGATCGGCGCCTGGATCGCCGTCGGCAGGAAGCTGCGCAGGCCCAGTCGCGCCATGCCGTCGAGCAGCGCCTGGCAGTTGGCGGCATAGCGCTGGTGGCGCGCCGGCAGGCCGCCTTCTTCGTGGTATTGCAGCAGCGCTTCGTGCAGCGCCGCGACCACATGGGTCGGCGGCGTGAAGCGCCATTGCCCGGTCTTGAACATGTAGCCGTGCTGGTCGTGCAGGTCCATGGCCAGCGAGTGCGAGTTGCCGGCGGCCGCGGCCAGGGCTTCCTTGCGGGCGAAGACGAAGCCCATGCCGGGGACGCCTTCCAGGCATTTGCCGGACGCGGCGATCAGCGCGTCGAACGGCACGTGCCGGGCATCGATCGGCAGGGCGCCGAAGGAGCTCATGGCGTCGATGATCAGGCGCTTGCCATGCCCGGCCACGACCTGGGCGATCTCCGGCAGCGGGTTGAGGATGCCGGTGCTGGTTTCGCAGTGGATCAGTGCCACATGGGTGATGGCGACGTCGGCTCGCAGCAGGCGATCGACGTCGGCGGCGCTGGTCGGCTGGTCCTCGGCGGTTTCGAAGGTGCTGAAGTCGCGGCCCAGCACTTCGCAGATCTTCGCCAGGCGCTTGCCGTAGGCACCGTTGATCAGCACCAGCACCTTGCCGCCCCGTGGCACCAAAGTGCCGATGGCGGCTTCCACGGCGAAGGTGCCGCTGCCTTGCAGCGGTACGCAGTGGTGGCTGGCGGCGCCGTTGACGATGGCCAGCAGCTGTTGGCAGAGGCTGGCGGTCAGCTGGTTGAAACGCTCATCCCAGGAACCCCAGTCCACCAGCATCGCCTGGCGAGTGCGGGCCGAGGTGGTCAGGGGGCCGGGAGTGAGCAGGATGGGCGCGGCGGTACTCAATTCGGGTGTCCTCGCAGAAGCGCTGTGGGATGCGCTTGGGATAAAAACTACGGGGCCTAAATTGCAGTTTGGCTTGTTATCAATCAAATTGTTTGTCGTTATGCCAGCCATAAGTGAGGCCGATAGATATGAACCTGTTCCAACTGCGCGCATTCGATGCCGTGGCCCGTGAAGGCAGCTTCACCCGGGCCGCGGCGCGGCTGTTCATCAGCCAGCCGGCGGTCACCGGGCATATCAAGGCGCTGGAGGAGCACTACCAGATCACCCTGCTGCGGCGTACCGCGCGCCGGGTCGAGCTGACGGAAGAGGGCATCAGGCTGGCAGCGATCACCCGCGCCATGTTCGGCCTGGCCGAAGAGGCCCAGGCCATGCTCGAAGCCAACCGGCAACTGCTCACCGGGCGCCTGGAAGTGGCGGCGGACGGCCCGCACTTGGTGATGCCGATGCTCGCCAGCCTGCGCGAGCGCTATCCGGGGATTACCGTCAACCTGCGCCTGGGCAATGCCCAGGAAACCCTCGCGGCGTTGCTTTCGGAGCACGCCGATGTGGCGGTGCTGACCGAGGTCGAACCGCGCAAGGGCCTGTATCTGCAGAGCCTTGGCGAGTCGCGGATTTGCGCGCTGGTGCCGCAGGGCCATCCATGGCTGGCCGAACCCGAGGGCGTGCGGCTGGAGCGACTGGACCAGGTGATCATGGTCCTGCGCGAACCGGGCTCGATTACCCGCCGCACCTTCGACCAGGCCTGTGCCCAGGCCGGGGTCAACCCCAAGGTGCTGCTGGAGCTGGACAGCCGCGAGGCGGTGACCGAGGCGGTGGCGGCGCAGCTGGGGGTGGGCGTGGTGTCGTCGCTGGAACTGAGCCCCGACCCGCGGGTGCGGGCGGTGCCGATCATCGGCGAGGGGCTGTTGAACCGGCACATGCTCGGCTGCCTGGAGCGGCGCCGGGAGTTGCGCTTGATCCAGGCGTTTCTGCAGCTGGTGCCGACGAACTGACGCGCGGATTGCCCTGAACCTGTCGCCGCTGCCGCAGGCTGCGTTCGATCTGGGCGGCATTCCGACAACGCGGGCGCACGATCTTGAGACCACAGAAGGCCTTCGGCCTTATCGCAGCCTGCGGCAGCGGCTACAGGGGCATCCTGCTTTCGCGACCACTATTCAGGGAAGGTCGCCACGGGATCCGATGCGGGACAGGTGGTCGCGGATCTGACTTTTTGGTCGATTGGTGCCTTCAGGCCGTATAAACTTGCCCATCGCGTCGGCCACATCCAACTCGACGCCACAGATCAAAGAGAGTGAGTAATGGGCGCACAGTGGAAGGTTAAACACAAAGAAGCAGCAGCCAACGCCAAGGGCAAGATCTTCGGCAAGCTGGTCAAAGAGATCACCATTGCCGCCCGCAACGGCGCTGACGTCGCCACCAACGCACACCTGCGTCTGGTGGTGGAGCAGGCGAAAAAGGCCTCGATGCCCCGCGAGACCCTGGAGCGTGCAATCAAGAAAGGTTCGGGCCAGCTCGGCGAGACCGTGCAGTACCACCGCGTGACCTACGAAGGTTTCGCGCCGCACCAGGTACCGCTGATCGTCGAATGCGTGACGGACAACATCAACCGCACCGTGGCGGAAATCCGCGTGGCTTTCCGCAAGGGCCAGCTGGGCGCTTCGGGTTCGGTGTCCTGGGACTTCAACCATGTCGGCATGATCGAAGCCGCGCCGGACAGCCCGGACGCCGATCCGGAGCTGGCGGCCATCGAAGCCGGGGCCCAGGATTTCGAGCCGGGGGACGAGGGCGCGACCCTGTTCCTGACCGAGCCTGCCGACCTCGACGCGGTGCAGAAAGCCCTGCCCGAGCAAGGCTTCACCGTGCTCTCGGCCAAGCTCGGCTACCAGCCGAAGAACCCGGTCAGCGGCCTGTCCGACGAGCAGATGGCGGAAGTCGAAGCCTTCCTCGAAGGCCTGGACAACCATGACGACGTGCAGGACATGTTCGTCGGCCTGGCGGGTTGAGCCCGGCCCGGTGAATCGCGCTAGCTGAGTGATTCTTGCGCCAGCCGGCAAGCTCCAGCAGGAGCGAGTTGGCTGGCGATGCTCTTCAAATCCCCCGCAACACGTCCCCGACTTCGGCAAACCCCGGCCGCGCCAGCACCTGCGGCTGACAGCAGTCGTTGACCAGCGCCGCCAGGCGTTCATGCTGCCGCGGGCTCAGGCCCGACTCGATCCTTGCCAGCAACTCTTCCAGCAGAATGCCGAAGGCCCGTACTTCGATGCGTTGCAGGGCCCGGGTTTCCTCGGTGTCGGCCAGCGCATGGAAGGACGCCGCGCCAAAATCCCCCAGCAGGCATTCGCCCTGTGGGTTCCACAGAATGTTATGGCCGTACAGGTCGCCGTGGGTGATGCCCTGGTGGTGCAGGTGCGCGCCGACCGAAGCGATGCCGCGGGCCATGCGCAAGGCCGCGTCGGCGCTGAAGCGGGTGCGCTCGTCGTAGATGTCCCGGGTGCAGGAGGCCAGGCTCGGCAAGGCCGCCAGGTTGCGGTAGCTCGGCTCGATCAACTGCATCACCAGGCCGTTCTGCCCTTCGGGATGATCGCTGATCCGGCCTTCGACCCGGATCAGGTTCGGGTGTCGGCCGGCGCTGATGCAGGCGTTCATTTCATGCAGCGGCGAGCCGTCGCTGGTCATGCTGCCCTTGTACAGCTTGACCGCCACCTCGCTTGGCGCTTGCCCGGGGGGCTGCCAGCGGGCCTGGTGAATCACCCCGGAGGCGCCTTCGCCCAGGCGCTGCTGCAAATCCAACTCGGCCCAGGGAATCTGCGCCACCGACTCTAGCGCCGCTGCATCGGCCTCGGATTCCAGCGGGTTGGCGGCATAGGCCAGCCAGGTCAGGCGCGGCAGGCCAAGCAGGAAGGCCGGCAGTGCGCTGAGCCGGTTGGCGGCAATGCGGATCAGCTCCAACTGCTGGCATTGGCCGAGGCTCTGGGGCAACCGGGTCAGGCGGTTGCCAGAGAGCATCAGCTTTTGCAGGTGCGGGCGCTGGCCCAGCTCGTCCGGCAGTTCCTCGATGCGGTTGTCGGTGAGGATCAGCCAGCGCAACAGCGGCGGCAGGGCGGCGGCGGGCACCCGCGCGATGCGGTTGGCCTTGAAGCCGACCATGCTCAGTTGCGCGCACTGGCCGACACAGGCAGGCATCTCGGTGAAGAGGTTATCGGAGCAGAACAGCACCCGCAGGCGGGTCAGGCGGTGCAAGTCGTCCGGCAGGCTGCTCAGGGCATTGCCGCTGAGGTTGAGGACTTCCAGCGAGTCCGCCAGGTCGAAGATTTCCCGGGGGAATTCGCTCAGCCCGCAAGACAGGTCCAGACGCTTGAGGCCGGCCAATTGGCCGGCTCGCAGTTGGGCAAGGGTATCCATGAACAGGTTCGACACTCAGGCAGGAGGAGGGCGCGTGGCCCTGGAAATGGCCGCCATGATAGCGGCGTGGAGCGGTGGGTGGCGACCGCCGGTTCAGCCCGGCGGCGTATCCGCGCTGATTTCCTGCAGCTGGCCCAGGCGGCTGCGGGTGCGCGCCAGGTCGATGGCGTTACCGCCCAGGCTTTCGCGCAGGGAGCGTTCGCCGATCAGGGTCAGGTGCTTGTCCTGGTCGTACAGCACGTCGATCAGGTTGATAAAGCGTTGCTGCACGGCAATCGGGCATTCGCCCAGCTCGGGTAGCTCGTCGATGATCCAGTGGTCGAAACGCCGGCTCAGCTCCAGGTAGTCCATGACCGCGGTCGGCTGTTCGCAGAGGTCACTGAAGGCAAAACCCACGCTGTGTTGTTCGCACAACCGTACCTGGAGCTGGCGCGCGCCGACCATCAGCGCCGAGGTCGGGCCGTTGCGCCGCGGCAGGCCCAGGCTCAGGCGCTGCTGCTCGCTGCCGGGCCACAGGTAACGGCCCTGGGTGAACACCTGCTGCGAATGGCTGCGGGGCTGGCTGCGGTAGTCGTGGGGGCCGCCGACCTCCATCACCTGCATGCGGCTGGCGATCAGGTCGATCACTGGCTTGAAGCGCGCGTGGTAGAGCGGGTTGGGCAGCAAGCCCTGGGGCGCGTAGTTGGAGGTCACCAGCAGCAGGATGCCGCGCTGGAACAGGGCCTTGAACAGCCGCGTGATCAGCATCGCGTCGCCGATGTCGTGGACGTGGAACTCGTCGAAGCACAATACGCGGCAGTGGCTGAGCAGTTCGTCGAGGGTGGCCTCCAGGGCATCGGGCTGTTCGCGGTGACGGAACATGCCCTGGTGCAGTTGGGCGAAGAAATCGTGGAAGTGCAGGCGCTGTTTTTCCGCCAGCGGGATGGCGTGGAAGAAACCGTCCAGCAGCCAGCTCTTGCCCCGTCCCACCGCGCCATAAAGGTACAGGCTGCGGCCGGCGTTTGGCTTGGCGTCTGGCTGGAGCAGGGCGTTGGCCTGCTGGGCCATGTAGTCGATCACCCGCTGCTGGCTGTGGCTGAGGGTGTAGCCCTGGTCGTGGGCCTTGTGCCGGAAATACTCGTGAATCACTCGGCCGTGGCTGGTGCTGGCGGCGGGCCGGGCGAAGGCCTTGCCGAAGAACGCGCGCAGCCTGGGCCAGCGCGATGGGCGTAGCGAGCGGTTTGGCGGTAAAGCGGCCAATGGTGTCACCCCGATGGTTCCAGGCCAGCTCCCCCCCTGGAACCGGCGCGGTAATTTAACCAATCCCCGGCCCGGCATCCAGCGCTGTCTGAAGGCGCTGATTGGTTCTACGAAAAGTTCTGGTCGGTACAGTTTTTTGCCCGTGTCACTGTGTTCGCCCATGGTGCATCGGGCGCCCAGGGGGCTGTTTTATTGGCGGGCGGCTTGCCCCCGGCGCTGGCGATTTCCCCGGCGCTGATTAACCTGAGCTGTACCTACCGTTCCTCAAAAGGATTGAGGCGTTGAATGGCAAGCCGGTTTTTTGCAGTCATGAGCATGCTGCTCGCCGCGACAGCATCGGCCGTGGAACTCCAGGTGGAGGTCCGGGTCGACGTGCAGCGTGGCTGCCAGCTGGTGGGGCAGCAGCGCGACGCCGGCGTCGAGCAACTGGGCGTGCTGGATTTCGGCAGCAGCCCGCGTCTCGACAATCCCGCCGGCCCCCTCAGCGCGGCGTTGCTCGACACTCGCCTGCCCAGGCTCGAGTGCAACCCGGACACCCCTTATCAAGTGCGCGTCGATGGCGGGCAACACGGGGGCGTCGGCGAAGTGCGCTACCTGGCCGGCAGTGCCGAACACAGCAAGCCCATTCCCTATCGCCTGTACCAGGACGCGGCCCGGCGCATTCCGCTGACGGTGAATGTGCCGGTGAGCGGCCGGGTGCCGGATTCGGGTTCGGTGGACCTGCCGTTGTACGGGCGGATCGAACCGCTGGCCGAGATCCCGCGGGTCAGCCGTTATTCCGATCTGCTGAAAGTGACGGTCACCTGGTAGTGGCCGTGAAGGAGCCGTCCGGTGGATCCGGGCAGTACAGGGAGGTCGCCTCGCCGTGAGCGGTCAAGGGAGAGATCTGGGATGGATGCGGTATGACAAGTAGACGCCGGGCGCTGGCGGCCCTGGGTTCCCTGCTACTGCTGGCCGACCATGCGCAAGCGGCGATCAGCGAGCAGATACACGCGCGGCTGACCATTATCGCCGGCTGTGAAGTGACCAATGGCGCGACCCGCACGCCCGAGAATCCGGTCGACGACTTAGGCCTGCTGGATTTCGGCCAGCATGGCCCGACCTGGAGTGCGCCCCTGAGAGCCAATGTCAGCGGTAGCGGCAGCGGACGCCTGGAGGTGGCCTGCAACCCTTCGGTGACCGGCTTCACCGTGACCATCGACGGCGGCCGCAATGGCGACGGCAGCACCCGGCGCCTGAGCAATGGTCGCCAGACCATTGCCTATCGGCTGTTCCTCGATGCCTCCGGCAGCGACAGCTACAGCATCGGTCAGCAACGCAATTTCGCCGTTACCAGTGGGGCCCAGGTACCGATCCCGGTGTTTGGCTCGGTGGTCGCGAATAGCCGGGCGCTGCCGGCAGGGGTCTACACCGACACCCTGACGGTGACGCTGGATTGGTAAACCCAAAGAGGACGAATGTCATGCACATGCTTGTATCCCGGATCGCCTTGTCGCTGCTTGGACTGGCCATGTTTTCCGTGGCCCAGGCCGCGACGGTCACCGGCCAGATCACGTCCAGCCTGATTCTCACCAGCAGTTGCCAGGTCAATGGCGCGGGCGGCAGCAGCGGCCTGAACTTCGGCGCCCTGAACTTCGGCACCACCGACAGCCTGTTCACCCAGGCTACGGCCCAGGTACTCGGTGGCGGCGGCGGGGCCTTGTCGATCCTCTGTTCCAGCGGCACCAGCCCGGTGGTGACGGTCCGCGCGGGCACCCATGACGGCCAGTCCGCCGGCGGCACCCGGGCCCTGGCCGATGGCAGCGGCAACTTCGTGCCTTACGACTTGTACACCGACTCCGGGCACACGCAGCTCCTGGCCATCGACGATGCCATCAACCTGGCCACCAGCACCGGCGTGGCGCAGACCGTCAATATCTACGGCAAGGCGCTCGGCAAGGCTGGCCTGCCGGCGGGCACCTACACCGATACCGTCGCCGTCGAACTGACCTTCTGACGCCATGGCCCGTCACGCTTGCGCAGCGCTGGTACTGCTCGGTGCCAGCAGCCTGCCGCTGCCCCTGGCGGCGGTGACCAGCCAGAGCTTCCAGGTGAGCGCCACGGTGGTCGCCGGGTGCCTGGTGGTGGGTGGCGTGAGCAATTACGGCAACCTGAACTTCGGCAGCCAGTCGGCGTTGTCCACCAGCACGCTGCAGGTCGCCCTGGCGAACAGCGTGCAACTGCAATGCACGCCGGGGGTGACCCTGAACATGAGCGTCGACGGCGGCCAGCACAACAGCAGCGGACGGCACATGCAGCTCGATGGCGGCAGTGCGCGGGTGGCTTATCAGCTGTTTCGCGACGCCGCGTTCAGCCAGAGCCTGGGCATCGGCCAGAGCGTGGCGGTGGCCTATAGCGACGCGAACAACATCAGCCTGCCGATCTATGGCCAGGTGCAATTACCGGGTAATCAGCCTGGGGGGACGTACAGCGATGTGCTGCAGGTGCAGCTGTCGTGGTGATGGAGCAAGACCATAAGGAGTAGCGGTATGTATTCGACTTCCCGGCGGTTGCAGGTCGTTGCTTGTGCCGTGCTGGCCCTGGCGTTGCTGGGGGCGGTTCAGGCAAGGGCCGCCAGCTCGGTGCTGATCTGGCCGATCGACCCGGTGCTGGAGGCTGACCAGCAGGCCAGCGCGCTGTGGCTGGAAAACCGCGGCACGGAAACCGCGAACCTGCAGATCCGGGTCTTTGCCTGGAGCCAGAGCGGCTTCGAGGACCAGTACCAGAACCAGCGGGAGGTGATCGGCAGCCCGCCGGTGGCGAAGATCGCGCCCGGGCAGAGGCAACTGGTGCGCCTGACCCGGACCCGCGAAGTCCCGCCCGGCCAGGAGCTGGCCTACCGGATCATCATCGATGAAATCCCCTTGGCGCAGCCGCCGATTGCCGAAGGCGAGGGTAAGACGGCGGCGGCCATCCGTTTCCAGATGCGTTATTCGGTGCCGCTGTTCGCCTACGGTGCCGGGCTCTGGAGCAAGGAAGACAGCACTCGCCAACGTGATCCGAAAAGCGCCGGCGTGCCCGAGCTGAGCTGGCGCAAGGTAGCGGTGGATGGCCGCAATTACGTCGAGGTACGCAACCAGGGCGCGGTGCATGCGCGCCTGACCGACGTGGCGCTCAAGCAGGCGGGGCAGACCCGGCCGCTGGTGGAAGGGCTGCTGGGCTACGTGCTGCCGGGGGCAATCATGCGTTGGCCGGTGCCCGCCGCGCCAACCGCGGACGCGGCGTTGCAGGTGCGGGTCATTGGCGCGCCGCAGGTGCAGAACGTTGCGCCGGCCCGCTGAGGCCATCTACCGCTGCGGGCAGACAAGGGTGCGGGGCTGTCCGGCGATCGGTGATTCAGGCTGACCGGTAGCGGCAGTCACTGCTGGCCATGGAAGAAAGGTGTCCATCGATGGGCGTAACGCTTCAATGAACCTCGGCGCGGCTCGTCGTTTCTGGCGCCCGGGGTGGGCGGTGAGCGGGCTGTGTTGCTGGGTGTTCGCCTCCGGCAGCCCGGGTGGCGAACTGCCGCCGCCGCCCAGCGGCATGGAAGCGATCAGCGATGCCCAGTTGTTTCTGGAACTGGTGGTCAATCAGATGAATACCGGGCGAGTGATCGCCGTCGAGCAACGTGCCGGACGCCTGTTCGTACCGGCCCAGGCCCTGCGGGAAAGCGGGATGAAATTGCCCGACGGGCTCGACGCCCAGGTCGCCCTCGACAGCCTGCAAGGGCTGCACAGCGACTACGACAGCCAGGGCCAGCGGCTGTTGCTGGAGGTGCCGCCGGACTGGCTGCCGGAGCAATTGATCGGCAGCCGCCAGGCCTATCCACGAACCCCGGCGCTGAGCAGTTTCGGCGCCTTGCTCAATTACGATCTGTACCTCAACGACACCGACGATGCCGGCACCTACCTGGCGGCCTGGAACGAGGTGCGGCTGTTCGACGGCTGGGGCACCCTGTCCAATACCGGCCAGTACCGGCGGACCTTTTCCGGCCTGGGCGAGGGCACGCTGAACAACGGCTACCGGCGCTATGACACCACCTGGCGTTACTCCGACGACGAGCGTTTGCTGACCTACGAGGCCGGCGACCTGGTCAGCGGCGCCTTGCCCTGGAGCAACTCGGTGCGCTTGGGCGGTGTGCAACTGTCGCGCGATTTTGCCGTGCGCCCGGACCTGGTGACCTACCCCTTGCCACAGTTCGCGGGGGAGGCGGCGGTGCCGTCCTCGGTGGACCTGTTTATCAACGGCTACAAGTCCAGCAGCGCCGACCTGCAGCCGGGGCCCTACACCCTGACCAATATCCCGTTCATCAACGGTGCCGGCGAGGCCGTGGTGGTGACCACCGATGCCCTGGGGCGACAGGTGTCCACCACCGTGCCGTTCTATGTCACCAGCAGCCTGCTGCAAAAAGGCCTGAGCGATTTCTCGGTGGCCGCCGGGACCCTGCGCCGTGACTACACGCTGCGGGATTTCAGCTACGGCCCCGGCGTCACTTCCGGCAGCCTGCGCTACGGCCTGAGCGACAACCTGACCCTGGAAGGCCACGCCGAGGCGGCGCAGTCCCTGACCCTCGGCGGTTTCGGTGGCAACCTGCGCCTGGGCAACTTCGGCGTGCTCAACAGCGCCATCAGCCAGAGCCGCTTCGACGGCCAGGGCGGGCAGCAGGTCAGCCTCGGTTATCAGTACAGCAGCCAGCGCTACAGCCTGTCCTACCAGCGCATGCAGCGCCGCGATGGCTACGCCGACCTGACGGTGGTGGACAGCCCCTACGCCAGCCTCAGCCAGCGCAGTGAGCAACTGACCCTGAGCCTCAACCTCGAGCGCTACGGCAGCCTCGGTGTCGGTTATTTCGATGTGCGCGCCACGGACGACTCGCGCACCCGCCTGCTTAACCTGACCTGGAGCAAGCCGCTGTGGCGCAGCAGCAGTTTCTACCTGTCGGCCAACCGCGAGATCGGCGACAGCAACTGGGCGGTCCAGGCCCAACTGGTGATTCCGTTCGACCTCCACGGCAGCCTGAGCCTGAGCAGCGAGCGCAACAAGGACGGGCAGGACCGGCAGCGGGTCAACTACAGCCGGGCGGTGCCCAGCGAAGGGGGCGTCGGCTTCAATCTCGGTTATGCCCAGGGCGACGCGCCGGCCTACCGCCAGGCCGACCTGACCTGGCGTTTGCAGTCGGTGCAATTGCAGGCCGGGGTCTATGGTTCCAGCGAGGCCGAAACCCGCTGGGCCGATGCCAGCGGTTCGCTGGTGTGGATGGACCGCCAGGTGTTCGCCGCCAACCGCATCGACGACGCTTTCGTGGTGGTCAGCACCGACGGCTACCGGGATATTCCGGTGCGCTATGAAAACCAGCTGGTGGGACGCACCGATAAGAACGGCCATCTGCTGGTGCCCTGGAGCAGCGCCTATTACCGCGGCAAATACGAGATCGACCCGTTGAACCTGCCGGCCAACGTGCAGAGCCCGCTGGTCGAACAGCGGGTCGCGGTGCGTCGCGGCAGTGGCTATCTGGTGGCGTTCCCCTTGACCCGCATCGTCGCCGCCAGCGTGGTCCTGGTGGACGCCCGGCACCAGGAGCTGCCCCTGGGCAGCCTGGTGACTCACGAGCAGAGCGGCGCCCAGGCAGTGGTGGGCTGGGATGGCCTGGTGTACCTGGAAAACCTGGCGCCGAACAACAGCCTGCGGGTCAGCCTGG
The DNA here is from genome assembly GCF_900115645.1 of Pseudomonas sp. NFPP07. Lineage (NCBI taxonomy): Bacteria > Pseudomonadati > Pseudomonadota > Gammaproteobacteria > Pseudomonadales > Pseudomonadaceae > Pseudomonas > Pseudomonas sp. NFPP07. The sequence continues at coordinate 170,881 of NZ_FOXG01000012.1, forward strand.
CCGACGGCAGCAGTTGCCAGGTGAGCTTTACCCTGGAGCCGGAGCAGGAACAGGTGCCGTTGATCGGGCCTTTGCTGTGCCAGTGAGGATTCATGAACGGAATCGGGAGGCGGTGAACATGGACAGGTTACGTCGCTATTGGGGCCAGGGGCTGTTGCTGATGGCGCTGCTGTTGCCGGGGGCGGCCCAGGCCCTGTGTTCGGTGGTCAGTACCTCGCCGGCGAGTTTCGGCACTCTCAGCTCGATCCTGGTGCGCACCACTTCGCAGTCGGCTTCCAGCACCAATGCCGGCCTGGCTTGCACCGGCTCGTTGCTGACCCTGCTGGCCAGCAACGACCACTTCTACGCCACCATCACCTCCTCGCAGAGCGGGTTGTTGGGGCCGACCGGCGATGTCATCGGTTATACGATCTATGGCGACAACAGCACCAATTACCCCATCACTCGCGGTGTGCAGTTCGACTTCGCGCGCAACTCCATCGCCGACGCCCTGGGGCTGGTAGGCAGCCCGACCGTAGCCAAGGCGGTGCCGATCTACTTGAGCAGCATCACCGGCAGCAATGTGGCTGCGGGTATCTATACGGAAACCCTGAGCATCGCTTGGAGCTGGAACTACTGCTCGGGGATCGGCGCGCTTGGGATCTGCCTGGGGCGCGATATCGGCAGCGGCGTCGCCAGCCTGACGGTTAACCTGACGGTGGCCAACGATTGCGTGATCACCGCGCCCAATATCAGTTTCGGCAGTGCGCCGGTGATCAGTGCCTTCGTCACCGTCAGCGGGCAGACCATCAACCTCGCCTGTACCAAGGGCAGTGCCTACACCGTGGGCCTGGACGATGGCCAGCATGCCGTCAGCGTGGGCGGGCGGCGGCGGATGATCTCGGGGAGCAACTACCTGGCCTACGACATCTTCAAGAGTGCCGGCACCACCCGCTGGGGCAGCGTGGGCGCGGCGCGGCGGGCCAGTTCCGATGCCGAGGTGAATCCGGGCAACGGCCTGGGCACCGGCAGCCAGGTATTCAACTACAACGCCCGGATCTACACCGACCAGGCCACGCCGCCGGCGGGGACCTATATCGACAATGTGGTGCTGGATGTGGGGTTCTAGGCGGGGAGAGCGGTTGCTGGCGCTGGGTGCCGGTACGAGCGATGGGGACGGAGGATTACCGTCCATATCGTGTCGGTCTCAGGCCGGTGGTGACCTGGATATCCTGCGGCCGCTGCGCTGCCGATCGCAGGCTGCGCCAGCGGCTACAGCAGGAGAGTAGCGGCTCTCGGGAGAGGTGTAGCCGCTGCCGCAGGCTGCGATAGGTCCGAAGGACCTCTGGCGGTCTCAAGGCCGGTCCACGGGCGTGCGGCTGTCGTGGCTCAGAACTTCTGGGTGTCCTGCAGCCGCTGCGCCACCGCCGAACCACTGGGGCTGACCATGGCGTAGTTGTAGCCGCTGTCGGACCAGTAGTCGGCCTGCAGTTCGCCATCGCTGCGGCTGCCTCGGGGCAGCAGGTAGTTCTTCGGTCCCGGTGGGCGGATATAGAAGCTGATCCTGTGCCCGCCCTGGTCCTCGTACAACACCATCGCCGCCGGCCCTTGATCGGTGCTCAGCAGGCGCCCGCTGACTGCCTGGAAGCCGGACTCGCGCAGGTCCGGCAGGCGCTCGGCCTGGGTGAAGTAGCGGTCGAGCCAGGCCTGCATGGCGCCGTTGCCCTGGACCTTGAGGTCGGCCGGGAGGACGCCTTGCTGGGCAAACAGGCGGTAGGCCTGCAGGGCGTCGGTCATTGGCAGCGGGGCGCTGGCCAGGGTCATTTCCCGCGCCTGCCAGCCACTCAGGCCGCCGACGCCGAGGGCGATCAACAGCAGCGCGGCGCTGGCCAGGTGGCGGCGCGACTGGCGCTTGAGACGCTGGCGAATCAGCGCCGGGTCGAGGTCGGGGTTGGCCGGTTGTTGCAGGGCGCCGCCGAGGGCTGCGCGCAGCTGCTGGGCGTCCTGTTGCCAGGCCTGGACCTGGGCGGCGAGTTGCGGGTGGCTGCTCAGGTAGGTTTCCAGCAGGCGCCGGTCGCTCTCGTTGAGCCGATGATCGACATAGGCATGCAGGTCGCGTTCGCTGGGGGGAAGGCTGATCATTTGAGTATCCGCAAAGAAGGGCTGCTGATTTCGCCGTCGCTGAGCTGGCGCAGGGCCTGGCGCGCCCGGGACAGGCGAGACATCACGGTGCCGGTGGGTACGTCGAGGATGGTGGCGACTTCCTTGTAGCTCAGGCCTTCCACCGAGACCCAGAGCAGTAGCGCGCGCTGTTCGGCGGGCAGGCGGTCGAAGGCTTCCAGGGTCGATTGCGCGACCACGCTGCGCTCCACCGAAGGCTGGGCGTCGTCACGCCCGGTGAAGAATTCCAGCATGCGTGCATAACGCCGTGAGCGGCGGTGCGCGTCGAGAAACTGCCGGTAGAGAATGGCGAACAGCCAGGCCCGCAGATCGCCCTCGGGGCGTTTTTCGCCCCAGCTCGACAGCGCCCGTTCCAGGCTCGCCTGCACCAGGTCGTCGGCGCTGCTGGGCTGGCGGCTCAGGGACAGGGCGAAGCGCCGTAGCCGGGGGATGATTTCACGCAGCTGTTCGTCGATATCGTTCATGGGTTCCTGCAGGTTGTTGGCCAGTCGCTACGCTTGCAACAGCGTGCTTGCAACAGCCAGACGCCTGGTCGTGCAGGTTATTCCCGTGCCGGAAAAATAAATAGCGGGCCAGGGAATAACCGCTGCCGGGGCTCGTCTGACCTGTCCTTTCCACCTGTGGCCGCGGCCCTGGAGATATTCATGGTAGATCGTCCATCACCCCCTGATCGTCCGCCCTTGAGCGCGGCCAGCCTGAGCCTGCGTCTGGGCGGGATCGCCCTGGTGGTCGCGGCCCTGGCCGGCGCCATGGCTTATGTAAACGGCACTTTCGATCCGCAGCGCCTGACCCCCAAGGCCCTGGTGGATGTGCTGGAGAAAAACAACGGCGTGCATCCGGGCTTTCGCCGCAACCATGCCAAGGGCGTGTGCGTGGCCGGTTATTTCGAGAGCAGCGGCGAGGCCCGCAGTTATTCCAGCGCCCAGGTGTTCAACGAAGCGCGGACCCCGGTGGTCGGGCGTTTCGCCTTGCCCCCCGGCAATCCCTATGCGCCTGACAGCAGCGTGCCGATCCGCAGCCTGGCCCTGCGTTTCACCCAGGCCAACGGCCAGCAGTGGCGCACCGGGATGAACAGCATGCCGGTGTTCCCGGTGGGCACCCCCGAGGCGTTTTACCAGTTGCAGCAAGCCAGTGCGCCAGACCCGGCGACCGGCAAGCCGAACCCGACCAGCGTGCCGGCGTTTTTCGCCGCCCACCCCGAAGCCATGCCGTTCCTGCAATGGATCAAGGGCGCCAAGCCCTCGGCCAGCTATGCCACCGAAACCTACAACGGCATCAACGCGTTTTACCTGGTGAGCGCCAGCGGGCAACGTCAGGCCGTGCGTTGGGGCGTGGTGCCGCTGACCCAGGACGCGCCCGGAGCGGTGGCGCCGCAAGGCAACGACTTCCTGGAAAAAGACCTGGTGCAGCGCCTGGCCGCGGGGCCGTTGCGCTGGCGCTTGAACATCACCCTGGCCAACCCGGGCGACCCGACCGACGACGCCAGCAAGGCCTGGCCCAGCGAGCGCAAGGTGCTGAATGCCGGGACCCTGGTGCTGGAGCGCAGCCAACCGCAGAACGATGGCGAATGCCGCGACATCAACTACGACCCGCTGGTGTTGCCGAGCGGCATCGCCGCCTCCGACGACCCGCTGCTGGCGGCCCGTTCGGCGGCCTACGCCAGTTCTTATCTGCGCCGTACCAGTGAAGTCGACCCATTGCCCCGCGCTGCCCAGGAGCCCCGCCCATGAGTGCCCAACCGAACCACTTCGCGCCATTGGCGCGCCTGCTGCACTGGCTGATGGCGCTGATGATCATTGCCATGCTGTTTATCGGCGCCGGCATGGTGGCCTCGGTGTCCGAGCGTCACCAATGGCTGATCCACCTGCACAAGCCGCTGGGCATTGCCATTCTGCTGCTGGTGATCGTGCGTTTGGTCGTGCGCTTTTCCACCCGGCAACCGCCGTTGCCGGCGGACCTGCCGGGCTGGCAGGCGTTGGCGGCCAAGGCCTCCCATGTGCTGCTGTACGCGCTGATGCTGGTCCTGCCGCTGCTGGGCTGGGCGATGATTTCGGCGGCGGGCGACCCGGTGATGCTCGGCAGTTCACTGCAGTTGCCGGCGATCCTGCCGGCCAATGCCCAGCTGTTCGCTTTTTTGCGCAAGGCTCACGGCTTTCTCGCCTACCTGCTGTTTTTGACGGTGCTGCTGCATCTGGCGGCGGCGCTGTTCCATGGCTGGGTGCGCCGCGACGGGGTGCTGGAGAGCATGCTGCGCGGCAAGGAATGAGGTAACGGAGTCGTCGAGGTTTTATCGCGAGCGAGCTCGCTCCTACAGGGATTTACATAACCCTTGCAGGGGCAAGCTCGCGAAGCCCCGTCCCCGCAATTCAACCGGCACACACCAGGGCTTTGCGCGGGTTCAGGCTCCACAGCCAGTACAGCAGCGCCATACCATTGATCGCGGCGCCCAGCAGGCACACCCCGGTCCAGCCCGCCCAGGCATACATGGCCGTGGCGCCGATCGAGCCGCTGGCGCTGCCGATCGAATAGAACAGCATGTAGCCTGCGGCCAGGCGGCTCTGGGCCTCGGGGCGGGTGCTGTAGATCAGGCTCTGGCTGGTGACATGCACCGCCTGTAAACCCAGGTCGAAGACGATCACCCCCAGCAACAGGGCCCAGAGCGACGACTGGGTGTAGGCGATCGGCAACCAGGCGGCCAGCATCAGGCTCAGCGCCAGGCCGCTGGTCCACTGGCCCAGGCCACGGTCGGCCAGGCGTCCGGCACGCGAAGCACCCAGGGCCCCGGCCGCCCCGGCGAGGCCGAACAGGCCGATCTCGGTATGGGACAACGACAGCGGCGGGGCGCTCAGGGGCAGCACCAGCGGGGTCCACAACACGGTGCCGGCGCCGAAGATCAGCATCGCCAGCACCGCTCGGTCGCGCAGGACCTTTTCTTCGCGAAACAGGCCGAACAGCGAGCGGATCAGCTGGCCGTAGCTGTGCATTGCCGCCGGTTGCTCGACCTTGGGCAGTACCCGCCACAACAGCAGCGCCATCAGCAGGGTCAGCCCGGCCGACAGCAGGTACACCGAACGCCAGCCGGCCAGGTCGGCCATGGTGCCTGATACCGTGCGCGCCAGCAGGATCCCGAGCACGATGCCGCTGGTCACGCTGCCCACCACCCGGCCACGTTCGCCCGGCGCGGCCAGGTTGGCGGCATAGGCCACCAGCACCTGGGTCACCACGGCCAGTAGCCCGGTCAGGGCCATGCCCAGCAACAGCCAGGTGCTGTCCGCCGCCAGCGCCACCATCAACAGGGCCGCGACCGACAAGCTCGTCTGGCCGACGATCAGGCGCCGGCGGTTCAGCAGGTCGCCCAGCGGCACCAGGAACAGCAGGCCGAGACCATAGCCGACCTGGGTCAGGGTGATGACCAGGCCGATGGTCGCTCGCGGCATGTCCAGGCTGTGGGCCATGGCATCGAGCAGGGGTTGGGCGTAATAGACATTGCCCACCGCCAGCCCGCAGGCAATGGCAAAGAGCAGCACCACCGACGCCGGAATGGTGGCGGATGGCAGAGGGGCGATGGTGGCGGTCATGCTCGGCTCCGTGAGTTCTGGTTGCGTTATGAAACCAGTTGTACGGTAGAGAGGCTGGTTTTATATTGCAACCACTTTCCTGTCGCGAGTCTGCATCATGGTCAAACGCACAAGCCTGGAGGGCGCCGAATGCCCGGTGGCCCGTTCGCTGGACGCTATCGGCGACTGGTGGTCGCTGCTGATCATTCGCGATGCCTTCGACGGCATCCGCCGCTTCAGCGAGTTCCAGCGCAACCTGGGGATGGCCAAGAACATCCTCGCCGCCCGCCTGCGCACCCTGGTGGCCCATGGCATCTTCGAGGTGCTACCGGCGTCGGATGGCAGTGCCTATCAGGAGTACGTGCTGACGCAGAAGGGCAACGGCCTGTTCAACCTGATCATCGGTTTGCGGCAGTGGGGCGAGGCGTATTTCTATGAGCCGGGGGAGGCGCATTCGCTGATGGTCGACCGCGAGCAGGGGCAGCCGCTGCGACCGCTGGAATTGCGCTCGGCGGACGGGCGCCTGCTCGGGCCCGAGGATTGCCGGCGGGTGCCGGTGCAATAACGCTGGCCGCGGTTCGAGCCACGGCCAGCGCAGCAGGATCAGCGCAGGATGCCGACCATGTCGGCCACGGTGCTGAGGACGTCCTTGCCCAGTTGCATCGAGCGTTTGCCCGACCAGCCGGTGAGCGGGTTGGGGTTGTCGTCATGGTCCTTGAACGGCATTTCCAGGGTCAGCGACAGGCAGTCGAACTTCTCGCCGACGCTGTTGCAGGCCAGGGTCATGTTGGCTTCGCCGGGCTTGTCCCTGGTGTAGCCGTGGGTGGTCTGGAAGTCCCGGGTCTTGTGTTTCAGGTGGCTGCGGAAATGCTCCTCGAGCTTGGCCAGGCGCGGCGTGTAGCCCGGGTTGCCCTCGCAGCCGGCGGTGAACACATGGGGGATTTCTTCGTCGCCGTGCACGTCGAGGAACAGGTCGACACCGTACTGCTCCATCTGCTGCTGGACGAACAGCACTTCCGGGCTGAGCTCCCGGCTGGCGCTCTGCCAGGCGCGGTTCAGGTCCTGGCCCATGGCGTTGGTGCGCAAATGACCGTGGAAAGCGCCGTCGGGGTTCATGTTCGGTACCAGGTACAGATCGGCGCTGGCCAGCAGCCTGTTCAGCTCGGCATCGTCGCGGTGCTGCAGGCGCTCGATCACGCCCTCCATGAACCATTCGGCCATGTGCTCGCCAGGGTGCTGCTGGGCGATGATCCAGACCTTGCGCCGGCCTTCGCCGCCGTTGCCTTTGCGCAGCAGCTGGATGTCACGGCCCTCGACGCTTTTGCCGGTGGCCAGCAGTTCGGCGCCGGCCTTGGTCAGTGCCTGATCGATCAGCCAGTCGTGCCGACCGCGGCTGTAGGGTTCGAAGTAGGCGAACCAGGCGTGGGTCTGGGTGGCTTCCAGGCAGAAGCGCAGGGTGTCGCCTTCAAAAATCGTCGGCACGCGGAACCAGTTGACGTGATCGTAGGACGCCACCGCCTGGTAGCCGCTCCAGGCCTTGTTGTACGAGGATTTGCTGGCATTGCTCAGGCGGAACCAGTGTTCCTGGCCGACATGCAGGCCGCTGGCCTTGAAGTGGAACCACTGGAAATGCGCGCTGCGGGTGTCGGGCTTGATGGCCAGCAGGACTTGCGAGGGGTTGCTGGCATCCAGTACTTCGATATTGCCGCTGTCGAAATTGGCAGAGATTTGAAACGAGCTTTGGGCCACGGTCATGATTCCTGAGCAGGATTTTTATGGCCGTTACTTTAGCAAGGCGGGGAGTTGCAGGGGGGCAATTTCGGCGGGAGGGGGGGGCGTCGTCCTTGACGCGAAAGCAGCTTAGAAGCTATGCGATTGATTCTCAAGCGCTGTTTTTGCATTTGCGAGCCGTTGCGGCGGGCGTCGGCTTGCAATGAGGCATTCTTTTGCTATCATCGCCGCCAATTTAGCGGGACCCAGTCTTCATTAGCCTGAAGCCAAGCCAGAAAAACTGGCAGAAAAAAAAGACCCGGCAAAAAGCCGGGTCAAAAACCGTGATTAGCCTGATGAGGAGATAATCCAGGAGTCCGACCTAAGGTCTCTTGGGTTATCGACTGATCTCGCGACCAGTTGCTTGCAATAATAATCATTATCATTTGCAAGTCAAATGTTTTTCCCCGCCTTTTAGAAAATAATTTCCTGTCCCTGTTGCCAGCCCTGTTCATCGGCCGGATCGGCTGTGGGCGAATTCTGCCGTGGCACTCATTCCGGGCGATGGCTGTCCAGCGAGCGATCCACCAGCGCCTTGGCCATGTCGATCATGTGCACCACGGAAAACGCCAGGTCCCGCCGGGTACCCCGCAGGTGGTCGGCAGCCTCGTAGGCACTGGCCGCGGCGCAGCGCAGCAGGTCGGAAGCGTGGATCATCGCTTCCTCGCTGCTGATGCTGTGTTTGACCTCGAAGAACTTCTCGTCGATCGACGCTTCTGCAATAGCCGGTTTCAAGTAGTAGTCCATGGCCCGACGGGCGGCCTCGCTGTCCTTGAGGGCGTTGAAGCCGACATCGGTTTCCAGTTCCGGTGCATCTTTGCTGGTTGTGCTCATGAGCGGTTCCATCCTTTGACGTGGAATAAGAGGGTCTGAGGAATGGTAATACTTAATGTATTTGTGACTAGGTTTCAAATACTACAACTTGTGTGTTGAGGGCCGAAATACACAACGTATTGTTCCGCTCCATGGACAAATGGATCGAGTTGGTTAAATCCAACATGAAGGACCGCAAGGTCACGCAAGAAAAGCTCGCGGAGCGCCTGGGCATGTCCCAGGGCGGCATCGGCCACTGGCTGAGCAAACGGCGCCAGCCGAAGATCGAAGACATGAACCGGGTGCTGGAAGAAATCGGCCTGGGTTTTCTCGAAGTCGCGCTGGTGATCCGCGAAAAACCACAGGTGGATGACGAGGGCCAGCTGCTGCTGGAAGGGCCGTCGTTGGTGCAGAAGTACAACCCGTACTTCCGCTACCCGGTCAGCGACTGGCGGGGCGTTGGCGAGGTGCGCGAGGCCGGTGGCGCGGGCTACGCCAGCGAGCGTTACGAGCTCTCTGACTACCAGGCCGAAGGCTCGGCTTTCTGGCTGGTCGTGGTGGGCGACGCGATGATTGCCCCCAGTGGCCTGAGCATCGCCCAGGACATGTTGATCCTGGTGGACCCGGCGGTGGAGGCGGTTCCCGGCAAGCTGGTGATCGTGCAATGCCCGGGCAGCACCGAAGCGATTTTCCGCAAGCTGGTGGAGGAGGGTGGGCAGCGTTATCTGGTGCCGCTGAATCCGACTTACCCGAAGGCGCTTTACAGCGATGATTGTCGGATTATTGGTGTCGTGGTGCAGGCTACCGCTAAATTCTGACGTAAAAATACGATCGTTCCCGCAAGGCTGCGGGAACGATCTTCTGCCTCAGGAGCTTATTCCAGCTCCACCAGGGCACTTCCCTCACTGACCATTTCGCCTTCCTGGCAATACAGCGCCTTGACCACCCCGGCTTGCGGTGCGCGGATGCTGTGTTCCATCTTCATCGCTTCCAGGACCACCAGTTGCGCGCCGGCTTCGACGCTCTGCCCGGCTTGCACCAGAACCCGCACGATGCTGCCGTTCATGGGCGCGGTCAGGCCGCCCTGATGGCTGTGGCTGGCCTCCACCGCGGCAATTGGGTCATAGGCCGTGACCCGGTGCATCTCGCCCTGCCACTGCAGATACAGGCTGTCGCCCTGGCGAATCGCCCGGTGCTGCTGGCGCAGCCCCTTGTGTTCGATCGACAGCTGCTCGCCGTGCAAGGCCATGGCCGCGTTGTGGGGGTCCAGCTTGATCGCCCGGTCCTGGCCCTCGCAGTCGAGGTGCAGCACGGTTTCCCGCGGCAGGCCGATGCGCAGGCCGCTGGCCTTGGCCCAGGGGGAATGGCGGTCGTCGGCGCGCGTCTGATCCGGCTGGCTCTGGGCGAACGCCTGGGCGGCGGCCTGCCAGAACTCGTCGCTCAAGGCGCTGGCCGGTGGCAGCAACTGATCCTGATAGCGCGGGATAAAGCCGGTATCCAGCTCGGCGGCGGCGAAGGCCGGATGGGCGATGATGCGCCGCAGGAACGCCAGGTTGGTCTTCAGCCCACCGATGGCGAACTCGTCGAGCATGGCCAGCAGGCGCAAACGCGCCTGCTCGCGGTTTTCGCCCCAGGCAATCAGCTTGCCGAGCATCGGGTCGTAGAACGGCGACACGCTGTCGCCTTGCTCGACGCCGCTGTCGACCCTACGTCCAGGACCCGCCGCCGATTCGCGGTACAGCGCCAGGCGCCCGGTGGCCGGGAGGAAGTCGTTGCCCGGGTCCTCGGCGTACAGCCGCACTTCGATCGCGTGCCCGATCAGCGGCACCTGATCCTGGGTGATCGGCAGCGCTTCGCCCTGGGCCACGCGGATTTGCCAGGCCACCAGGTCCAGCCCGGTGATGGCTTCGGTGACCGGGTGCTCCACTTGCAGGCGGGTGTTCATTTCCATGAAGAAGAATTCGCCGCGCGAATCCAGCAGGAACTCCACGGTGCCGGCGCCGACGTAACCGATGGCCTGCGCCGCGCGCACCGCGGCTTCGCCCATGGCCTTGCGCTGCTCGACGCTCAGGCCGGGGGCCGGGGCTTCTTCGACGACTTTCTGGTGGCGCCGCTGGATCGAGCAGTCGCGCTCGTTGAGGTACAGGCAGTTGCCGTGCTGGTCGGCGAACACCTGGATCTCCACATGGCGCGGCTTGAGCACGTATTTTTCCACCAGCATCCGCGAATCGCCGAAGGACGACTGCGCCTCACGCTGGGCCGAGGCCAGGGCTTCGGCCAGTTGGCTGACGTCCTCCACCACTTTCATGCCCTTGCCGCCACCGCCGGCGGTGGCCTTGAGCAGCACCGGGTAGCCGATGCGTTCGGCGGCGACGCGGAAGGTTTCCAGGTCCTGGGCTTCGCCGTGGTAACCGGGGACCAGGGGCACGCCGGCGGTTTCCATCAGTGCCTTGGCCGCCGATTTGCTGCCCATGGCGTCGATGGCCGACGCCGGCGGGCCGAGGAAGATCAGGCCGGCGGCTTCGATGGCGCGGGCGAAGCCGGCGTTCTCCGAGAGAAAACCGTAGCCGGGGTGAATCGCCTGGGCGCCGCTGGCCTTGGCGGCGGCGATCAGTTTGTCGATCTGCAGGTAGCTGTCGGCGGCCTTGCTGCCGCCCAGGTCGATGCGCAGGTCGGCTTCGCGGCTGTGGCGGGCGTCACGGTCGGTGGCGCTGTGCACGGCCACGGTGGTCAGGCCCAGGGCCTTGGCGGTGCGCATCACGCGGCAGGCGATCTCGCCGCGGTTGGCCACCAGCAGGGTGGTCAGGACAGGGGCGCTCATTAACGCGACTCCTTGGTGATCTTGTCGGGCTGCCAGCTGGGCGAGCGCTTTTGCAGAAAGGCGCGCAGGCCTTCCTGGCCTTCGGGGCTGACGCGGATGCGGGCAATGGCGTTTTCGCAGTAGCGGCGCAGGGCCGGGGTCAGGGCGCCGTTGCCGACTTCGCGCAGCAGGTCCTTGCTGGCGCGCATGGCGCACGGGCTGTTGAGCAGCAGGTTGTCGATCCACGACGCTACTTGTTGTTCCAGCTCGGTCGCCGGGTAGCTTTCCGCCAGCAGGCCGATTTCCCGGGCCCGCTGGCCGCTGAAACGCTCGGCGGTCAGGGCGTAGCGGCGCGCCGCGCGTTCGCCGATGGCTTGCACCACGAACGGGCTGATCACCGCCGGGGCCAGGCCGATGCGTACTTCCGAGAGGCAGAACTGCGCATCGTCGGCACCGATGGCCATGTCGCAGCAACTGATCAGGCCCAGGGCGCCGCCAAAGGCCGCGCCTTGCACCACGGCCAGGGTCGGGATCTTCAGCTTGGCCAGGTTGTACATCAGTTCGGCCAGCTCGCGGGCGTCGTCGAGGTTGGTGTGGTAGTCGAGTTCGGCCGACTGCTGCATCCAGGCCAGGTCGGCGCCGGCGCTGAAATGCTTGCCGCGGCCGCGCACCAGCAAGAAACGCAGGGCCGGATCGCTTTGCACCTGATCCAGGGCGAGGATCAGCTCGCGGATCATTTCGGCGTTGAAGGCGTTGTTCTTTTCCTCGCGGCTGAGCCACAGGGTGGCGAAACCACGCGGGTCCTTCAGCAGTTCCAGGGTGTTGAAGTCGTTCATGTCGGTTTCGCTCCGGGTCACATGCGGAACACGCCGAAGCGGCTCTGTTCGATAGGGGCGTTGAGGGACGCGGACAGGGCCAGCGCCAGGACGTCGCGGGTCTGCGCCGGGTCGATGACGCCGTCGTCCCACAGCCGGGCGCTGGAATAATACGGATGGCCCTGGTGTTCGTACTGGTCGAGGATCGGCTGCTTGATCTCGGCTTCCTGGGCGGCGCTGAATGGCTGCCCGCCGCGTTCGGCCTGCTCGCGCTTGACCTGCACCAGCACCCCGGCGGCCTGCTCGGCGCCCATCACGCCGATCCGTGCATTGGGCCACATCCACAGGAAACGTGGGTCGTAGGCGCGGCCGCACATGCCGTAGTTACCGGCGCCAAAGCTGCCGCCGATGATCACCGTGAACTTCGGCACCTTGGCGCAGGCCACCGCGGTCACCAGCTTGGCACCGTGCTTGGCGATGCCGCCGGCTTCGTATTTCTGCCCGACCATGAAGCCGGTGATGTTCTGCAGGAACAGCAGCGGGATGCCGCGCTGGCAGGCCAGTTCGATGAAGTGCGCGCCTTTCTGCGCGGCCTCGGCGAAGAGGATGCCGTTGTTGGCGAGGATGGCGATCGGGTAGCCGTGCAGGTGGGCGAAGCCGCACACCAGGGTGGTGCCGAACAGCGCCTTGAACTCATCGAAGAGCGAAGCGTCCACCAGCCGCGCGATGACTTCGCGCACATCGAAAGGTTGTTTGGCGTCCGCCGGAATTACCCCGTACAGCTCGTCGCTGGCATACAGCGGGGCGATCGGCGCGCGTTGCTGCAACTCGCCCTGCTTGCGCCAGTTGAGGTTGGCGATGCTGCGCCGGGCCAGGGCCAGGGCGTGCTCGTCGCTGTCGGCGTAATGGTCGGCGACGCCGGAGATCTTGCAGTGCACATCGGCGCCGCCAAGGTCTTCGGCGCTGACCACTTCACCGGTGGCGGCTTTCACCAGCGGCGGGCCGGCGAGGAAGATGGTGGCCTGCTCGCGGACCATGATCGCTTCGTCGGCCATGGCCGGCACGTAGGCGCCACCGGCGGTGCAGGAGCCCATGACCACGGCGATCTGCGGGATGCCCTGGGCGCTCATGTTGGCCTGGTTGAAGAAGATCCGCCCGAAGTGTTCGCGGTCGGGGAACACCTCGTCCTGGCGCGGCAGGTTGGCGCCGCCGGAATCCACCAGGTAGATGCAGGGCAGGCGGTTCTGCTGGGCGATGGTCTGGGCGCGCAGGTGTTTTTTCACGGTCAGTGGGTAGTAGGAGCCGCCTTTCACCGTGGCGTCGTTGGCCACGATCATGCATTCGACGCCTTCGACCCGGCCGATGCCGGCAATCACCCCGGCGGCCGGCACGTCTTCGCCATACACCTGATACGCCGCCAGCTGGCTGACTTCGAGGAAGGGCGAGCCCGGGTCGAGCAGGCGGTTGATGCGCTCGCGCGGCAGCAGTTTGCCACGCGAGGTGTGCCGTTCCTGGGCCTTGGCGCCGCCGCCTTGCTGGACCTGGGCGAGCAGGGTATGCAGGGCGTCGACCTGGGCCAGCATGCTGGCAGCGTTCTGCGCGAACTCTGGTGATTTTGGGTTGAGCTGAGACTTCAGAATCATTGGGGCTCCCAGCGCAGCTCGAAGCGACAAGCTTCAAGCTGCAAGAGTGAATCGGCGTTACGGCAGCTATGGCTTGCCGCTTGTAGCTCGCAACTTGCAGCTGCTCTTACTTGGTTTCGTTGAACAGTTCGCGACCGATCAGCATGCGGCGGATTTCGCTGGTGCCGGCGCCGATTTCATACAGCTTGGCGTCGCGCAGCAGGCGGCCGGCGGGGAACTCGTTGATATAGCCGTTGCCGCCAAGGATCTGGATCGCGTCCAGGGCCATCTGGGTGGCGCGTTCGGCGCTGTAGAGGATCACCCCGGCGGCGTCCTTGCGCGTGGTCTCGCCGCGCTCGCAGGCCTGGGCCACGGCATACAGGTAGGCGCGGCTGGCGTTGAGCTGGGTGTACATGTCGGCGACCTTGCCCTGGATCAGCTGGAACTCGCCGATGCTCTGGCCGAACTGCTTGCGGTCGTGGATGTAGGGCACCACCAGGTCCATGCAGGCCTGCATGATCCCGGTCGGGCCGCCGGAGAGCACCACGCGCTCGTAGTCCAGGCCGCTCATCAGTACCTTAACGCCGCCATTGAGCACGCCGAGGATGTTCTCTTCCGGCACTTCCACATCGTCGAAGAACAGCTCGCAGGTGTTGGAGCCGCGCATGCCCAGCTTGTCGAACTTGTTGCTGCGGCTGAAGCCTTTCCAGTCGCGCTCGACGATGAACGCGGTGATGCCGTGCGGGCCCTTTTCCAGGTCGGTCTTGGCGTAGATCACATAGGTGTTGGCGTCGGGGCCGTTGGTGATCCAGGTCTTGCTGCCGTTGAGCACATAGCGATCGCCACGCTTGTCGGCGCGCAGCTTCATCGAGACCACATCGGAGCCGGCGTTGGGTTCGCTCATGGCCAGGGCGCCGATGTGTTCGCCGCTGATCAGCTTGGGCAGGTAGTGGCTTTTCTGTTGGTGGTTACCGTTGCGGTTGATCTGGTTGACGCAGAGGTTGGAGTGGGCGCCGTAGGAGAGGGCGACCGAGGCCGAGCCGCGGCTGATTTCTTCCATGGCCACCACGTGGGCCAGGTAGCCCAGGCCGGCACCGCCGTATTCTTCCGGCACGGTGATGCCCAGCAGGCCCATGTCGCCGAACTTGCGCCACATGTCGGCGGGGAACAGGTTGTCGATGTCGATCTGTGCCGCCCGTGGCGCCAGCTCGGCCTTGACGAAGGCCTGCACCTGGTCGCGGAGCATGTCGATGGTTTCGCCGAGGGCAAAGTTCAGGGTCGGATAGCTCATGGGGGCACCTTCAAACTTGTTTTTATGTCAGGGAGTCGGGCTGTGGAGAGCGGCTGATTCGGCTCTCACCTTTACGTTAACGTAAGCCTGCGACGGGTGGCTGTCAATCACCCTTTACGTAAACGTCAACTTACGCCAGAGTAGGGGCGTTTTCGCTGGGGGCCAGGCTCCTTCGCTACATGCCTGGCTCATGCTTACCCACTAATAAAGACAATAGGGGTCATCATGGATCAACCCGCATCCGCGCCGGGGCGCAGCTACACTCGCGGCACGCAGGACAAGGCCTTGCTGGCGCTGACCATCGGTCAGGCGTTCGATCGCACGGTGGCGTCATACCCGCGGGGCGAAGCCCTGGTGGTGCGTCATCAGCAGTTGCGCTACAGCTGGCAGCAACTGGCCGAAACCGTCGATCTGCATGCCCGGGCGCTGCTGGCCCTGGGGCTCAAGACCGGCGACCGGCTGGGCATCTGGGCTCCCAACTGTGCCCAGTGGTGCATCAGCCAGTTCGCCAGCGCCAAGATCGGCGCGATCCTGGTGAACATCAATCCGGCCTATCGCAGCTCCGAACTGGAATACGTGCTCAAGCAGTCTGGCTGCCAGTGGCTGGTGTGCGCCGGCGCGTTCAAGACCTCCGACTACCACGCCATGCTCCAGGGCCTGGCACCCGAGCTGGCGCAGCAGTCCATCGGCCAACTGCAAAGCGAGCGCCTGCCGGATTTGCGCGGCGTGATCAGCCTCGATGCCCAGCCGCCGTCGGGCTTTCTGCCCTGGTCGCAGTTGGCCGACCTGGGGGCCGGCGTCAGCGTCGAAGCGCTGCGCGAACGCCAGGACAGCCTGGACCCCGACCAGGCGGTGAATATCCAGTACACCTCCGGCACCACCGGTTTCCCCAAGGGCGCGACCCTTAGCCACTACAACATCCTCAATAACGGTTACATGGTCGGCGAGAGCCTGGGCCTGGGCCACGAGGACCGCCTGGTGATCCCGGTGCCGCTGTACCACTGCTTCGGCATGGTCATGGGCAACCTGGGCTGCGTGACCCACGGCACGACCATGATCTACCCCAACGATGCCTTCGATCCGCTGCTGACCCTGGGCGCCGTGGCCGAGGAAAAGGCCACCGGGCTGTACGGCGTGCCGACCATGTTCATCGCCATGCTCGATCAACCACGGCGTGCCGAGTTCGACCTGTCGAGCCTGCGCACCGGGATCATGGCCGGGGCCACCTGTCCGATCGAGGTGATGCGCCGGGTCATCAGCGAGATGCACATGAGCGAAGTGCAGATTGCCTACGGCATGACCGAAACCAGCCCGGTGTCGTTGCAGACCGGCCCGGCGGACGAGCTTGAGCTGCGCGTGACCACGGTCGGTCGCACCCAGCCGCAGCTGGAAAGCAAGATCATCGACGAGGCGGGCAATATCGTGCCGCGCGGCACCATCGGCGAGCTCTGCACCCGCGGTTACAGCGTGATGCTGGGCTACTGGAACAACCCCCAGGGCACGGCCGAAGCCATCGACCAGGCCGGCTGGATGCACACCGGCGACCTGGCGACCATGAACGAGCAGGGTTACGTGTGCATCGCCGGGCGTAACAAGGACATGATCATCCGCGGCGGCGAGAACATTTATCCGCGCGAGCTGGAGGAGTTTTTCTTCACCCACCCGGCGGTGGCCGACGTGCAGGTGATCGGTATCCCGTGCTCGAAATATGGCGAGGAGATCGTCGCCTGGATCAAGTTCCATCCTGGCCACAGCGCCAGCGAGGAGGAGCTGCAGGCCTGGTGCAAGGCACGTATCGCTCACTTCAAGACGCCGCGTTACTTCAAGTTCGTCGAGGAGTTCCCGATGACCGTGACCGGCAAGATCCAGAAGTTCAGGATGCGCGAGATCAGCATCGAGGAGTTGCGCGGGCGTTCCTGAGCCATTCGAGCAGGCTCCCGCGAATATGTGCGGGAGCGGCTCGCGAGCCGTTGGGGGGCGCAGCCGAGGCAGGAGGGGGGAGGGAAACAGGAAGGCCGGAAAGCACAAAGGGGAGCCGAAGCTCCCCTTTAATTTTTGTCGTTGCGTGCTCTTTTTTTATTATTGAGGGGCGGTCTGTTGTTGTTTTTGGCAACCGTTACCCTTTACCGCTGTTTTTGGCGATCCCCATCCGGGATCAAGAGCAAACGTATTTTTTTGAGCGCTGATCTATTTTCTCGCTTGAGCGACCAACCAGTTCGGGAGCTACCTTGGGGTAGTTTTATTGTTCTCTGCCCGGTTGCGGGTGGCTCTTATTGTTAAAGACACCCTGGAAAACACATCCTCTCCAAAAAAATCTGTTAGCTGCGTCTCTGCCGTGTTGTTTTTGTTATGTCAGAGTCGTTTCGTCTTATTTTTATTAGCTTTGCTGCTTTTTATTCTTGTTATGCCAGAGATATAGCAGAAGCCATGCCAACTTTTTAAAGTCCTTTAAAATCAATGGCTTGATAAAAAAGGTCTTTCATCTGTACCGCTAGAAAATCGACAAACTGTTTCCGTGTTACCCGTTTTGAGTGTGTGCCAGAGCGGCCGGTAACACCCTGAAACAGGCGTGCCCCTCAACCTGGGTAACGGGCCTTGGCGACGCGCGAGCCGGTGGGCCGCCCCAGCACGGAGCAGATCTGCTGGCCGGCGAGGATCAGGCGCTCCATGTCGATACCGGTTTCGATGCCCAGTCCGTTGAGCAGGTACAGCACGTCCTCGCTGGCGACGTTACCGCTGGCGCCCTTGGCATAGGGGCAGCCGCCGAGCCCGGCGATCGAGCTGTCGAACACCGCGATGCCCTCCAGCAGGCTGGCGTAGATATTGGCCAGGGCCTGGCCATAAGTGTCGTGGAAGTGCCCGGCGAGCTTGTCCCGCGGAACGTGGGCGGCCACCACCTCGAACATGCGGCGGGTAGCGCCGGCGGTGCCGGTGCCGATGGTGTCGCCCAGGGACACTTCGTAGCAGCCCATGCTGTACAGCTCGCGGGCGACCACGGCGACCTGTTCCGGCGCTACCTCGCCTTCGTAAGGGCAGCCCAGCACGCAGGACACGTAACCGCGCACGGTAACGCCTTGCTGTTTCGCTGCCTCCATGATCGGCACGAAGCGTTCCAGGCTCTCGCTGATGGAGCAGTTGATGTTGCGCTGGGAAAACGCCTCGGAGGCGGCGGCGAACACCGCGACTTCCTTGACCCCGGCGGCCAGGGCGTCTTCGAAACCGCGCAGGTTCGGGGCGAGGGCGCCGTAGGTCACCCCCGGCTTGCGCTGGATCTGCGCGAACACCTCGGCGGACCCGGCCATCTGCGGCACCCATTTGGGCGAGACGAAACTGCCGACTTCTATATAGCCGAGCCCGGCCGCGCTCAGGGCATCCACCAGTTGCACCTTGTCGGCGACGCTGATGGGCTGGGCTTCGTTCTGCAATCCGTCGCGAGGACCGACTTCGACCAGGCGGACATGGGTGGGAAGGGACATGAGAGCTTTACCTATATTAAGTGGGCACTAATGTAGCCGCTGTCGCAGGCTGCGTTCGGCGACGAAGTCGACGCAAAACCAGGCGCTACGGTCTGTCTGGCAGATTGTCTGTGTTGCTGGCGCGGCCGCTTTGCGAGCGATCGCCTGGGGCGGTTACTGCACGGCGCTTTTCTGATTCTGGATGGTCTGCTCCAGCGCCTGGGTGCAGCGCTCTTCCGCGGTGTCCAGCTCCAGCTTCATCTGTTCGATGTCCAGCAACTGTTGCTCCAGCTGCTCACGGCGCTCGGCGATTTTCGCCAGCATGCTGTGCAGCTGTTTCAGGTTGCCGCTGCTGGGGTCGTAGAGTTCGATCAGTTCGCGGCATTCGGCCAGGGAGAAGCCGATGCGCTTGCCGCGCAGGATCAGCTTCAGGCTGACCTTGTCCCGTGGCGAGTAGATGCGTTCCTGGCCACGGCGTTCGGGGGCGAGCAGGCCTTGTTCTTCATAGAAACGGATGGCCCGGGTGGTGATGTCGAGCTCGCGGGCAAGGTCGGAAATGCTGTAGGTCTGGCTGCTCATGGGGGCACTCGAAAAAGGTCTTGGCGTTAAGCTAATTCGAGGTTGACGTATACGTCAAGCAGGATGCCGCCCTATCTGTAGAAGCGAGGCTTGCCCGCGATGGGTACGCTGAGGTTTCCCTGAACCACCACGTTCTCCCTTATCGCGGGCAAGCGTTGCGCCTGCACATCACTTTTCGAGTTTTTTCTCGTGGGCCGTCACCTGCTGGCACAGCTCGATCATCTGCTCGCGCATCCAGCGGTTGGCCGGGTCCTGGTCGGTGCTTTCGTGCCAGTAGAGGTGGGTTTCCAGCGGCGGTACGTCGTTGACCGGCAGGTTGAACGCCTGCAGGTCATGGCGCCGGGCGAAGCGCTCGGGCACGGTCATGACCATGTCGGTCTGCTGCAGCACTTGCGAGGCCATCAGGTAATGCTGGGAACGCAGGGCGATCTTGCGCTGGATGCCCATCTTGCCCAGGGCCAGGTCGACGTAACCCAGGCCGCTGCGACGGCTGGAAATATGGATGTGGGTCAGCGACAGGTAGTCGTCGAGGCTGAGTTTTTCCTTGTTCGCCAGCGGGTGGCTCTTGCGCATGGCGCACACATAGCGGTCTTCCATCAGCTTGACGTGGCGGACCTGCGGGTCGGTGTTGAGCGGGGCATCGACGGCGAAATCCAGGCGGCCGGCGGCCAGTTCCTTGGTGGTTTCCCGGCGTTTGGACAGGAAGCTCTCGATGATCACCGTGGGCGCCAGGCGCCGCAGGCGCTGGAACAGCGGCGGCAGGATCACCGCCTCGGTCAGGTCGGTCATGCTGATGCGGTAGGTCTTGACCGCCTGCAAGGGGTTGAAGATGCGGCTTTCCTGCACCGACACCCGCAGCAGCGAAAGGGCGTTGCGCACCGGGCCGATGATGTTCTGCGCCATGGGCGTGGGCACCATGCCCTGGGCGGTCCGCACGAACAGCGGGTCGTTGAAGGTCTCGCGCAGGCGGGCCAGGGCGTTGGAGACAGCGGGCTGAGTGATGCCGACGATCTGCCCGGCGCGGGTCAGGTTGGCTTCGGTGTAGATCGCGTCGAAGACGATGAAAAGGTTGAGGTCGACCTTGCTCAGATTCATTGCGCTGCACTCTTATTGTTAGGGTCGGGAGGGATGGGTTGATGACCTGCCTGATCAGTCAATCATATATCGGTGATGAATGTTAATACACGCCGAGAATAGGCTAGGTAAATTTTCGTAAGCTGTTCTAGCATCGGTTCCATGCCCTCAACCACCTCGCCAAGAAGGTAGCTGCCCATGGATTTCGCCTATTCACCCAAGGTTCAGGAACTGCGTGAGCGCGTGACCGCGTTCATGGACACTTATGTCTATCCGGCTGAAGCGGTGTTCGAGCGCCAGGTCGCCGAAGGCGATCGCTGGCAGCCGACGGCGATCATGGAAGAGCTCAAACTCAAGGCCAAGGCCGAGGGCCTGTGGAACCTGTTCCTGCCCGAGTCGGAACTCGGCGCCGGCCTGACCAACCTCGAATACGCACCGCTGGCGGAAATCATGGGCCGCTCCCTGCTGGGGCCGGAACCCTTCAACTGCTCGGCACCGGACACCGGCAACATGGAAGTGCTGGTGCGTTACGCCAATGAAGAGCAGAAGCAACGCTGGCTGGAGCCGCTGCTGCGCGGCGAGATCCGCTCCGCCTTCGCCATGACGGAGCCGGACGTGGCGTCGTCCGATGCCACCAACATGGCGGCCCGTGCGGTGCGCGATGGCGACGAGTGGGTGATCAACGGCAAGAAGTGGTGGACCTCGGGAGCCTGCGACCCGCGCTGCAAGATCCTGATCTTCATGGGCCTGAGCAACCCGGACGCGCCGCGCCACCAGCAGCATTCGATGATCCTGGTGCCGGTCGATACCCCCGGGGTGAAGATTGTCCGGCCGCTGCCGGTGTTCGGTTACGACGACGCCCCCCACGGCCATGCCGAAGTGCTGTTCGACAATGTGCGGGTGCCGTACGAGAACGTGCTGCTGGGTGAAGGCCGTGGTTTCGAGATCGCCCAGGGCCGCCTTGGCCCGGGCCGGATTCACCACTGCATGCGTTCGATCGGCATGGCCGAGCGCGCGCTGGAACTGATGTGCAAGCGTGCGGTGAGCCGTACCGCTTTCGGCAAGCCGCTGGCGCGCCTGGGCGGTAATATCGACAAGATCGCCGACTCGCGGATGGAGATCGACATGGCACGCCTGCTGACCCTGAAGGCGGCGTACATGATGGACACCGTCGGTAACAAGGTGGCGAAAAGCGAAATTGCCCAGATCAAGGTGGTGGCGCCGAACGTGGCCTTGAAGGTGATCGACCGGGCCATCCAGATTCATGGCGGGGCCGGGGTCTCCAACGATTTCCCGCTGGCCTACATGTACGCCATGCAGCGTACGCTGCGCCTGGCCGATGGCCCGGACGAAGTACACCGCGCGGCCATCGGCAAGTTCGAAATCGGCAAGTACGTGCCCAAGGAAATGCTGCGCAGCGGGCATTAAAAGCGATCGTGGGCAAGCGTCGCTCCTACGGAAGAATCTGTAGGAGCGAGGCTTGCCCGCGAAGCGTCCTCGATTACACCGCGGGTTTCTCTCTCAATACACCCAGACTTCCACCCGCCGATTCTTGATCCGCCCCTCGTCCGCGGTATTGGCCGCGACCGGCATCTGCGCGCCAAAACCGCGGATCTCGCGCAACACCACACCGTTTCTCACCAGCTCCCGGCGCACGGTCATGGCTCTGAGCTTGGACAGCAGCGCCGCGCGGGCCGGATCGTTCTTGGCATCGCCGAAGCCGACCAGGGTCACGCGCTTGGCCAGCTTGTCGTGCCGCTTGAGAAAGTCCAGGACCCGTGGCAGGTCCTGGCGCGCCTTGTTGTCGAGGGTGGCGCTGCCTTCCTCGAAGCGAAAATTCACGGTCAGGCGCTGCGCCTGCCGGGCGATGGCCTGGTAACCCTCGGGCATCTGCGGGGCGGGGGCGACACTCATGGCCAGCACCGTCTGGGCGATAAAACCGTTGGCCGCGACTATGGCCTGGCCCCTGGCGCTCTGGGCGAAACGCACCAGGGCCCTGGCCCAGGGGTTTTGCTCATCGGGCGGCAGGTAGAAGTACAGGCGCCGTGACAATGGGTAGTCCTCGGTGGCGATCAGGCTGTCGAGGGGCAGCATCGGTTGCGAGCCGCCATCGACGATCGCCACGGCCTTGGCCTGGCGCACATAAGGCAGGCCGATAAAACCGATGCCCTGGGGGTCGCGGCTGACCGCGTCGGAGAGTTGTTCGCTGGACTCGAAGCGTTTCGCCGCGGGGCTCAGGTTCTTGTCGCGGCGGGCCAGCACCAGTTCCTTGAAGGTGTCGTAGGTGCCGGAGCGGTCATCGCGGGCGTACAGGTGAATGGCGCCGCCGACGCCGCCCAGTTCTTCCCAGGTTTTCACCTCGCCGCTGAACACCCGCGCCAGTTGTTCGGTGTCCAGCCGCGCCAGCGGGTTGTGCGGGTGGAGGATGATGGCCAGGCCGTCGATGGCGATCACCTGTTCGGCGTCGGGGTCTTTCAGGTCGCCGAGGGCTTCCAGCTCCACCAGTTCGCTGTCCTTGATCGGCCGCGACGCGGCGGCGAGGTCGGCGCTGGCGTTCTTCAACGCGGCAAAGCCGGTACTGGAGCCATGCGCGGCGATCTCGACGACAACGCGCCGGCCCTGGGCACTCTGGCCGGTCACCCGACGCTCGTTGTCTTTGTCCGTCGCCTCGATCCGTATGTCGAGCAAACCCTGTTCTTGCATCAGGCCCTTGACCAGGGCCGGGCCCAGCGCGGCACCGATGGTGTTGGAACCCTGGATGCGCAGCACCGGCTGGTTGTCGCCGGCCAGGGGCAGGGCGGCGAACACCGACCAGGGCAGGGCGTAGCAGACGAAGCCGACCAGCAGCAGGCAGAGGGTTCGGCACCAGAGGTCCGGTTCACTGACGGTACAAACGCGTGACATGCGGCAATGGCCTTCTATGGCGGGAGCGAGTGCGGCGAGATTAAGTCGGGGAGGTGACGGGGATGTGACAGTTGATGGGGGTAATCGGAGCGTTCCCCTGGCTTTTCAGAATGCTCTTAAAGACCCGGCACGGCTGGCTCAGTAGAGTTGAAAACTTTGTCTGGAGGGGAATTGGCGCCCGCCGACTCTCGTCGTCACCAGGCGTCGATGCAGCCCTGGCTGCAATTTGCTTGTGTCAAAGGAGTATGAAATGAGTGGCTGGTTCGAGCTGAAGCAATATGGCAGCGGTGGTTTCAGGTTCTTGCTGAAGTCCAAGGACGCGCAGACCATGCTTCAAAGCGACCGTTACCCTTGTCGTGAGAGTGTCGAGGCAGCCATTGCGCTGCTCCGCAAGCACTGCACGTCCCCGGGTAGTTACGAAAAGAAGATCGCCCCCGGTGGCAAACCTTACTTCAATCTCAAGGCCGGCAAGGAGGTGATCCTGGTCAGCCACTTGTATGACTCGGAGCCGACCCGTGAGTCCGCCATCGAGGCCATCATGCAGGCTGGCACCAGCACCCGGGTCGAGCTGTGTTGAGACGCTGAAGCAATAAAAAAGCCCATCTCAGGATGGGCTTTTTTGTGCCGGGCGATCAGCTCAGCTCGAGCCAGATCGGTGCGTGGTCGGAAGGTTTCTCCATGCCGCGCAGGTCGTAGTCGACCCCGGCATCCTTGATCCGTGGCAGCAGGCCGCGAGAGGCCATGATCAGGTCGATGCGCAGGCCGCGCTTGGGCTCGTCCTCGAAACCGCGGCTGCGGTAGTCGAACCAGCTGAAGCGATCGGCCACCTCGGGGTTGAGGTGACGGAAACTGTCCACCAGGCCCCAGTTCTTCAGGCGGGCCATCCACTCGCGCTCTTCCGGCAGGAAGCTGCACTTGCCGGTTTTCAGCCAGCGTTTCATGTTGTCCGGGCCGATGCCGATGTCGCAGTCTTCCGGGGAAATGTTCACGTCGCCCATGACCAGCAGCGGCTGCTCGTTGCTGAAGCGGGTTTCCAGCAGGTGCTGCAGGTCGCTGTAGAAGCGCTGCTTGGCCGGGAACTTGGTGGGGTGGTCGCGGCTTTCGCCCTGGGGGAAGTAGCCGTTCATGATGGTCACCGGGGTGCCATCGGCATCGGCGAAGGTGCCCCAGATAAAACGTCGCTGGGCATCTTCATCGTCGCCATCGAAGCCTTTGTACAGGTCCAGCGGCGCCAGGCGCGAGAGCAGGGCGACGCCGTAGTGGCCTTTTTGCCCGTGGTAATGCACGTGATAACCCAGCGCCTGGACTTCGGCCAGGGGGAACTGGTCGTCCGACACCTTGGTTTCCTGCAGGCCGAGGACGTCCGGTTGATGCTTTTCGATCAGCGCCGCCAACTGATGGGGGCGGGCGCGCAGCCCGTTGATGTTGAACGAGACGATCTTCATGGTCGGCAGTCCTGGCAAAACTGCGATGCTAGCCGACAAGTCGCGCGGCGGCCAGCGTGGCGGCAGGACAGATGCGCTGCTAAGGTCGATGGGCGGTGGAACGATCACGAGCCTGAAAGGTTCGTAGCTATAACAACCGCGCAGAAGAACGCCGCCACCCAGCGCGGTCACTTCAAGCCGGGCCCAGGGGAGACCAATCGCCATGCCTGAAACCTCGACTGCCATCGCCGACATTCACATGCTCGACAGCGGCTACGCCCGCGAAGCCCGTTCCCTGCTGTACCAGGCTTATCGCCATGAGCCGACCTTCGCTTATCTGTTCGAGTCCGAACGCCCGGGTTACGAACAACGGGTGCGGGCCACGGTGCGGGAGCTGGTCAAGCAGCACTTCATTCAGGACCTGCCGGCCATCGGCTTGCTGGTCAATGACCGGCTGATCGGCATCGCCCTGATCGCGCCGCCCCAGCGTCGCCTGGGTATTACCGAGAGTTGGGCCTGGCGCCTGCGCATGGTGCTCAGTACCGGTTTCCGTTGCACCCGGCGTTACCTGGACTATCACGCCGCGGTGCTGGGTTGCCTGCCCAGCGACTCGGTGCACGTCCTGCCCTTGCTGGGGATTCATCCGCAATTCCAGGGCAAGCATTTCGGTGAGCAGTTGCTGCAGGCGGTGCACAACTGGTGCGCGGTGGACGAACACTCCCAGGGGGTGGTGCTGGACACCGGCAACCCGCGTTACCTGGCGTTCTATGAGCGCCAGGGTTATGAAGAGATTGGCGAGATCGCCGTCGGTCCGGTCCGCGAGCACGTTTTCTTTCACGCCAACCCGCAGGTTCTGCAAAGCGCGACCGGCTGAACAGAACTTTCCTCACATTTGTGCGCTCTATCGGGCTCCCAGCTCGTGATAGCATTCGCGCCTATGAAGTTTTCAGGAAGATTCACCAGCGGCTTGTTGCTGCTGTTCACAAGCTGTGCGGCACTGGCGCAAAGCGAATTGGACGTCAGGGTCAAACCCTCCAACGATGAACTCAAGGCCAATGTGGAAGGCTACATCGGCGGGGTGGGCGATCGCGACGAGGAAGCCCTGCTGCGTTTCAGCCGTGGCGCCGAGGAGCAGGCCCGCAAGGCCGCCCAGGCCCTGGGCTACTACCAGCCGCAGATCAGCAGCGAAGTCAAAGGCGGCGAAAAGCCGCGTTTGGTGCTGAACATCGATCCTGGCGAGCCGGTGCACCTGCGCAACGTCACCATCCGGGTCGACGGCCCGGCGGCCTCCCTCAAGGGCTTTCGTGTGCCCAGGAGCGACCAGCTGAAAAGCGGCGCGGTCCTCAATCACGGTCATTACGAAGACGCCAAGCGGCTGATCCAGAACCAGGCGTCGCGCTACGGCTTTTTCAGCGGGCGCTTCACCCGGCAGAAGCTGGCGGTGGACCCCCAGGCCGGGGTGGCGGATATCGAGCTGGTCTATGAAAGCGGCCCGCGTTACGCCCTGGGCAAGGTCAGTTTTGCCGGCGATACGCCGTTCGACGAAGACCTGCTGCAACGCATGGTGCCGTTCAAGGCCGGTACCCCCTACGATTCCGAACTGATCGCCGAGCTTAACCAGGCGCTGCAATCGAGCGGTTATTTCGAGGGCGTGCGGGTCGACGCGGCGCCGACCGCGGCCGCCGCCGAGGTGATTCCGGTGGCGGTCCAGCTGGAAACCCGCAAGCCGCGCACCATGGGCCTGGGCCTGGGCTTTTCCACCGACGTCGGGCCGCGGGCCAAGGCCAACTGGACCCGACACTGGGTCAACGCCCAAGGCCACAGCTATGGCTGGGAGGCGGAAGTCTCCGCGCCGCGACAGAACGTCGGCCTGTTCTACGACATACCGCTGGACCCACCGCTGACCGACAAGCTGCGTTTTGCCGGCGGCTACCAGAACGAAGAAATCTCCAATACCGACACCCTGAGTAAACTGCTCACCCTCGGTCCCGAGTGGCACAGCAAGTTGCCCAGCGGCTGGCAGCGGGTCATCTCGTTGAAGTGGCAACGCGAGGAATACCGCCTTGGCGACGACTCGGGCCTGAGTACCCTGTTGATGCCCGGGATCAGCTATTCCTACCTGCGCAGCGATAACCGCATCGACCCGCACAACGGCTATCGCCTGCAATTCGACAGCAAGGTGGCCAAGGAAGGGCTGGGTTCGGACACCAACCTGTTATATGGCACCGTGCTGCTCAAGGGCCTGACCACGGTATGGGACAACCATCGTTTCCTCGGCCGGGTGCAGTTCGGTGGCAGCGCCACCAACGGTTACAAGAAGGTTCCGCCGTCGTTGCGCTTTTTCGCCGGTGGCGATCAGAGTGTGCGCGGCTACGACTACCAGAGCCTGTCGCCGGAGAACTCCGACGGCGACCGGATCGGCGGGCGCTACATGGTGGCCGGCAGCCTCGAGTATCAGTACTCCATCGCGGAAAAATGGCGCCTGGCGACCTTTGTCGACCAGGGCAACTCCTTCGACAAACTTGAACTGCCGAACCTCAAGACCGGGGTCGGTGTCGGTGTGCGCTGGGTGTCCCCGGTGGGGCCGATCCGCCTCGACCTGGCCCATGCGCTGGACGATGACGGCGGCATTCGCTTGCACTTTTCCATGGGGCCTGAGCTGTGAAGCGTGGTTTGAAGATCGTGGCGCTGGCGCTGCTTGTGCTGGTGGCGGTGCTGGTACTGGCGCTGGCTTCGATTCTCGGCACCCAGGCCGGCAGTCGCTGGGCCCTGGGCCTGGTGCCGGGCTTGAGCGTGGAAAACTTCGCCGGCCACTTAGGCGGACAGTGGAGCGCCGATCACCTGTTGTGGCAGCAGGACAGCAGCCGGGTCGAACTCCAGGCGCCGAAATTCGCCTGGTCGCCGGCGTGCCTGATGCGCATGACCCTGTGCATCGAGCAACTGGACGTGGAGCAGGTCAGCCTGCAATTCCCACCGGGCGCGGAAGAACAAAGCAGCGGCCCGATCAGCCTGCCGGATCTGCAGTTGCCTGTGGCTATCGAGCTGGGGCAGGTGCGGGTCGGTAGCTTGCAATTTAATGGCAGCGAGGCGCTCAAGGGCCTGCAACTGGCGGCGCAGTGGACGGCCAAGGGCCTGCAGATCGACTCGGTGAGCCTGCAACGCGACGACCTCAGCCTGAAGCTTTCGGGCTTGTTGTCGCCCAGCGGCGACTGGCCACTTAGCGCCACCGGTACCCTGACCCTGCCGGCGCCCGGCAGCGAACCCTGGGCGCTGGCACTGAAGGTCGACGGCGACCTGTTGAAGACCCTCAGGCTTGCGGCCGACAGCAGCGGTTACCTGCAAGGCCAATTGAGCGGTGAGCTGCAACCGCTGGCGGAGAACCTGCCGGCCGAGGTGCGGATCACCGCCGATGGCTTCAAGGCCAGCGCCGAGCTGCCCGATACCCTGATGCTCAATCAGCTGGAACTGACCGGCAAAGGCGACCTCAAGGCGGGTTACCAACTGTTGGGCAAGGCCACTCTGCCGGCCGAGCAGGGGCCGGTGGCGCTGGCGCTGCAAGGCAAGGTCGACGCCAAGGGCGCGCAGATTGCCGCGCTGGACCTGAGCGCCAACGACAAGCAGAACCTCAAGCTGACCGGTCAGCTGGATTGGAGCCAGGGCCTGAACGCCGAAGCCAGGCTCGACTGGCTGGATTTCCCCTGGCATCGCCTGTACCCGCTGATCGAAGAGCCCGCGGTGGCGGTACGCCGCTTCACGGCCGAGGTCGCCTATCGCGATGGTAACTACCTGGGTAACTTCAAGGGTGACCTCGATGGCCCGGCGGGGGCGTTCAGCCTCAGCAGCCCGTTCAGCGGCGACCTGACGAAAATCTTCCTGCCCCAGTTCAAGCTGGCCGCCGGCCAGGGCAAGGCCGAAGGCCACCTGAACCTGCAATTCGCCGATGGCATCGCCTGGGATACCGCCCTGGATCTGTCGGCGATCAACCCGGCGTACTGGGTCGCCGAGCTGCCGGGCACTTTGGCCGGGCCGCTGCGCAGCCAGGGCGAAATGAAGAACGAGCAACTCAAGTTCAACGCCGACCTCGACCTCAAGGGCAAGTTGCGCGGCCAGCCCGCGGTGCTGCAGGCCAAGGCCGATGGCGCTGGCGAGCAGTGGAACCTGAGCACCCTGGACATCCGCCTGGGCGACAACCGCATCAACGGTTCCGGGCGCCTGCAACAGCGTTTGGCCGGGCAACTCGATATCAAGCTGCCGCGTCTCGGCCAGCTGTGGCCCGAGCTGCGTGGCCAGCTCAACGGCCGCCTCGATGTGGCCGGCACCCTGAAGGCGCCGCAGGGCAAGCTCGACCTGCAAGGCCAGCAACTGGTGTTCGCCGACAATCGCCTGCAGAGCCTCAAGCTCGATGCCAACCTGGACAGCGCGCAACGGGCGCAAATCGACCTCAAGGGGGCCGGCATCCAGGTCGGTGAAACCGCGCTGGGCACACTGACGGCCAGCGGCCAGGGCGATATCAAGAGCCAGAAGCTGCAACTGGACCTGCAAGGCCCGCAGCTCAAGCTGGCACTGGGCCTGGACGGCAAGCTGGACCAGGGCAACTGGCGCGGGCGCCTGGCCAGCGGCGATATCCAGACCGGTGGCCAGGACTGGAGGCTGCAAGCCCCGGCCAAGCTCGAATACCTGGCCGACGGCAAGCTCAACTTCGGCGCCCATTGCTGGGCCAGCGGCGATGCCAGCCTGTGTGGCGAAGATCAGCGGCTGATGCCCGAGCCCAGGTTGCGCTACCACCTCAAGCAGTTCCCGATCGACAGCCTCGCGCAGTGGTTGCCCAAGGATTTTGCCTGGAAGGGCCGGCTCAACGCCGATATCAAGCTGGACGTACCGGCCGACGGCCCGCAGGGGCGGATCCTGCTGGACGCCAGCGGCGGCACCTTGCGGGTCAAGGAAAAGCAGCAGTGGCTGGACTTCCCGTACCAGACGCTGAAACTCGACACCACCCTCAACCCCAAGCGTATCGACACCCAGCTGGCGTTCAGTGGCGGCAAGCTCGGTGAGCTGATGCTGCAGGCGCAGATCAATCCGCTGCCGAAAAACAAGCCGCTGTCCGGCGAGTTCCGCCTCAGCGGCCTGGACCTGGCGGTGGCGCGGCCGTTCGTGCCGATGGTCGAGAAGCTCACCGGCACCCTGAACGGCAGCGGGCGCATCTCCGGCGGTCTGCTGGCGCCGCAGGTCAATGGCAACCTGGCCCTTAGTGGTGGCGAAGTTTCCGGCCCTGAATTGCCCATCAGTCTCCAGGACCTGCAATTGCAGGCGCTGATCGCTGGTGAAAGCGTGCAGTTGAGCGGTGGCTGGAAGAGCGGCAAGGCCGGGCAGGGCAGCCTGAACGGCAATATCGCCTGGGGCCAGGCGCTGGTGGTGGACCTGAGCCTGAAAGGCTCGCAGCTGCCGGTCACCGTCGAACCCTATGCGGTGCTGGACGTGGCGCCGGACCTGAAAATCTCGATGAAGGACGACAAGCTGGCGATCGCCGGCAAGGTCCATGTGCCCAAGGGTGAGATCACCATCCGTGAATTGCCGCCATCGACGGTCAAGGTGTCGGACGACACGGTGATCATTGGCCACCAGACCGAGGAGGGTAAAGCACCGATGGCCATGGCGATGGACATCGATGTGGTGGTCGGCGAGGACAAGCTCAGCTTCACCGGTTTCGGCCTGACCGCCAACCTGCAAGGCCACGTGCACATCGGCGACAACATGGACACCCGTGGCGAACTGTGGCTCAACGACGGCCGCTACCGTGCCTACGGTCAGCGCCTGACCGTGCGCCGGGCGCGCCTGCTGTTCGCCGGGCCGATCGACCAGCCGTACCTGGATATCGAGGCGATCCGCCAGACCGATGACGTGATCGCCGGCATCAGCCTCAGTGGCAGCGCCGAACAGCCGACCACGCAGATCTTCTCGGAACCGGCGATGAGCCAGGAACAGGCGCTGTCCTACCTGGTGCTCGGGCGTCCCTTGAGCACCACCGGCGAGGACAACAACATGCTGGCGCAAGCCGCCCTGGGCCTGGGCCTGATGGGCAGCTCGAACATCACCGGCGGGCTGGCCAAGGACCTGGGGATCGACGACTTCCAACTCGACACCCAGGGCAGCGGCAACACCACCAGCGTGGTGGCCAGCGGCAATATCTCCGAGCGGCTCAGCCTGCGTTACGGGGTGGGGGTCTTCGAGCCGGCCAACACCATCGCCCTGCGCTACAAGCTGAGCAAAAAGGTCTACCTGGAAGCGGCCAGCGGCGTCGCCAGCTCGCTGGATATCTTCTACAAGCGCGACTTCTAGCTCGTCGGCAATCCAGCCCCCTTTGGCGAGGGGGCTGGCGTTCACCCCTCCATCCCTCCAGGCGGTAACTCTCCCGCCGATTTTCGACTTCAAGGCTTTCCCATTAATTAGCTTAATAGCGAGCATGCTAATTATTGTTTGGATATTGGCTGCCTAGGCAGTAACATCTCGACATACTTTCGCTGCCTAGGCAGCTAACAGGTGGTCAGATGAAGCACTTCACCCCAGACGATTTCCACAATTGCCACCTCGGGCTCTTGCTGGGCCGCGCGGCCCTGCTCAAGGACCGGATCATCGACACCCACATGGAACCCCACGGCATCACCGCTGCGCAGTTCAAGGTGCTGATCATCATGGCCCAGTTCGGCGTCGACACCCCGGCCGAGCTGTGCCGCCACCTGTCCCTGGACAGCGGCTCCATGACCCGCATGCTCGATCGCCTGGAGCAGAAGGATTTCCTCGCCCGCCAACGCTCGGAGCACGACCGCCGCCAGGTGCGCCTGGTGCTCACCGAGGAGGGCCAGAAGCTCGCCGACTGCCTGCCGCACATCGGCGCCAACGCCATGAATGAACTGGCCGGCGCCATCACCCCTGAAGAGTTGAAAACCCTGGAACAGATCCTCAAGAAAATTTTGCTGGCGGCCGGTGACCCGATCACCGTGTTGCGGGTAGGTGATAAGTAAATGAGCAGTAAAACCTTGCGTGCCCGTTTGAGCCTGGTGCTGCTGGCCATGAGCCTGGCCGGATGTGCCAACTACAGTGGCCTGACAACCGAAGGGGTGAGCCTCGATGCCAAATCCCTCAAGGCCGGACAATCCCTGAGTGGCGTGACCCTGTCGCCAGCGGCCTGGCCGAAGAGCGACTGGTGGAAGAGCCTGGGCGATCCACAGCTCGATGGCCTGATCCGCGAAGCCCTGCACGACAGCCCCGACATGCAGATCGCCAGCGCCCGTGCCCACCAGGCCAGCGCGGCGGCCTATGCCGCGGACGCGGCACGCATGCCGACCCTGGACGCCAGCGGCAGTGTCAGCCGCTCGCGTCTGTCCCGTTCGCAGGACCCGAGCGGGCAGGGCGACAACTACAGCACGATGCGCAGCCTGACAGGCAACTTCAATTACACCTTCGACCTCTGGGGCGGCCAGCGCGATACCTGGGAAGCCGCCCTGGGCCAGGCCCGCGCCGCCGAGATCGATCGCCAGGCCGCGCAACTGACCCTGGCCGCCGACGTGGCCCGGGCCTACAGCGACCTGGGCCAGGCGCATATCGTCCATGACCTGGCCACTGAAGACCTCAAGCGCACCCGGCAGATGCTCGACCTGAGCCAGAAGCGCCTGAGCTCGGGCATCGACAGCCAGTACCAGTACCAGCAGACCGAAAGCCTGGAGGCCAGCTCCGAAGCCAGCCTGATCGACGCCGAGAAAAACCTGCAGAGCGCCAAGATCGCCCTCGCGGTATTGCTCGGCAAAGGCCCGGACCGGGGCAACGAAATCGCCCGGCCGAAAGTCCTGCAGGCCAGCGCGGTGGCGTTGCCGTCGGTGCTGCCGGCGGAACTGCTGGGCCGCCGTCCGGACCTGGTGGCCGCGCGCTGGCGGGTCGAGGCGGCGAGCAAGAGCATCGACGCCGGCAAGACCAACTTCTATCCCAACCTCAATCTGAGCGCCGCTGCCGGCACTCAAGCGTTGCTGGGGGACGCGATGTTCGGATCGGCCAGCCGCTTCTTCAATATCGCCCCGACCGTGTCGCTGCCGATCTTCGACGGTGGCCGCCTGCGCGCCGACCTGGATGCCCGGGACGCCGACTACGACCTGGCCGTGGCGCAGTACAACAAGAGCCTGGTGAATGCCCTGGGGGATGTCAGCGACACCATTTCCCAGCTGCGTGACATCGGTCGGCAGATCGCCGCCCAGCAACACGCCACCGACATCGCCCAGGACTCCTACGACACCGTGGTCCAGCGCTACGGTTCGGGGATCGGCAATTACCTGGACGTGCTCAGCATCGAGCAGCAATTACTGCAGGCCCAGCGTCAGCTGGCGACCCTGAATGCCCAGCAGATCGACCTGTCGATCCAACTGATGCAGGCCCTGGGCGGTGGTTTCCAGACCGACAATCTGGCCGCGGCCACCCCGACCCCAGCCTCGCGCACTCAATAATTCAAGGTACTCATCATGGCCACTGCCGCAACCAACAACGCTCCCGAAAACACCCCGGACACCGCCAACCCGCGCAAGCGCAAGGTCATGCTGCTGGGCCTGGTGGCGCTGATCGTCCTGGGCGGGCTGGGGGTCTTTGCCTGGTATGAACTCTACGGACGCTGGAACGAAGGCACCGACGACGCCTATGTGAACGGCAACGTGGTGGAAATCACCCCGCTGGTCACCGGTACGGTGGTCAGCATCGGCGCCGACGATGGCGACCTGGTCCACGAAGGCCAGGTGCTGATCAACTTCGACCCCAACGATGCCGAGGTTGGCCTGCAAAGCGCCGAGGCCAACCTGGCCCGCACCGTGCGCCAGGTGCGCGGGCTGTACAGCAATGTCGACGGCATGCGCGCCCAGGTGGCGGCGCAGAAGGCCGAAGTGCAGAAGGCCCAGGACAACTTCAGCCGTCGTCGGACCCTCGCCAGCAGCGGGGCGATTTCCCAGGAAGAACTGTCCCACGCCCGCGACGACCTGACCTCGGCGCAGAACGCCCTGGCCAATGCCCAGCAGCAGCTCAACACCACCAACGCGCTGGTGGACGACACCGTGGTATCGAACCATCCGGACGTGCAGGCGGCCGCCGCGCAGTTGCGCCAGGCCTACCTGACCAACGCCCGCAGCACCCTGATCGCGCCGGTGACCGGTTATGTCGCCAAGCGCACTGTGCAACTGGGCCAGCGGGTACAGCCGGGCACCGCGTTGATGGCGGTGATCCCGCTCGACCAGCTGTGGATCGACGCCAACTTCAAGGAAACCCAGCTGCGTGACATGCGCATCGGCCAGCCGGTGGACATCGAAGCCGATATCTACGGCAGCGACGTCAAGTACAGCGGCACCATCGATAGCCTGGGCGCCGGTACCGGCAGTGCCTTCGCCCTGTTGCCGGCGCAGAACGCCACCGGCAACTGGATCAAGATCGTGCAGCGGGTGCCGGTGCGCATCCATGTGAATGCCGAAGAGCTGGCCAGGCACCCGCTGCGGGTCGGCCTGTCGACGGTGGTCAACGTCGACCTGCATGACCAGAGCGGCCCCGTGCTGGCCCAGCAGCCGCCACAAAAGGCGTCGTTCAGCACCAGCGTCTACGACCGCCAGCTGGGCGAGGCCGATGCCCTGATCGCCCGCCTGATCCACGACAACAGCGCCGCCATCGGCAAGACCGCGCAGCGCTGATTCGCCGATTCCTCTGCTGCGGCCGTTAGCGGCCGCGGCGCCTGCCTCGCTTCATAGGATTCGCGATGAGCAATAACGCCTCTTTCACGCCGCCCAGCCTGTTGCTCAGCACCATCGGCCTGTCGCTGGCGACCTTCATGCAGGTGCTCGACACCACCATCGCCAACGTGGCCTTGCCGACCATCTCGGGCAACCTCGGGGTGAGTTCGGAGCAGGGCACCTGGGTGATCACCTCGTTTGCCGTGAGCAACGCCATCGCTTTGCCGCTGACTGGCTGGCTGAGCCGGCGCTTCGGCGAAGTGAAGCTGTTTATCTGGGCCACCCTGCTGTTCGTGCTGGCCTCCTTCCTCTGCGGGATTTCCACCTCCATGCCCGAGCTGGTGGGCTTTCGTGTGTTGCAAGGGGTAGTGGCCGGGCCGCTGTACCCGATGACCCAGACCCTGCTGATCGCGGTCTACCCGCCGGCGAAAAGGGGCATGGCCCTGGCGCTGCTGGCGATGGTCACGGTGGTGGCACCGATTGCCGGGCCGATTCTCGGCGGCTGGATCACCGACAGTTACAGCTGGCCGTGGATCTTCTTCATCAACGTGCCGATCGGCCTGTTCGCCGCCTGGGTGGTCAAGCAGCAGCTGAAGGCGCGGCCGGTGGTGACCAGTCGCCAACCGATGGACTACATCGGCCTGCTGAGCCTGATCGTCGGCGTCGGCGCCTTGCAGATCGTGCTCGACAAGGGCAACGACCTGGACTGGTTCGAATCCAACTTCATCGTTATCGGCACGCTGATTTCGGTGATCGCCCTGGCGGTGTTTGTGATCTGGGAAATGACCGACCGCCATCCGGTGGTCAACCTGCGGTTGTTCGCCCACCGCAACTTCCGCATCGGCACCATCGTGCTGGTGGGCGGTTATGCCGGCTTCTTCGGCATCAACCTGATCCTGCCGCAGTGGTTGCAGACCCAGATGGGCTACACCGCGACCTGGGCCGGCCTGGCGGTGGCGCCGATCGGTATCCTGCCGGTGCTGATGTCGCCTTTCGTCGGCAAGTACGCGCACAAGTTCGACCTGCGCTTGCTGGCCGGTCTGGCGTTCCTGGCGATCGGCCTGAGCTGCTTCATGCGCGCCGGCTTCACCAACGAGGTGGACTTCCAGCACATCGCCCTGGTGCAGCTGTTCATGGGCATCGGCGTGGCGCTGTTCTTCATGCCGACCCTGAGCATCCTGATGTCGGACCTGCCGCCGCAGCAGATCGCCGACGGCGCCGGCCTGGCCACCTTCCTGCGAACCCTGGGCGGCAGCTTCGCCGCGTCGTTGACCACCTGGATCTGGATTCGCCGGGCGAACGAGCACCATGCCTACATGAGTGAGCACATCAGCAGCTTCGAGCCGGCCACCCGCGATGCCCTGAACGCCTTGGGCGGTGCCAGCAACCAGGCCTACGCGCAGCTGGACCAGGTGCTGACCGGGCAGGCGTACATGATGTCCACCGTGGACTATTTCACGCTGCTGGGCTGGAGCTTCATGGCGCTGATCCTGCTGGTGTGGCTGGCCAAGCCACCGTTCACCGCCAAGGCCGGGCCGGCGTCGGCGGGGCATTGAGGGTACGGTAGGGCAGAGGAATTATCGCGAGCAAGCTCGTTCCTACAAAAAGGTACGTCTTCCTGTAGGAGCGAGCTTGCTCGCGATTGAACGCACAGCGTTCGGCTGGAAGGCCTCGCAAGGCCCTTCGGGCCTTATCGCAGCCTGCGGCAGCGGCTACAGGCGGGGCAATGCCTGCTGTGACGGCACGAAGTCGAAAGCCGCCAGCTGGAAGCCCTGCTCATCCACCTGCAAGGCCCAGCCCTGACGGTCCCAGTCGCCCAGCACGATGCGCTTGGCGGCCTGGTCGCCGATCTGCAACTTGTGGATGGCCGGGCGGTGGGTGTGGCCGTGGACCAGGGTCCGCACCTTGAATGCCTGCATGATCCGCGGCACTTCGTCCGGGGTCACGTCGACGATGTCGTTGGCCTTCATGCGGGTTTGCGCGCGGCTTTCATTGCGCAGTTTGCGCGCCAGCTTGTGTCGGGTGCGCAGCGGCAGGTGCCTGAGGATCCACAACGAAACCGGGTTACGCAGGTAGCGGCGCATGCGCATGTAGGCTTCGTCGCGGGTGCACAGGCTGTCGCCGTGCATCAGCAGCACCGGCTCGCCGTAGAAGTCGACCACGCTCGGGTCCTTGAGCAGGGTCGCGCCCGCGGCCTTGCAGAAGGCCTTGCCAAGCATGAAGTCGCGGTTGCCATGCATCAGGAAAACCTGCGTGCCGCTGTCGCTGAGCTCGCGCAGTGCCTGGCAAATGGAAAGCTGGTAGGGGGTCATGGCGTCGTCGCCGATCCAGACCTCGAAGAAATCTCCCAGGATGTACAGCGCTTGCGCCGAGCGGGCACGCCCGCCCAGTAAATCCAGAAACGCCCGGGTAATGTCCGGGCGTTCCTCTTCCAGATGCAAATCTGAAATCAGCAGTATCACTCAACGATCTCGGCTTTCTCGATGATCACGTCTTCTGCCGGTACGTCCTGGTGGCCGGCCTTCATGGTGGTGGCCACGCCTTTGATCTTGTCGACCACTTCGGTGCCGGCAACCACTTTGCCGAATACCGCGTAGCCCCAGCCCTGCACGGTCTTGCCGCTGTGGTTGAGGAAGCTGTTGTCAGCGACGTTGATGAAGAACTGCGCGGAAGCCGAATGCGGCTCCATGGTGCGGGCCATGGCGACGGTGTACTTGTCGTTGGAAAGACCGTTGTCGGCTTCGTTCTGGATGCTTGGACGCTTGTCTTTCTTTTCTTTCATGCCTGGCTCGAAACCGCCGCCCTGGATCATGAAGTTACCGATGACGCGGTGGAACACGGTGTTTTCGTAATGACCGGCTTTAACGTATTCGATGAAGTTGGCCACGGTGACCGGGGCTTTCTCGGCGTTCAGTTCCAGCACGATGTCGCCGTGGTTGGTGGTCAGTTTGACTTGGGTCATGATCGGTACTCTTTATAAGGAGGAGCGTTTTCAAGGAATTCCCGGGTTCCGGGAGGCAGGCATGGGGCCCGCGGGCCGGAACCGCGCTGGCAAAAATCCGCCAAGGTGCGCAGTTTAGCGTGCCGGGCGTGAAATTCGAGGCTGTTTTTTCATTTGCGACGGATTAATCGCGGCAGATTTAAAGCCCGCTCTGTCAGGGGCTT
The DNA here is from genome assembly GCF_900115645.1 of Pseudomonas sp. NFPP07. Taxonomy (NCBI): domain Bacteria; kingdom Pseudomonadati; phylum Pseudomonadota; class Gammaproteobacteria; order Pseudomonadales; family Pseudomonadaceae; genus Pseudomonas; species Pseudomonas sp. NFPP07. The sequence goes on from NZ_FOXG01000012.1 coordinate 208,056, forward strand.
GACCGCATCGGCTATGATATCCGTTTTGATTTATCAGGCCGCACCGGCCGCGCACTTGTACGTTCAAGGATCCTATGAGCAAGCCCACTGTCGACCCTACCTCGAATTCCAAGACCGGACCGGCCGTTCCGGTCAACTTCCTGCGCCCGATCATCCAGGCGGACCTGGACTCGGGTAAGCACACACAGATCGTGACCCGCTTCCCGCCGGAACCCAACGGCTACCTGCACATCGGTCACGCCAAGTCGATCTGCGTGAACTTCGGGCTGGCCCAGGAATTCGGCGGCGTCACCCACCTGCGTTTCGACGACACCAACCCGGCCAAGGAAGACCAGGAATACATCGACGCCATCGAAAGCGACGTCAAGTGGCTGGGCTTCGAGTGGGCCGGTGAAGTGCGCTACGCCTCGCAATACTTCGACCAGCTGCACGAGTGGGCGGTGGAGCTGATCAAGGCGGGCAAGGCCTATGTCGACGACCTGACCCCCGAGCAGGCCAAGGAATACCGTGGCAGCCTGACCGAGCCGGGCAAGAACAGCCCGTTCCGCGAGCGTTCGGTGGAAGAGAACCTGGACCTGTTCGCCCGCATGAAGGCGGGCGAATTCCCGGACGGCGCACGCGTGCTGCGGGCCAAGATCGACATGGCCTCGCCGAACATGAACCTGCGCGACCCGATCATGTATCGCATCCGCCATGCGCATCACCACCAGACCGGCGACAAGTGGTGCATCTACCCGAACTACGACTTCACCCACGGTCAGTCGGACGCCATCGAAGGCATCACCCACTCGATCTGCACCCTGGAGTTCGAAAGCCATCGCCCGCTGTACGAATGGTTCCTGGAGAACCTGCCGGTGCCGGCACAGCCGCGCCAGTATGAGTTCAGCCGCCTGAACCTGAACTACACCATCACCAGCAAGCGCAAGCTCAAGCAACTGGTAGACGAGAAGCACGTCAACGGTTGGGACGACCCGCGCATGTCGACCCTGTCGGGCTTCCGTCGTCGTGGCTACACGCCGAAATCCATCCGCAACTTCTGCGAGATGGTCGGCACCAACCGTTCCGACGGCGTGGTGGACTTCGGCATGCTGGAATTCAGCATCCGTGACGACCTCGACCACAGCGCCCCGCGCGCCATGTGCGTGCTGCGTCCGCTGAAGGTGGTGATCACCAACTACCCTGAAGGCCAGGTCGAGAACCTCGAACTGCCGCGCCACCCGAAAGAAGACATGGGGGTGCGGGTGCTGCCGTTCGCCCGTGAAATCTACATCGATCGCGACGACTTCATGGAAGAGCCACCAAAGGGCTACAAGCGCCTGGAGCCGGCCGGCGAAGTGCGCCTGCGCGGCAGCTACGTGATCCGCGCCGACGAGGCGATCAAGGATGCCGACGGCAACATCGTCGAGCTGCGTTGCTCGTACGACCCGGACACCCTGGGCAAGAACCCGGAAGGGCGCAAGGTCAAGGGTGTGATCCACTGGGTGCCGGCCGCCGCCAGCGTCGAGTGCGAAGTGCGCCTGTACGACCGTCTGTTCCGTTCGCCGAACCCGGAGAAGGCCGAAGACAGCGCAAGTTTCCTGGACAACATCAACCCTGATTCCCTGCAGGTCCTCACTGGTTGTCGTGCCGAACCCTCGCTGGGCAACGCACAGCCGGAAGACCGTTTCCAGTTCGAGCGCGAAGGTTACTTCTGCGCGGATATCAAGGACTCGAAACCGGGCGCACCGGTATTCAACCGTACCGTGACCCTGCGCGACTCCTGGGGTCAGTGATCAGTTAAGGAACTCCTTGTGCTAACGATCTACAACACGCTCACCAAGAGCAAAGAAGTCTTCAAGCCGCTCGATGGCAACAAGGTGCGCATGTACGTGTGCGGCATGACCGTGTACGACTACTGCCACCTGGGCCACGGCCGCAGCATGGTCGCCTTCGACCTGGTGACCCGCTGGCTGCGTTTCAGCGGCTACGACCTGACCTATGTGCGCAACATCACCGACATCGACGACAAGATCATCAATCGGGCCAACGAGAACGGCGAGTCGTTCGAGGCGCTGACCGAGCGCATGATCGCGGCGATGCACGAAGACGAAGCGCGCCTGAACATCAAGAAGCCGGACATGGAACCGCGTGCCACCGACCATATCGTCGGCATGCACGCGATGATCCAGACCCTGATCGACAAGGGCTACGCCTACGCGCCGGGCAACGGCGACGTGTACTACCGGGTCGGCAAATTCCTTGGTTACGGCAAGCTGTCGCGCAAGAAGATCGAAGACCTGCGCATCGGCGCGCGCATCGAAGTCGACGAGTCGAAACAGGACCCGCTGGACTTCGTGCTGTGGAAAGCCGCCAAGCCGGGCGAGCCGAGCTGGGAATCGCCATGGGGCGCCGGGCGTCCGGGCTGGCACATTGAATGCTCGGTGATGTCGACCTGCTGCCTGGGCGAAACCTTCGACATTCATGGCGGCGGCAGCGACCTCGAGTTCCCGCACCATGAAAACGAGATCGCCCAGAGCGAGGCGGCCACCGGCAAGACCTACGCCAATGCCTGGATGCATTGCGGCATGATCCGCATCAATGGCGAGAAGATGTCCAAGTCCTTGAACAACTTCTTCACCATCCGCGACGTGCTCGACAAGTACCATCCGGAAGTCGTGCGTTACCTGCTGGTGTCGAGCCACTACCGCAGCGCGATCAACTACTCGGAAGACAACCTCAAGGACGCCAAGGGCGCCCTGGAGCGTTTCTACCACGCCCTCAAAGGCCTGCCGACTGTACCGGCCGCCGGTGGCGAAGCCTTCGTCGAGCGTTTCACCGAGGTGATGAACGACGACTTCGGCACGCCGGAAGCCTGTGCGGTGCTGTTCGAGATGGTGCGCGAGATCAACCGTCTGCGTGAGAGCGACCTTGATGCGGCGGCCGGTCTGGCGGCGCGCCTGAGAGAACTGGCGGACGTGCTGGGTGTGCTGCAGCTGGACGCCGACGACTTCCTGCAGGCCGGTGCCGAAGGCCGGGTCGACGCAGCGCAGGTCGAAGCGTTGATCCAGGCGCGCCTGGCGGCCCGGGCCAACAAGGACTGGGCCGAGTCCGACCGCATCCGCGACCAGATCACCGCCATGGGCGTGGTGCTGGAAGACGGCAAGGGCGGGACGACCTGGCGCCTGGCTGACTGATCGCTGTACTGGCTACAAACAGAAACCCGCCTTGTGCGGGTTTTTGTTTGCCTGCCATTCGGGGGCAGGGGGCGGGCGATCAATCCTCCTGCTGGCGCAATCTTTTATAGAGGGTATTGCGACTCACCCCCAGCCGTCGCGCCAGCTGGGAGATGTTGCCGCCCACGGCCTTGAGCTGGCGGTGCAGGTCGGCGCTGTCTTGCAGGTCGATGTCGCCGGGCGGTTCGTGGCTGGTGGCTGGCTCCATGTCCAGGTCGACAAAAAAGTCGTCGGGCAGGTGCTCGGCGCGGATCGGCTGTTCTTCGGCCATGGCCAGCGCCACCTGCATCACACTGCTGACCTGGCGCAGGTTGCCCGGCCAGGGATGGCGCTCGAACAGTTCCTGGACGTCGCGGCTGAGCCCGGCCCATTGGCCGGACTCGCGGTGCTGTTCCCAGATGCGCTTGAACAGCGCCTGTTTGTCGCTGCGTTCGCGCAGGGGCGGCAACTCCAGGGTCAGGCCGCCGATGCGGTAATACAGGTCCTCGCGGAAACGCCCGAGTTGCACCTGTTCGCGCAGGGAGCGGTTGGTCGCCGAGATGATGCGGATGTCCACCGGGAACAGTTCGCTGCTGCCCACCGGTTGCACGCAGCGCTCCTGCAGCACACGCAACAGGCGGGCCTGGGTCGGCAAGGGCATGTCGCCGATTTCGTCGAGGAACAGCGTGCCTTTGTCGGCCTTGCGGATCAGGCCGATGCTGCCTTTCTGGCTGGCGCCGGTGAAGGCGCCTTTCTCGTAGCCGAACAGCTCGGACTCCACCAGTTCGGCGGGAATCGCCGCGCAATTGACGGCAATGAACGCCTGTTTGCTCCGCGAGCCGGCCTGGTGCAGGGCTTTGACGAAAACTTCCTTGCCGACGCCGGTTTCGCCGTGGATCAGCAGCGGAATGTCCTTTTCCAGCAGGCGTTCGGCCTGGCGCACGGCTTTCTCCACCCGGCTGTCGCCGAAGTGCAGCGTGTTCAGGCTGATGGCATCGGCGCTGGCTGGAGCCGGATGGGAAGGTGGCTCGACGAAGACCCGAGCCTGGATCGGCACCTGCCTTGGACGCTTGAGCAGGCAATGGAAGCGGTTGCGGCCGGCGGCCTGCAGGGCGAAGGGCAGGCATTCGGGCTGGTTGAGCAATTCCAGCAGGGACACCTTGAACAGGCTTTCGATGCCGACCCGCGACAGGCTGATGCCCAGCAGGTTGTCGGCGCGGCGGTTGGCCGACAGCACCTGGCCGCTGTCATCGAAGATCAGCAGGCCGGCCCACTGGCTGTCGAGGTTGTTCAGGCCGGTGTTGAAGGTCAGCTGGAAATGCCGGCCTTCGAACAGGTTGAGGATCAGTCGGTTCTCCACGGTCTGGCTCATCATCTTGACCATGCCCAGGGTGTGGGAGGGCGGCAGGTAGCTGTCGCTGGAGACGTCCAGCACCGCGATCACCCGGCGCTCGGCATCGAAGATCGGCGCGGCCGAGCCGGTCATGAAGCGGTTGGCCTTGAGAAAGTGTTCATCGTGCTCGATATGCACCGCCTGTTCGCAAGCCAGGGCGGTGCCGATGGCGTTGGTCCCGCTGCAGTGTTCCAGCCAACTGGCGCCGGCGCTGAAACCACGGGCCAGGCTCGGCTCGATAAAACGCTGGGTGCCCCAGGACGTCAGCACCTGGCCCTGGTTGTCGGCGAGCATGATCAGGCAATTGGAGTTGCTGAGGATGTTCTCGTAGTAGGGCAGGACTTCCTGGTGGGTGGTCTGCACCAGGGCATGCTGGCTCTCCAGCAACTGGGCGATGCGCTCGGCGGGCAGTTGATCGAAGGCGGGCGTGCTCTGGTGGCTGAGGCCAAAGGCCCGGCAGCGACTCCAGGAGTCCTTGATGATGGTCTCGTGAGACAGCGGTGAGGCAGGTGCGCTCATGGCGGTAGGTCTCTGAAAACGCTTTTATTGTTGTTATTGGCCTATGCCCGGGTGTAGCCGCTGGCGCAGGCTGCGATCGAGCTGGGCGGCATTCCGACGTAGCGCTCGCAAACCAGGCATCGCGATTCGTCTGTTGACCGCGTCGTTCACTTTGCGAGTCCTGCGGCCTCGATCGCAGCCTGCGGCAGCGGCGACAGGTGGCGTTTACGGGCAAAAGCGTCCATCCAGTGTTGTTCACTCTTGTTCATTGTCAACCGCCGGACTGTTCAGTTGTTCAGTGCGGGTTGTTCATTTCTGTTCAGCTGTGAACCTTCCAATAGCCTGTCTTTTAATAAATATCAGGCTTATCAGTGGCTTGGTTCGGTGCCACGGTTCTGGCACGAAAGTCGCTCTGCTGCTGCGGTCGCTTGACTCCAATAATAAAAAAGGCCGAGCCATGTCATTAACGCTGGAGCACGTCAGCCGTGTCGTCGAGGGCCAGACCTGGATCGATGACATCTCGCTGCGCTTTGAACCCGGTTCCTTCAATGTCCTGCTGGGGCGCACGCTGTCCGGCAAGACCAGCCTGATGCGCCTGATCGCCGGGCTCGACAAGCCCGCCAGCGGGCGCATCCTGATGAACGGCGTGGACGTCACCGGGCGCCCGGTGCGGCTGCGCAACGTGTCGATGGTCTATCAGCAGTTCATCAACTACCCGACCATGACCGTGTTCGAGAACATCGCCTCGCCGCTGCGCCAGGCCGGCGTCGCCGCGCCGCTGATTGAGAGCAAGGTGCTGGAGACGGCGAAGATGCTGCGGATCGAGAAATTCCTGCAGCGCCATCCGCTGGAGCTGTCCGGTGGTCAACAGCAGCGCACGGCGATGGCCCGGGCACTGGTCAAGGATGCCGAGCTGATCCTGTTCGACGAGCCGCTGGTCAATCTCGACTACAAGCTGCGCGAAGAGCTGCGCCAGGAGATGCGCGAGCTGTTCCAGGCCCGCCACACCATCGCCATCTATGCCACCACCGAGCCCAACGAGGCGCTGGCCCTGGGCGGCACCACCACCATCCTCCACGAGGGGCGCCTGGTGCAGAGCGGCAAGACCGCCGAGGTCTATCACCAGCCCCAGACCGTGCTGGCCGCCGAGCTGTTCTCCGAACCGCCGATCAACCTGATGCCGGGGCGCATCGCCGGCAATGAAGTGAGCTTCGCCAATTTCGTGCACTTTCCGCTGAACGTCGATCTGCGCCCGGTCGGCGAGGGCGAGTTCCGCTTCGGTGTGCGGCCCAGCCATATCTCCCTGGTACCGAGCAACGACGACGACCTGGAGCTGGCGGTGACCGTCGAGGTGGCGGAAATCAGCGGCTCGGAAACCTTCCTGCATGTGCGCAACGAACAATTCCTGTTGGTGCTGCACCTGCCCGGCGTGCACGAATATGACGTCGACGCGCCGATCCGCATCTATATCCCCACCCACAAACTGTTCGTCTTCGATGCCCAGGGCCGTCTGGTCCAGGCGCCGGGGCGGCGCGTCGCGAGGGTTGCCTGATGGCCGAGATCCGTTTGCACAACCTCGCCCACAGTTACACCAGTACCCCGGCCGGTCCCGAGGACTATGCGATCCGGGAGATGAACCACGTCTGGGAGCAGGGCGGCGCCTATGCCTTGCTCGGGCCGTCCGGCTGCGGCAAGTCGACCTTGCTCAATATCATTTCCGGGCTGCTCAGCCCGTCCCAGGGGCAGGTGCTGTTCGATACCCGGGTGGTCAACGAGCTGACTCCCGAGAAGCGCAACATCGCCCAGGTTTTCCAGTTCCCGGTGGTCTACGACACCATGACGGTGTTCGACAACCTGGCCTTTCCGCTGCGCAACCAGGGCCTGGCCGAGGCCAAGGTGCACAGCAAGGTGCAGGAGATCGCCGAGGTCCTCGACCTGCAGGCGCTGCTGAACAAGAAGGCGCGCAACCTCAGCGCCGACGAAAAGCAGAAGGTTTCCATGGGCCGCGGCCTGGTGCGCGACGACGTATCGGCGATCCTGTTCGACGAGCCGCTGACGGTGATCGACCCGCACCTGAAGTGGAAGCTGCGGCGCAAGCTCAAGCAGATCCACGAGCAGTTCAACATCACCATGGTCTACGTCACCCACGACCAGCTCGAAGCCTCGACCTTCGCCGACAAGATCGCAGTGATGTACGGCGGGCAGATCGTCCAGTTCGGTACCCCGCGTGAGTTGTTCGAGCGGCCGAGCCACACCTTTGTCGGCTACTTCATCGGCAGCCCGGGGATGAACCTGATCGAGGTCCGGGCGGAGGCCGGCGGTGTCAGGTTCGCCGGGACCCATCTGGCCTTGCCCGAGGCGTTGCAGCAGCGGATCGCCGAGACCGATTACCAGAGCCTGAAAGTCGGCATTCGCCCGGAGTTCATTCATGTCTGGGACGAGCCTTACGAGGAGGCGCTGCAGGCCGACGTGGTCCACATCGAGGACCTGGGTACCTACAAGATCATGACCCTGAACCTCGACGGCGCGGTCTTGAAAGTGCGGCTGGCCGAAGACAAACCGGTGCCGCAGGGCAGGGCCTGCATCAGCTTCCCCGCGCAGTGGCTGATGGTCTACGCCGACGAATACCTGCTGGAGGCCCACGCCACGAACGAGGTGCAGCCATGAACAAAGTGCAGAACAACAAAGCCTGGTGGCTGGTATTGCCGGTGTTCCTGCTGGTGGCCTTCAGTGCGGTGATCCCGATGATGACCGTGGTCAACTACTCGGTGCAGGACATTTTCGACCAGTCCAGCCGCTATTTCGTCGGCGCCGACTGGTACCGCCAGGTGCTGCTCGACCCGCGCCTGCACGACTCGCTGCTGCGTCAGTTCATCTATTCGGCCTGCGTGCTGCTGATCGAAATTCCCTTGGGCATCGCCATCGCCCTGACCATGCCGAGCAAGGGGCGCTGGTCGTCGGTGGTGCTGATCATCCTCGCCATTCCGCTGCTGATCCCGTGGAACGTGGTGGGCACCATCTGGCAGATCTTCGGCCGCGCCGACATCGGCCTGATGGGCTCGTCGCTGAATGCCCTGGGCATCGATTACAACTACGCGGCCAATACCATGGATGCCTGGGTCACGGTGCTGGTGATGGACGTGTGGCACTGGACCTCGCTGGTGGCGCTGCTGTGCTTTTCGGGGCTGCGGGCGATCCCGGACGTGTATTACCAGGCGGCGCGCATCGACCGGGCGTCGAACTGGGCGGTGTTCCGCCATATCCAGTTGCCGAAGATGAAAAGCGTGCTGCTGATCGCGGTGATGCTGCGCTTCATGGACAGCTTCATGATCTACACCGAGCCGTTCGTGCTCACCGGCGGCGGGCCGGGCAACGCCACGACCTTCCTCAGCCAGACCCTGACCCAGATGGCCATCGGGCAGTTCGACCTGGGCCCGGCCGCGGCGTTCTCCCTGGTGTACTTCCTGATCATCCTGCTGGTGTCCTGGCTGTTCTACACCGCCATGACCCACTCCGACGCCAATCGCTGAGGACGGCCGCCATGACCAAGCGCAAGCTGATACCGCTGCTGATCTACATCCTGTTCCTGCTGGTGCCGATCTACTGGTTGCTGAACATGTCGTTCAAGAGCAACAACGAGATCCTCGGCAGCCTGACCCTGTGGCCCCAGGACTTCACCTGGCACAACTACAAGGTGATCTTCACCGACCCCAGCTGGTACACCGGCTACCTCAACTCGCTGTATTACGTCAGCCTGAACACGGTGATTTCCCTGAGCGTGGCGCTGCCGGCGGCCTATGCCTTTTCGCGCTACTGCTTCCTCGGCGACAAGCACCTGTTCTTCTGGCTGCTGACCAACCGCATGGCACCGCCGGCGGTATTCCTGCTGCCGTTCTTCCAGCTGTATTCGTCCATCGGCCTGTTCGATACGCACATTGCCGTGGCCCTGGCCCACTGCCTGTTCAACGTGCCGCTGGCGGTGTGGATTCTCGAAGGCTTCATGTCCGGGGTGCCGAAGGAAATCGACGAGACCGCCTACATCGATGGCTACAGCTTTCCCAAGTTCTTCGTGAAGATCTTCGTCCCGCTGATCGGTTCGGGGATCGGCGTGACGGCGTTCTTCTGCTTCATGTTTTCCTGGGTCGAGCTGTTGCTGGCGCGGACTTTGACCTCGGTGAACGCCAAGCCGATCGCCGCGGTGATGACCCGCACCGTGTCCGCCTCCGGTATCGACTGGGGCGTGCTGGCGGCCGCCGGGGTGCTGACCATTCTGCCGGGCATGCTGGTGATCTGGTTTGTTCGCAACCATGTGGCCAAGGGCTTTGCCCTGGGCCGGGTATGAGGAACCGTTGATGGAATGGATGAACTGGACCGCCCCGACGGCGGCATTCTTCGGTGTCATTGCCTTGATCCTGCTGGGCATGACCACTTGGGAGCTGCGTTCGCCGAGCATCCCTAGGCGCGGCTTCCTGCCGATTGCCACCACCCGTGGCGATCGTCTGTTTATCGGTCTTCTCGGCAGCGCCTACCTGCATCTGCTGGTAATCGGCGCCACCGACTGGAGCATCTGGGTGGCGTTCGTGCTGTCCCTGGTGTGGCTGTTGGCTGTGATGCGTTGGGGCTAGCCGGGCGCGTGCGCGGTGGTCCTGCTTCGAAATTCAACCGGGAGGTCTCTATGTTCGACAAAAACAATAAGCTGCGACATAGCGTTTCATTGGCGGCCATGCTGGCACTGAGTGGCTTGAGCGCGACGGCCTGGGCCGACGCCTATGAGGACGCCGCGAAAAAATGGATCGGCAGCGAGTTCAAGCCATCCACCCTGACCGCGGAACAACAGCTGGAAGAGCTGAAGTGGTTCATCAAGGCGTCCGAGCCGTTTCGCGGGATGAAGATCAACGTGGTCTCGGAAACCATCGCCACCCATGAATACGAGTCCAAGGTGCTGGCCAAGGCTTTTAGCGAAATCACCGGGATCAAGCTGACCCACGACCTGCTGCAGGAAGGCGACGTGGTGGAGAAGCTGCAGACCCAGATGCAGTCGGACAAGAATATCTATGACGGCTGGGTCAACGACTCCGACCTGATCGGCACGCACTTTCGTTATGGCAAGACCGAGTCCATCACCGACCTGATGGCCAACGAAGGCAAGGACTACACCTCGCCGACCCTGGATATCAAGGACTTCATCGGCATCTCCTTCACCACCGCGCCGGACGGCAAGATCTATCAGTTGCCCGACCAGCAGTTCGCCAACCTGTACTGGTTCCGCGCCGACTGGTTCGAGCGGGCCGACCTGAAAGCCAAGTTCAAGGAGATGTACGGCTACGAGCTGGGTGTGCCGGTGAACTGGTCGGCCTATGAGGACATCGCCAAGTTCTTCAGCGAGGACGTCAAGGAGATCGACGGCAAGCGGGTCTACGGGCATATGGACTACGGCAAAAAGGACCCGTCCCTGGGCTGGCGCTTCACCGATGCCTGGTTCTCCATGGCCGGCGGCGGCGACAAGGGCTTGCCCAACGGCTTACCGGTGGACGAGTGGGGGATCCGCGTCGAGGACTGCCATCCGGTGGGTTCCAGCGTGACCCGCGGCGGCGACACCAATGGCCCGGCGGCGGTGTTCGCCACCACCAAGTACGTCGAGTGGATGAAAAAGTACGCGCCACCGGAGGCGGCGGGCATGACCTTCTCCGAATCCGGACCAGTGCCGTCCCAGGGCAATATCGCCCAGCAGGTCTTCTGGTACACCGCCTTCACCGCCGACATGACCAAGCCCGGCCTGGCGGTGATGAACGCCGACGGCACGCCGAAATGGCGCATGGCACCGTCGCCGCGTGGACCGTACTGGGAAGAAGGTATGAAGCTGGGCTATCAGGACGTGGGTTCCTGGACCTTCATGAAGTCCACCCCGGAGAAGCAGAAACTCGCGGCCTGGCTCTATGCCCAGTTCGTGACCTCGAAAACCGTGTCGCTGAAGAAAACCATCGTCGGCCTGACACCGATCCGCGAGTCGGACATCAACTCCCAGGCGATGACCGACCTGGCGCCGAAGCTCGGTGGCCTGGTGGAGTTCTATCGCAGCCCGGCTCGGGTGCAGTGGACGCCGACCGGCACCAATGTGCCGGACTATCCACGCCTGGCACAGTTGTGGTGGAGCCATATCGCCGAAGCCGCCAGTGGCGAGAAAACCCCGCAACAGGCGCTCGATGGCCTGGCCAAGGACCAGGACGCGATCATGACCCGGCTCGAGCGCTCGAAAGCCCAGGCCACCTGCGCGCCGAAAATGAACCCCGAGCGCGACGCGCAATACTGGTTCGACCAGCCGGGCGCGCCGAAACCGAAACTGGCCAACGAGAAACCCAAGGGGGAAACCGTGAGCTACAACGAACTGCTCAAGTCGTGGGAGGCAGCGCGCAAATAAGGTTGTGGATCGGTAATGCGCAACGGCACCTTCGGGTGCCGTTTTTTTTCGAGGCGCGCGATGATTGCGTTGTCGCTTTCGCGAGCAAGCCTACCCTGGCTGTTTCGTGGCGCAGGTGCCGACGGTCTTCAGTTCTGTAGGTGTAGAGGGTTGCAGCTCGATTGCTCGCGACAGCGTCCTGGTGGGTAGTGTGATCCTGCCGTGGCGTTCATCTGCCAGCGCTTCAAGGCCTTCGATCAACTCGGAAAAGATGTCTCGTCTCATCGTCTTTCCTTGTCTGTATTTGAGTGTGACGTGTGGAGTTCACTTTAAAGCCAGGCACAGTTCGGGTATGTCAGGCATCACGGATTTGCTTGAAGGGCAATTCGCAGGGCAGGGGAGGGCCGTGCCCATAAATGCAAAACGGCGCCCGAAGGCGCCGTCTTGTTTTACCGCGGATCGTGCTTGAGCGATCAGCCCGCCAGACCGGATTGCTGGACCAGGGTCAGCAGCGGTTGTGGGTAGACGCCGAGGAAGAACGCCAGGACCGCGATCGCCAGCAGCATCACGCCGCCGGCTTTCTGTTCCCAGTGCAGCTGGGCGTCGACGCGGCGCAGGTTCGGCTCGATCAGGTACAGGGTGACCATGACGCGCAGATAGTAGAACACGCCGATGGCGCTGCCCAGGACCAGGGAGCCGACCAGCCACCATTGGTGCGCTTCGACACCGGTGGCGATGATGTAGAACTTGCCGATGAAGCCCGCGGTCAGCGGGATGCCGGCCAGGGACAGCATCATCACGGTGAGTACGGCGGTCAGATACGGACGGCGCCAGAACAGGCCGCGGTACTCGTACAGGGCATCCGCGTCGCGACCCTTGTAAGGCGAGGACATCAGGGTGATTACGCCGAAGGCGCCGAGGCTGGTGATCACGTAGGTGACCAGGTAGACGCCGATGGCTTCCATCGCCAGGCCCTTGCTCGCCACCAGGGCGATCAGCAGGTAACCGAAGTGGGCGATGGACGAGTAACCCAGCAGGCGCTTGAGGTTGCTCTGGGTCAGCGCCAGCAGGTTGCCGAACAGGATCGAGGCAATCGCGATCAGGGTCAGCACGGTGTTCAGGACACCGCTGCTGGCCACCGGCGAGATCTGGAACAGACGCACCATCACTGCGAATACCGCCACCTTGCTCGCGGTGGCCAGGAAGGCCGCCACAGGCGCCGGGGCCCCTTCGTAGACGTCCGGGGTCCACAGGTGGAAGGGTACCAGCGACAGCTTGAACGCCAGGCCGATCAGCATCATGCCCAGGCCCAGTTGGGCCAACGGGCTAGGCAGGCCGGTGGCGGCCAGGGCCTGACCGATGCCATTGAAGCTCAGGCTGCCGGCTTCGGCGTAGAGCAGGGCCATGCCGAACAGCAGGAACGCGGAACCCGCGGCCGACAGCACCATGTACTTGATGCCGGCTTCCAGCGAACGCTTGTTGAAGAAGGCATAAGCCACCAGACCGTAGACCGGTACCGAGAGCAGCTCCAGGCCGATGAACAAGCCGGCGAGGTGCTGCGCGCTGACCAGCACCAGGCCACCGGCGGCGGCCATCAGGATCAGCAGGTACAGTTCTTCGCGGTTGCCCGGGTAACCGGTGCCGCCGTCGCCCAGGTAGGCATGGGCGAGGGTGACGCAGGCCAGGGTGGCCACCAGGATCAGCGCCATGTACAGGCAGGCGAACTGGTCGATCTGCAGCAATGGAGTCACCGCCAGAGGGGTGACTTTCAGGGCCGGGAGGATCGACAGCAACGCCAGGTTCAGACCGGCGACCGACAGCAGGAAGGTTTGCGAATGGTTGCGACGCCAGGCGATAGCCAGCATCACCACGATGATGGTGAGGCTGGTGATCAACAGCGGCGCAAGCGCGATAAAGTGTTGAATCGTAAAGTCCATAGCGCTCTTACCGGGCCGAAGCGAGTTGAGTGAAGGCGGTGCCGAGCCATTGCTGCACGCCACTCATGGTGGCGGCAGAGGTATCGAGGAACGGTTGCGGGTAGATGCCGATGTAAATCAGCAGTGCCGCCAGTCCGACCACCATGATCAGTTCGCGAGCGTCCATGCCGTGCAGGACCGCGTCCGACTTGGCCGGGCCGAAGTAGGCGCGGTGAATCATGATCAGCGAATAGACCGAACCGAACACCAGGCCGGACGTCGCGAGCACGGTGACCCATGGCGCGCTGGCGAAGGTGCCGATCAGGATCAGGAACTCGCCGACGAAGTTACCGGTCGCCGGCAAGCCCAGCGAGGCCGCGGCGAAGAACAGGCTGATGGCTGGCAGGTAGGCGATCTTCGACCACAGGCCGCCCATTTCCCGCATATCGCGGGTGTGGGTGCGTTCGTACAGCTGGCCGCAGAGGATAAAGAGTGCCGCCGCCGACAGACCGTGCGCGAGCATCTGGATCACCGCGCCTTGCAGGGCCAGCTGGCTGCCGGAGTAGATGCCGATCAGCACGAAGCCCATGTGCGAAACGCTGGAGAATGCCACCAGGCGCTTGATGTCGGTCTGGGCGAAGGCCAGGAAGGCACCGTAGAAGATCCCGATCAGACCCAGGGTCATGGCGATCGGCGCGAACTCGGCCGAGGCATTCGGGAACAGCGGTAGGGCGAAACGCAGCAGGCCGTAGGCCGCGGTCTTCAGCAAGATACCGGCCAGGTCCACGGAACCCGCGGTCGGTGCCTGGGCGTGGGCATCGGGCAGCCAGGAGTGGAACGGCACCACCGGCAGTTTCACCGCGAAGGCGATGAAGAAGCCGAGCATCAGCACGTACTCGGTGGTGGTCGACATCTTGGTCTTCAACAAGTCGGCGTAGTTGAAGGTGATCACGCCGGTGTCGTTGAAGTTGACCAGCACCAGACCGAGGATCGCCACCAGCATGATCAGGCCGGAAGCCTGAGTGAAGATGAAGAACTTGGTCGCGGCGTAGATCCGGGTTTTCTTGCCGTCCGAAGAACTGTGACCCCAGAGCGCGATGAGGAAGTACATCGGCACCAGCATCATTTCCCAGAAGAAGAAGAACATGAACAGGTCGAGGGCGAGGAACACGCCGACGACACCGCCCAGGATCCACATCAGGTTCAGGTGGAAGAAGCCCACGTGACGCTGGATCTCTTTCCAGGAGCAGAGGACGGACAGCACGCCCAGGAGACCGGTCAGCAGGATCATCAACAGCGACAGGCCATCGAGGGCCAGGTGCACGTTGATGCCGAAGCGCTCGATCCAGACGTGCTTGAACTCCAGGGTCCAGGTCGGATCGGCGCCAGGTGCCGGAGCGAATGAATAGTCGCCATGGGCCCACAGCCAGAGGCCGAGAGCGAGTTCCAGGGACATGGTCAGCAGCGCAATCCAGCGGGGGAGGGTGGCGCCGAAGCGCTCACCCATCCAGCACAGCAGGCCGCCGATGAAGGGGATCAGGATTAGCCAAGGCAGAATCATGACGGGCTCAATTCCTTTCGCAAGTTCGCAAGGTTCATATCAGACCGCTACCAGCACGACGGCGCCGATAACCAGCACGGCACCAGCAGCCATCGAGGCGGCGTACCAACGCAGTTGACCGGTTTCCGTACGGCTCAGGGAGTTGTGGCCCCCTTTGGCCAGGCGCGGGATCAGACCGATGGTCTGGTCGAGCGGGTCTTTGCGCAGTACATGGCTGATCGCCAGATATGGCTTGACGAACAGTTTGTCGTAGATCCAGTCGAAGCCCCAGGCAGCGAACCACCAGGCCGAGAGGAGGCGGCCGATGCCGCTGTTGGCGATGGCGGTAACGAAGCGACGCTTGCCGAGGAACAGCAGCGCGGCCAGCAGGATACCGGCGATGGCGATGGCGCCCGACGCCAGTTCCAGGCTGTGTTTGGCTTCGCCACCGGCATGGCCGACGCTTTGCGGCAGCACACCGTGCAGCGGTGGAGTGATCATGGCGCCGACGGCGGTCGACAGAATGATCAGCACCGACAGCGGCAGCCAGTGGCTGATGCCATGGCCGGCATGGGCTTCGGTCTTGGCTTCACCGTGGAAGGTGATGAAGATCAGGCGGAAGGTGTACAGCGAGGTCATGAAGGCCCCCACCAGACCGGCATACAGCAGGCCGTGGTTACCGCTGGCGAAGGCTTCCCAGAGGATCTCGTCCTTGGAGTAGAAACCGGCGGTGACCAGTGGCAGGGCCGCCAGGGCCGCGCCGCCGACGATGAAGCTGGCGTAGGCCAGCGGCAGTTTCTTCCACAGGCCGCCCATCTTGAAGATGTTCTGCTCGTGGTGGCAGGCAACGATCACCGCACCGGAGGCAAGGAACAGCAGGGCCTTGAAGAAGGCGTGGGTCATCAGGTGGAAGATCGCGCCATCCCAGGCGCCAACGCCCAGGGCCAGGAACATGTAGCCGATCTGGCTCATGGTCGAGTAGGCGAGGATTCGCTTGATGTCGGTCTGGACCAGCGCGGCGAAGCCGGCCAGGACCAGGGTCACGCCACCGACGACGCCCACCAGGTGCAGGATATCCGGCGCCAGGGCGAACAGGCCGTGGGTACGGGCGATGAGGTAGACACCGGCGGTCACCATGGTTGCGGCGTGGATCAGTGCCGAAACCGGGGTAGGACCGGCCATCGCGTCCGCCAGCCAGGTCTGCAGCGGCAGCTGGGCGGATTTACCGACCGCGCCACCCAGCAGCATCAGGGTCGCCAGGACGATCCAGAAGTCGCCGGCCTGGAACTTCGCAGGTGCCGCGACCAGCAGTTGCTGGATATTCAGGGTGCCCAGCTGCTGGAACAGGATGAACAGGCCGATGGCCATGAACACGTCGCCGATGCGGGTGACGATAAAGGCCTTGAGTGCAGCGTTACCGTTGTTGCGGTTGCTGTAGTAGAAACCGATCAGCAGGTACGAGCACAGGCCCACGCCTTCCCAGCCGAAGTACAGGAACAACAGGTCATCGCCGAGCACCAGGAACAGCATGCTGGCGATGAACAGGTTGGTGTAGGCGAAGAAGCGCGAGTAACCGTCTTCACCGCGCATGTACCAGGACGCGAACAGGTGGATCAGGAAGCCCACGCCCACCACCACGCCGAGCATGGTCACGGACAGGCCATCCAGATACAGGGCGAAGGTCGGCTTGAAGTCGCCTACGGTCATCCACTGCCACAGCACCTGGGTGTAGTGGCCGCCTTCCGGCGGGGCGACGTTGAATTGCCAGATCACATAAGCCGCGACAATCGCCGACAGGCCAACGGAGCCGACACCGATCAGGGCGGCGAGGTTTTCCGAGAGGCGTCCACGGGAGAACGACAGCAGCAGGAAACCGATCAGGGGGAACAGGAAAGTCAGATAGAGAAGGTTCATCCGCGCATCTCGCTGGCAGCGTCGATATCGAGAGTGTGGAAGCGGCGATACAGCTGCAACAGGATCGCCAGGCCAATACTGGCCTCGGCGGCTGCCAGGCTGATCACCAGGATGAACATGATCTGTCCATCCGGCTGCGCCCATCTGGCACCTGCGACGATGAAGGCCAGGGCGGAGGCGTTCATCATTACCTCCAGGCTCATCAGCACGAAGAGAATGTTGCGGCGCACCATCAGGCCGACCAGGCCAAGGCAGAACAGGATGCCGGCAACGGCCAGGCCATGCTCCAGAGGGATAGTTCCGATCGTAGGCATGTTCTTACTCCTTCGCCTCGTTGCGGCCCAGGTGGAACGCCGTGACGGCTGCGGCGAGCAGCAGCATCGAGGCGAGTTCGACCACCAGCAGATAAGGACCGAACAGGCTGATGCCCACGGCCTTGGCGTCCACGGTGGTGTGGCCGACACCGGTACCGCTCTGGTGGCTGAACAGCACGTACAGCAGTTCCACCAGCAGCAGGGCGGCGAGCACCACCGGCCCCAGCCAGATCCCCGGCTTGAGCCAGATGCGTTCCTGCTGAACCGAGGCAGGCCCCAGGTTCAGCATCATCACCACGAACACGAACAGCACCATGATGGCGCCAGCATAGGCGATCACTTCCAGCACACCGGCGAACGGCGCGCCGAGGCTGAAGAAGGTCATCGCCACGGCGATCAGCGAAATGATCAGGTAGAGCAGGGCGTGCACAGGGTTGGTGTTGGTCACCACGCGGAGCGTGGAGACAACGGCGACACCTGACGCGAAATAGAAAGCGAATTCCATCTTTCTTCCTTAAGGCAGCAAGCTCTTCACGTTGATCGGCTCGGCTTCGTTTTGCGCGGAGCCTTTTGGCTTACCGGCAATGGCCATACCTGCAACACGATAGAAGTTGTAATCAGGGTTCTTTCCGGGGCCGGAGATCAGCAGATCTTCTTTCTCGTAAACCAGGTCCTGACGTTTGAACTCGGCCATCTCGAAATCCGGGGTCAGCTGGATCGCGGTGGTCGGGCAGGCTTCCTCGCAGAGGCCGCAGAAGATGCAACGCGAGAAGTTGATGCGGAAGAAGTCCGGGTACCAGCGACCGTCTTCGGTTTCAGCTTTCTGCAGCGAGATGCAACCCACCGGGCATGCCACGGCGCACAGGTTGCAGGCTACGCAACGCTCTTCGCCATCGGGGTCGCGGGTCAGCACGATGCGGCCACGGTAGCGGGGCGGCAGGTAGACCGGCTCTTCCGGGTATTGCAGGGTGTCGCGCTTGCGAAAGCCATGGCCGAAGACCATCACCAGGCTGCGCAGTTGGGTACCAGTACCCTTAACGATGTCGCCAATATATTTGAACATGGGTCAAATCCTCACTGAACCGCGCCCGCTGGCGTGTTCAACAACACAAGCGCAGCAGTCACCAGCAAATTGATCAGGGTCAGCGGCAGGCAGAATTTCCAGCTGAAGTCCATCACCTGGTCATAACGCGGACGCGGGATGGAAGCGCGCAGCAGGATGAACAGCATGATGAAGAACGCGGTCTTCAGGGCGAACCAGACGAAGGACAGTTGCGGCAGGATGCCGAACGGACCGTGCCAGCCACCGAAGAACAGGGTGACCAGCAGTGCCGAGATCAGGATGATGCCGATGTACTCGCCAACGAAGAACATGCCCCATTTCATGCCGGCGTATTCAATGTGGTAACCGTCGGCCAGTTCCTGTTCCGCTTCCGGCTGGTCGAACGGGTGACGGTGAGTCACGGCCACGCCAGCGATGAAAAAGGTACAGAAGCCGAAGAACTGCGGAATGATGAACCACAGGTTCTGCGCCTGGTAGTCGACGATGTCACGCATGTTGAACGAGCCGACCTGGGCCACGATGCCCATCAGCGCCAGGCCCATGAACACTTCATAGGACACGGTCTGAGCCGAAGCGCGCAGGCTGCCGAGCAGGGCGAACTTGTTGTTGCTCGACCAGCCGGCGAACAGCACCGCGTAGACCGACAGGCCGGCCATGGCGAAGAAGAACAGCAGGCCGATGTTCAGGTCCGCCACGCCCCAGGTCGGGGTGATCGGGATGATCGCGAAAGCGATCAGCAAGGCGCTCATGGCCACGACCGGTGCCAGGGTGAAGATCACTTTGTCGGCAAACGGCGGGGTCCAGTCTTCCTTGAAGAACATCTTCAGCATGTCGGCGGCGATCTGGAACATGCCGAACGGGCCAACGCGGTTCGGACCGTAACGGTCCTGCCACCAGCCCAGCAGGCGACGTTCGACAAAACTGAGCAAGGCACCTGCGACCACCACGGCCAGCATGATGACCAGGGCTTTGACGACCGCCAGGATCACGTCGATCACTTCAGGGGTGAACCAGGTCATTGCGCTGCCTCCTGCAGACCGTCAACGGATTTGCCAAAGAACGCCGGTGGAATGCCTGCCAGGCCTGCTGGCAGGGCCACCAGGCCAGCGCCCAGCTCTTCGTTGATGCGCAGCGGCAGACGCAGGGTCTGGCCCGCCACGCTCACGGCGAGCAGCGCGCCATCGTTGACGCCCAGGCGGTCGGCTTCGGACTTGGCCAGGGAGACGTAGGCGGCCGGGATGCGTTCCTGGACCGGAGCGGCTTTCGAAGAGTTCTCCTCGCTGCCGAACAGGTGGTAGAACGGCACCGCCTGCCAGGTGCCCTGGGCAGGGGAGAAGGCGCGCGGCACGCTGGCGAACCAGCCGAGGCTGTCGCCCTGGCTTTCGATCAGGCGGGTGCCCGGATCGCCGGCACGCAGATGACCACCGACTTCGTCCTGGAACTTGTTCCAGGCTTGCGGCGAGTTCCAGCCCGGCGACCAGGCGAACGGCACCTGGGAGCGCGGTTCCACGGAGCCCGAGTAACCTTCCATGGAGAAGGAAAACGCGGTGTCCTGGTCTTGCGGGGTACGTGGCTCGTGCACGCTGATGTCGGCGCGCATGGCGGTACGGCCGCTGTAACGCAGCGGTTCGCGAGCCAGCTTCAGGCCCTTGATGCGGAACGACGCCGATGGCGCGGCATCGACGATGCGCGCCAGTTGCGGGTTGCTCTGGGCGCAGGCGGCGGTCACATGGTCCAGCTGGGTCCAGTCCACCGGCTTGTTCAGCAGGGTAGAGCGCAGGGCATGCAGCCAGCGCCAGCCTTCGTGGACCAGGATGCTGGCATCCATATAGGTTGGATCGAACACTTGGAAGAAGCGCTGGGCACGGCCTTCCTGGCTGACCAGGGTGCCATCGCCCTCGGCGAAGCTGGCCGCTGGCAGGACCAGGTGCGCGCGATCGCTGGTGGCGGTCTTCTGGTGGTCGGCGACGATCAGCACTTTCGCGGCGTTCAGCGCGGCATCGACCTTGGCGGCGTCGGTGCGGGTGTACAGATCGTTTTCCAGCACGACCAGGGCGTCGGCCTTACCGTCGATCACCGCTTGCAGGGCGGCGTCCACCGATTCGCCACCGAGCATGGCCAGGCCGAGGCTGTTGGCCTCAGGCACGATCAGGCTGATGGAGCCGTTCTTCTCGCGCAGCTTGAGGGCCTTGGCGATGTTTGCCGCGGCTTCGATCAGCGCCTTGGAACCCAGGGAGGTGCCGGCGATGATCAGTGGGCGCTTGGCGGCGAGGAGGGCGTCGGCGATGCGCTTGGCCAGCTCAAAGGCTTCGCTGTCCAGGCCTTCGACGGCCGGGGCGCTGGCGTCCAGGGCGTGGGCCACGGCGAAACCGATGCGCGCCAGGTCGTCGGGAGCGGCGTGTACACACTCTTCGGCGACGTCGTCGAGCTTGGTTTCAGCGATGCTTGCAATGAACAGCGGGTTCAGCGCGTGCTGGCCGATGTTTTTCACCGCGGCGTCGAGCCATGGCTGGACGCGCATGGCGTCGGCCATTTCTTCGGCCTTGCCCTTGACCGACTGGCGCAGGGCCAGGGCCATGCGGGCGGCGGTCTGGGTCAGGTCCTCGCCGAGGACGAACACCGCATCGTGGTCTTCGATGTCGCGCATGGTCGGCACGGGCAGCGGGCTGTTTCTCAGCACTTGCAGGACCAGGCGGATGCGCTCCAGTTCGGCGGCTTCGATACCGCTGTAGAAGTGCTCGGCGCCTACCAGTTCACGCAGGGCGTAGTTGCTTTCCAGGCTGGCGCGAGGCGAGCCGATACCGACGATATTGCGCCCGCGCAGCAGGTCGGCGGCCTTGTCCAGTGCCTGGTCCAGGTTCAGCTTGGTGCCGTCGTTCAGCAGCGGCTGGCGTGGACGGTCTTCGCGGTTGACGTAGCCATAGCCGAAACGGCCACGGTCGCACAGGAAGTACTGGTTCACCGAACCGTTGTAGCGGTTCTCGATGCGCCGCAGTTCGCCGTAGCGCTCGCCCGGGGAAATGTTGCAACCGCTGGAGCAGCCATGGCAGATGCTCGGCGAGAACTGCATGTCCCATTTGCGGTTGTAGCGCTCGGAGTGAGTCTTGTCGGTGAACACACCGGTCGGGCAGACCTCGGTGAGGTTGCCGGAGAACTCGCTTTCCAGGGTACCGTCTTCAACGCGACCGAAGTACACGTTGTCGTGGGCGCCGAACACACCGAGGTCGGTGCCGCCGGCATAGTCCTTGTAGAAACGCACGCAACGGTAGCAGGCGATGCAGCGGTTCATCTCGTGAGCGATGAACGGGCCGAGTTCCTGGTTCTGGTGGGTACGCTTGGTGAAGCGATAACGGCGCTCGTTGTGGCCGGTCATCACGGTCATGTCTTGCAGGTGGCAGTGACCGCCTTCCTCGCAGACCGGGCAGTCGTGCGGGTGGTTGGTCATCAGCCATTCGACGACACTGGCGCGGAAGGCCTTGGATTCTTCATCGTCGATGGAGATCCAGGTGTTGTCGGTGGCGGGCGTCATGCAGGACATGACGATGCGACCACGGGTGTCGTTCTCGTCGGTGTACTGCTTGACCGCGCACTGGCGACAGGCACCGACGCTACCGAGAGCGGGGTGCCAGCAGAAATAAGGGATGTCGAGGCCTAGTGACAGACATGCCTGTAACAGGTTGTCCGCCCCATCGACTTCGAGCGCTTTGCCGTCTACGTGGATAGTGGCCATGGTTCAAAGTTCTTCGTTGGCCCGGTGTCAGCGGGCGTGGCTAATGGAATCTTGGTGCTCGCCTGGCGCGTCACGGCGTCTTCAGGCGATACGAGGGCGGCACGGACCACCCTCGTTCGATACGTTTACGCGCCGACTACGATCGGCCGGGCCAGGGGCGGGACGGCGGCAGCACTGGTGGCTGCGATGCCGGCCTCGAACTCTGGACGGAAATACTTGATGGCACTGCCCAATGGCTCCACGGCGCCCGGTGCGTGAGCACAGAAGGTCTTGCCTGGGCCGAGGAAACCGACCAGACCCAGCAGGGTCTCGATATCGCCGGCTTGCCCTTCGCCTTTCTCGAGGGCGCGCAGCAGCTTGACGCTCCACGGCAGGCCATCGCGGCAAGGGGTGCAGAAGCCGCAGGATTCGCGGGCAAAGAACTCTTCCATGTTGCGCAGCAGCGAGACCATGTTGATGCTGTCGTCGACCGCCATGGCCAGGCCGGTACCCATGCGGGTGCCTACCTTGGCGATGCCGCCGGCGTACATCTGCGCATCCAGGTGTTCAGGCAACAGGAAACCGGTACCGGCGCCGCCGGGCTGCCAGCACTTGAGCTTGAAGCCATCGCGCATGCCGCCGGCGTAGTCTTCGAACAGCTCGCGCGCGGTCACGCCGAACGGCAGTTCCCACAGGCCAGGGTTCTTCACTTTGCCGGAGAAGCCCATCAGCTTGGTGCCGTGGTCTTCACTGCCTTCGCGAGCGAGGGATTTGTACCACTCCACGCCGTCGCCGATGATCGCCGGCACGTTGCACAGGGTCTCGACGTTGTTCACGCAGGTCGGCTTGCCCCACACGCCGACGGCGGCAGGGAAGGGCGGCTTGGAGCGCGGGTTGGCGCGGCGACCTTCGAGGGAATTGATCAGCGCGGTTTCTTCACCGCAGATGTAACGCCCGGCGCCGGTGTGGACGAACAGCTCGAAGTCGAAACCCGAGCCCAGGATGTTCTTGCCCAGCAGGCCCGCGGCCTTGGCTTCTTCCACGGCACGGTTGAGGTGCTTGGCGGCGGTGGTGTACTCGCCTCGCAGGAAGATGTAGCCGCGGTAGGTTTTCAGCGCGCGGGCGCTGATCAGCATGCCTTCGATCAGCAGATGGGGCAGTTGCTCCATCAGCATGCGGTCTTTCCAGGTGTTGGGCTCCATTTCATCCGCGTTGCACAGCAGGTAGCGGATGTTCATGGATTCGTCTTTGGGCATCAGGCCCCACTTCACGCCAGTGGGGAAGCCCGCGCCGCCGCGACCCTTGAGGCCGGCGTCCTTGACGGTCTGGACGATGTCGTCCTGGGACAGGTCGGCGAAGGCCTTGCGCGCCGCGGCGTAGCCGTTCTTGGCCTGGTACTCGTCGAGCCATACCGGCTCGCCGTCGTCGCGCAGGCGCCAGGTCAGCGGATGAGTTTCCGGGCTGCGCTGGATGCGGTTGGCAGGGCCGAAGGATGTCAGGGTCATACGTAGCCCTCCAACAGTTTGGCCACGCCAGCAGGCTGCACGTCGCCGAAAGTGTCGTCGTCGATCATCAGCGCCGGAGCCTTGTCGCAGTTGCCCAGGCAGCATACCGGCAGCAGGGTGAAGCGGCCGTCGGCGGTGGTCTGGCCGAGGCCGATGCCCAGCTCGCTCTGGATCTGGCTGACCACGGACTCGTGGCCGCCGATGTAGCAGACCATGCTGTCGCAGACACGGATGATGTGACGGCCGACCGGCTGGCGGAAGATCTGGCTGTAGAACGTCGCCACGCCTTCTACGTCGCTGGCCGGGATGCCGAGGATCTCGCCGATGGCGTAGAGCGCGCCATCAGGCACCCAGCCACGTTCCTTCTGGACGATCTTCAGGGCTTCGATAGACGCCGCGCGCGGGTCTTCGTAGTGATGCAGCTCGTGCTCGATGGCCGAGCGCTCGGTTTCGCTGAGGGCGAAACGGTCTGTCTGGATAAGCGGGCTGTTCATGCTTAGCGGTCCACGTCGGCCATAACGAAGTCGATACTACCCAGGTACGCGATCAAGTCCGCGACCATGCTGCCGCGGATCACCGAAGGGATCTGCTGCAGGTGGGCGAAGCTCGGGGTGCGGATCCGGGTGCGGTAGCTCATGGTGCCGCCATCGCTCGTCAGGTAATAACTGTTGATGCCCTTGGTCGCTTCGATCATCTGGAAGGACTCGTTGGCCGGCATGACCGGGCCCCACGAAACCTGCAGGAAGTGCGTGATCAGGGTCTCGATGTGCTGCAGCGTGCGCTCTTTCGGCGGCGGCGTGGTCAGCGGGTGGTCCGCCTTGTACGGGCCTTCCGGCATGTTGCGCAGGCACTGGTCGATGATCTTGATGCTCTGGCGCATCTCTTCGACGCGGACCATGCAACGGTCGTAGGCATCGCCGTTGGCCGCCAGCGGTACTTCGAACTCGAAGTTCTCGTAGCCGGAGTAGGGGCGCGCTTTACGCAGGTCGAAATCGCAACCGGTGGAACGCAGGCCGGCACCGGTGACGCCCCATTCCAGGGCTTCCTTGGTGTTGTAGGCGGCGACGCCGATGGTACGACCCTTGAGGATGCTGTTCTGCAGGGCGGCCTTGGTGTATTCGTCGAGGCGCTTGGGCAGCCAGTCGACGAAGTCTTTCACCAGTTTTTCCCAGCCGCGTGGCAGGTCGTGGGCGACGCCGCCGATGCGGTACCAGGCCGGGTGCAGGCGGAAACCGGTGATGGCTTCGATCACGGTGTAGGCGCGCTGACGGTCGGTGAAGGTGAAGAACACCGGGGTCATGGCACCGACGTCCTGGATGTAGGTGCCCAGGAACAGCAGGTGGCTGGTGATCCGGAAGAACTCGGCCATCATGATGCGGATGACGTCGACCTTCTCCGGCACCTTGATCCCGGCCAGTTTCTCGACCGAGAGCACGTACGGCAGGTTGTTCATCACGCCGCCGAGGTAGTCGATGCGGTCGGTGTACGGGATGAAGCTGTGCCAGGACTGACGCTCGGCCATCTTCTCGGCGCCACGGTGGTGGTAGCCGATGTCCGGTACGCAGTCGACGATCTCTTCGCCGTCCAGCTGAAGGATGATGCGGAAGGCGCCGTGGGCCGAAGGGTGGTTCGGGCCCAGGTTGAGGAACATGTAGTCCTCGTTGGCGCCGGAACGCTTCATGCCCCAGTCTTCCGGCTTGAAGCGCGCGGCTTCTTCTTCCAGTTGTTGCTTGGCCAGGGTCAGGCTGAACGGATCGAACTCGGTGGCGCGCGCCGGGAAGTCCTTGCGCAGCGGGTGACCTTCCCAGGTCGGCGGCATCATGATGCGCGACAGGTGAGGGTGGCCGGCGAAGTCGATGCCGAACATGTCCCAGACTTCACGCTCGTACCAGTTGGCGTTCGGCCAGATACCGGTCACGGTCGGCAAGCTGAGGTCGCTCTCGGACAAGGCGACCTTGATCATTACGTCACTATTACGTTCGATCGACAGCAGGTGGTAGAACACGCTGAAGTCGGCGCCTGGCAGCCCTTGACGCTTGGTGCGCAGACGCTCGTCCACGCCATGCAGGTCATAGAGCATGACGTACGGCTTGGGCAGGTTGCGCAGGAAGGTCAGGACTTCGACGAGTTTGGCACGAGTAACCCACAGCACCGGCATGCCGGTGCGGGTGGCCTGGGCGGTGAACGCCTCAGGGCCGAAACGGTTATTGAGTTCGACGACCACATCCTGGTCGTCTGCCTTATAAGGCGGGATGTACAGAGCACTGCCTGTAGTCATGGTTTTTTATCGCTTTCGGTCAACGTAAAGAATGAAGCCAGTTTTTCGTTCTTTGTAAGAAGCGTTCTGGAATCAGACTTCGTCGGGGCTGCGCAGGTTGGTTACCTGAATACGCTGTTCGCGGCGCTGTTCCTTTTGCGACGGCATTTCGGCGCGATATACGCCTTGGTCACCGACGACCCAGGAAAGTGGGCGACGCTCCTGGCCAATCGACTCCTGCAAGAGCATCAGGCCTTGCAGAAAAGCTTCAGGGCGGGGCGGGCAGCCAGGCACGTAGACGTCCACGGGCAGGAACTTGTCCACCCCTTGAACGACGGAATAGATGTCGTACATGCCACCGGAGTTGGCGCACGAACCCATGGAGATGACCCACTTCGGCTCGAGCATTTGCTCGTAGAGACGCTGAATGATCGGCGCCATCTTGATGAAGCAGGTTCCGGCAATAACCATGAAATCCGCCTGGCGCGGTGATGCCCGGATAACTTCGGCGCCGAAGCGCGCGATGTCGTGGGGCGCCGTGAAGGCGGTGGTCATTTCCACGTAGCAGCAGGACAGGCCGAAGTTGTACGGCCACAGGGAGTTCTTACGCCCCCAGTTGACCGCGCCGCTCAGCACGTCTTCCAGCTTGCCCATGAAGATGTTTTTGTGGACTTGATCTTCTAACGGATCGGAAACGGTTTCCCGTTCGCCGATCGGATACTGCTCGTTAGGAGCATCGGGGTCGATCCTGGTGAGATTGTATTGCATCGCCAAAGCCTCATTGTTTTAGCTTCGCCTGCCGCTTACGGCGACCTTCCGGAGCCCAATCAAGAGCCCCCACCCGCCAAAGGTAGACAAGACCTGCCAACAGAATTGCTATGAAAACGAGAGCTTCGACGAATCCGGTCCAGCCGCTTTCGCGGACGGACACAGACCAGGCAAAGAGAAAGAGGGCTTCGATATCGAAGATCACGAAGAGCATCGCGACCAGATAGAATTTGGCTGAGAGCCGCAAGCGGGCGCCACCGGTAGGTAGCATGCCGGACTCGAACGGTTCGTTTTTGCTGCGGCCCCAGGCTTTTGACCCGAGGAGGCTGGAGACGCCGAGCATGAAGGCGCAGAGGCCGCCTACACCCAGAAGGAAAATGGCAAAGCCCCAGTTGTGGGCCATGAGTCCTGTCGCTTCGGGCATGCTGGTAATCCTTAACAGAGAGCAAAGGTCTCTGAGCTTGATAAAGAAATAAAGCAGTGACGATATGTCGCAGTGCAATCAATCGCCGTGATTTTATGGCTAAACACCGGGCAAGTAAATTTTCATGGCGAAATTATTTAGCGGAATAAGGACATAGCTCCCCTTGCAAGCCCCGTAAGCCACGGCCTGTGGGCATTAGCGGGTGTTTTGTTAATTATGTTTTGTCCTCGCTGTAACGAACATTACTACCTATAAATGATAATCAATATTATTTAGCGCTGCTTTTAAACAATGGTTCCCATGAAGAGCCGCTAAGTTGTCTTTTATATGCTCGTTACTGCAAGTTGCGAGCGAGCCCCTTTTACCCGCTTTTTCCTCCACGCATACCGCTCTGGATCAATGTTTTGCCTGATTGGCAGGGTGTCCGGGTCGACGTCGTCGCGAGCAGGCTCGTTGCTGTCGCAGCTTGGGGGTTGCCGGTGATGCCTGCAAAAGCCGCAGGCAAAAAAACGCCCCGAACCAGTCGGGGCGTCAGATATGCGGCACTGCAGTTAGCTTTTACCGGGTCTGCAATGGCCGTTTTTCAGCGCGAAGTCGAATCAGTGGAACTGTTCTTCTTCGGTGGAGCCGGTCAGTGCGGTTACCGAAGACGAGCCGCCCTGGATCACGGTGGTCATGTCGTCGAAGTAGCCGGTACCCACTTCCTGCTGGTGAGCCACGAAGGTGTAGCCCTTGGCGGCATCAGCGAATTCCTGCTCCTGCAGCTTCACGTAGGCGGTCATGTCGTTGCGGGCGTAGTCGTGCGCCAGGTTGAACATGCTGTGCCACATGTTGTGAATGCCGGCCAGGGTGATGAACTGGTGCTTGTAGCCCATGGCGGACAGTTCGCGCTGGAACTTGGCGATGGTCGCGTCGTCCAGGTTCTTCTTCCAGTTGAAGGAAGGCGAGCAGTTGTACGACAGGATCTGGTCCGGGTATTCCTTCTTGATCGCTTCGGCGAAGCGACGGGCTTCGTCCAGGTCTGGCTTGGCGGTTTCACACCAGATCAGGTCGGCGTACGGCGCATAGGCCAGGCCGCGAGCGATGGCCTGGTCGAGGCCGGCGCGCACTTTATAGAAGCCTTCCTGGGTGCGGGTGCCGGTCACGAACGGCTGGTCGTACGGGTCGCAGTCGGAGGTCAGCAGGTCGGCGGCGTTAGCGTCGGTACGGGCCAGGATGATGGTCGGTACGCCGGCAACGTCGGCCGCCAGGCGGGCAGCGGTCAGCTTCTGCACGGCTTCCTGGGTCGGAACCAGTACCTTGCCGCCCATGTGGCCGCATTTCTTCACGGAAGCCAGCTGGTCTTCGAAGTGAACGCCAGCGGCGCCTGCTTCGATCATGCTCTTCATCAGCTCGTAGGCGTTCAGCACGCCGCCGAAACCGGCTTCGGCGTCAGCCACGATCGGTGCGAAGTAGTCGATGTAGCCTTCGTCGCCCGGGTTCTTGCCGGATTTCCACTGGATCTGGTCGGCGCGACGGAACGAGTTGTTGATGCGCTTGACCACGGTTGGCACGGAGTCCACTGGGTACAGCGACTGGTCCGGGTACATCGATTCGGCGGAGTTGTTGTCCGCGGCAACCTGCCAGCCCGACAGGTAGATCGCCTGGATGCCGGCTTTGACTTGCTGCACTGCCTGGCCGCCGGTCAGGGCACCCATGCAGTTGACGAAATCTTTCTCAGGACGGAAGGACGGTTTGGCACCCTGGGTCACCAGGTTCCAGAGCTTCTCGGCGCCCATGCGTGCCAGGGTGTGCTCAGGTTGAACCGAGCCACGCAGACGGACAACGTCGGCAGCGGAATAAGTGCGAGTCACGCCTTTCCAGCGCGGGTTTTCAGCCCAGTCTTTTTCAAGGGCTGCAATTTGCTGTTCGCGTGTCAGTGCCATGGAGATAAACCTCGTCGCGTCTTGTGTGAAAAGTCGTTCTTGGGCGGAAAATTCCGACTCGCCAGATACGCAGGGTCAAAGGGTGCGTAGTTGGCTGCTCGCTGACCAGAAGCTTAGGCGGTCAAGTCGGATATGGCGCGATGGCGACGGTTGAACGATGGGCTCAAGGGGGAAGTGAGCAGGTGAGGGCCAGCTGTCGGGCGCATTCGGGCGTCGTGGGCCTTCATACGAACCATCAGTGTGTTGCCGATCTACCTAGTTAGCTTCCGTCCCTCGGGACAACCTCGTTCCAGTCGCAATCTCGTCAAACACACCTTGTGGGCGGTACAGACACGAATCGGCTCAGGTGGGTAGGTTAGAGCGGCGATCCGAAGGCCCTTGCCAGGGCCCCTGATTAGCGGGAGCGAGGCCATCATGCCTTCGGTTTTTTGCCTCGTCAAACGTTTTGTAGTGCTTTTTTTTCACCACTACATCTTTGGTCTAATACGACTAATCAGTCAGTTTCCGGTGCTTTAGTCCAAGGCGTCGACTTTCACTCGCAAGGTCATGTCATCCCGGCCCTGAGTCGAGTAGCTGCGGGTTGTAGCCTGTTTGTCGGCCTGGTTCTGGCGATTGACGCCGGCCAGGGTGATCCACTCGCCAAGACGACCGCTGAGAGTTGTGTCGGTACTTTGCACATTCACTACATCGGGACGTTCCTGGCTCATGCGGTCACGGTTGGTACTGATGCTCAGGTGGACGGTTTCGCCGGTGACGCTGGCCGTGACGTAGAAACCCTGGGTGACGTTGCGATACTGGGTCTGGTTCTGCAGACGGCCGTAAGGATCGGTCTGGGTGGTGGTCAGCGGCACGCTCTGGCCGACCTGGATCAGGGCCGGTATGCCTTCGCTGGCCTGGATCTGCTGGATGCCGCCATCGCGGCTGACGGTGCTGCGGCTGATGATGCGGGTTTGTGGCGTGCCGTTGAGCGAATAACCCTGGTTGTTCTGGGTGTTGTTTTCGTTGGTGTCGACCGTGATCAGCAGGCGTTTGGCGGCGGTATCCAGTTGCGCGATGAAGGCGCGCAGTTCCTCGATCTTCTCCGGTTCCGCATTGACGATCAGCTGGTTGCCGTAGGCGCTGACCCGGCCTTCCTTGCCGAGGAAGTTTTGTGCGACGGGCAGCAGGTCGGCGCTGGTGCGGTTGTTCAGGGGCACGATCTCGGTCGCGGCCGTGACTGAAAAGCTTGCAGTCAACAGCAGCGTCGTGAGCAGGGTGCGTAGGGACATGTCCGTTATCTCCGCTAGGGGTGGAAGCCTTGAGTTTGACAGTTTGTCGGCCTGCGGTGGGGCAAGTTGAATCGCCGATGGCAAAACGCCCCGGCCTCCAAGGAGCCAGCTTAGCTTGCTGGATCCGGGGAGGCCGGGGCGTTTTGTGATGCCTGGCAGGACATCGTCAGCAGGTTCGCTGCTGCGCGGGGCTTGCTCAGGCGTTGCCGCGAACCATGTCGACGTGAGGAATGCCCGCTTCCAGGAATTCCTCGCTGACGATGCTGAAACCCAGGCGCTCATAGAAGGCGGTAGCCTGGACCTGGGCGCTGAGCATCAGCTGCTTGAGGCCGCGCTTCTCGGCTTCGCCGATCACTGCTTGCATCAGCGCATCGCCGACCTTCAGGCCGCGCCAGTCCTTGAGCACCGATACCCGGCCGATCTGCCCATCGGGCAGCAGGCGTGCGGTGCCGATCGGAAAGTCGCCTTCGAGCGCGAGGAAATGCACCGCGCTGTCGTCGTCGGCGTCCCACTCCAGCTCAGGGGGGACGGATTGCTCGATGATGAACACCGCTTCACGAATGCGCCGGATCTCGGCGTTATCCTTTTGCCAGTCTGCGACACGTACGCGAATCTTATTCATCGGCAAATCCCAGGCTTCCTTGCTTGACCAGTTCGCACAGCAGGCTGCGTCCATCCTCGTCCGCCAGCCATGGGCTGAGGTTGTCGAGGTGCAGCGCGTCGGCGGCGCAAATCATCTTCAGCAGTTCGCGCAGCTTGCCCGGCAGGTAGCGGCTCTGGCCGCTGGCGAACAGCAGCAGGTCGTCGTCGACTTCGGACCAGGCCAGGCGCGCGCTCGGGTTGCGGATCAGGATGGCGCCCTGTTCGAGGCTGCCGAGCAGGTCTTCTTCTTCCAGCTCGGGGCCGACCACCAGTTCCGGGTAGCGCGGCTCGGTCATGAACTGGCCGAACCAGGTCAGCAGCATGCGTTCGTCGCTCATGTGCTCGGCCAGCAGGCCCTTGAGGCGATCGAGGGCGTCGTGCTGGATCTGGTGTGGATCGCTGACAGGTTGCACGTCGGCGTCGGTATAGCGCTCTTCATCCGGCAGGTACTGGCTGAGGAAGTCGGTGAAGTGGGTCAGCACTTCGGCGGCGCTCGGGGCGCGGAAGCCCACCGAGTAGGTCATGCAGTCGTTCACCGCGACGCCGTAGTGGGCCAGGCGCGGCGGCAGGTAAAGCATGTCGCCGGGTTCCAGGACCCAGCTTTCGGTTTCTTCGAATTCGGCGAGGATGCGCAGGTCCGCGTGCTGCAGCAGCGGGCTTTCGGCGTCGCACATCTGGCCGATCTTCCAGTTGCGCTTGCCGTGGCCTTGCAGCAGGAACACGTCGTAGTTATCGAAGTGCGGACCGACGTTACCGCCGGGAGCGGCGAAGCTGATCATCACATCGTCGATGCGCCAGCTCGGCAGGAAACGGAAATGCTCCAGCAGTTCGGCGACTTCCGGCACGAACTGGTCGACGGCCTGGACCAGCAGGGTCCAGTCACGCTCCGGCAGTTTGCTGAACTCGTCTTCGGCGAACGGGCCGCGGCGCAGTTCCCAGGGGCGTTCGCCATGCTCGATGACCAGGCGCGATTCGACCTCTTCTTCCAGCGCCAGGCCGGCCAGTTCGTCGGCGTCGATCGGGCTTTCGAAGTCGGGCAGGGCCTGACGGATCAGCAGGGGCTTTTTCTGCCAGTAGTCACGCAGGAATTCCCGTGCGCTGATGCCGCCCAGAAGTTGAAGAGGAATATCAGGATTCATGTGTAACCTATTGAAAAAATGCACTTTTCATACGGGAATAAAAACGCCCGGCGCTGCCGGGCGTCAAAGGTCTTGCCATCGATCAGATGCGTTTGGCTTGCGCCGCGGCATTGCCGATGTAGCTGGCCGGGGTGAGCTTCTTCAGCTCGGCCTTGGCGGCTTCAGGCATTTCCAACGCGTCGATGAAGGTCTGCAGTGCTTCAGGGCTGATGCCCTTGCCGCGCGTCAGTTCCTTGAGTTTTTCGTACGGGTTTTCGATGTTGTAGCGGCGCATCACGGTCTGGATCGGCTCGGCCAGGACTTCCCAGCAGGCGTCCAGGTCTTCGGCGATCTTCTGGGCGTTGAGTTCCAGCTTGCTGATGCCTTTGAGGCTGGCTTCGTAAGCGATCACGCTGTGGGCGAAACCGACGCCCAGGTTACGCAGGACGGTGGAGTCGGTCAGGTCGCGCTGCCAGCGGGAGATCGGCAGTTTGCTCGCCAGGTGCTGGAACAGCGCGTTGGCGATACCCAGGTTGCCTTCGGAGTTTTCGAAGTCGATCGGGTTGACCTTGTGCGGCATGGTCGAGGAACCGATTTCGCCGGCGATGGTGCGCTGCTTGAAGTAGCCCAGGGAGATGTAGCCCCAGATATCGCGATCGAAGTCGATCAGGATGGTGTTGAAGCGGGCGATGGCGTCGAACAGCTCGGCGATGTAGTCGTGCGGCTCGATCTGTGTGGTGTACGGGTTGAAGCTCAGGCCCAGCTCGTCTTCGATGAAGGCTCGGGCGTTGGCTTCCCAGTCGATTTCCGGGTAGGCCGACAGGTGCGCGTTGTAGTTGCCCACGGCGCCGTTGATCTTGCCCAGCAGTGGCACGGCGGCGACCTGAGCGATCTGGCGCTCCAGGCGGTACACCACGTTCGCCAGTTCCTTGCCCAGGGTGGTCGGCGAGGCCGGCTGGCCGTGGGTGCGCGACAGCATCGGCACGTCGGCGAAGCGCAGGGCCAGTTCGCGGATGGCCCCGGCGGTCTGGCGCATCAGCGGCAGCATCACTTCGTCGCGGCCTTCGCGCAGCATCAGGGCGTGGGACAGGTTGTTGATGTCCTCGCTGGTGCAGGCGAAGTGGATGAATTCGCTGACGTTGGCCAGTTCAGGCAGCTTGGCGGCCTGTTCCTTGAGCAGGTACTCGATGGCCTTGACGTCGTGATTGGTAGTGCGTTCGATCTCTTTGACACGCTCGGCGTGCTCCAGAGAGAAGTTTTCCGCCAGGGTGTTCAGCACGGCGTTGGCTTCGGCGGAGAACGCCGGCACTTCGCTGATGGCGGAATGGGCGGCCAGGCGCTGGAGCCAGCGCACTTCGACCAGGACACGAGCACGGATCAGGCCGTATTCGCTGAAAATGGGGCGCAGGGCCTGGGTTTTGCCGGCGTAGCGGCCGTCAACAGGGGAAACCGCAGTGAGCGAAGAGAGCTGCATGGGGTGTTCTCGGACAGTCGGGCAACGAAATGGGGCGCGTATCATACATGAAAATATCCGCCGGTCCGTTGCCAACTGACCAGCGTCTTACGCGTTACTGACTACAAAAGGTCTTGCGGGCGCAGTTCAGCTGCTGCGCATCAGCGGATAAAGCTCTTTGAGCAGTTTGCGGCGGCTGATCACCAGCTGCCAGCGGTGGCCGCCCAGCTGGCGCCACAGCCGCGCCGAACGGATGCCGGCCAGCAGCAGGGCGCGGATCTTCGAGGCATTGCTCGGCTGCTGCAGGTTGCGCATGTCGCCATGCACCTGGATCCGCTGGCGCAAGGTGCTCAGGGTGTCCTGGTACAGCGAGCCGCAAGCGGCAACCACGTTTTCGTGGGCCGGGCCGAAATGTTCGACCTGGGACTGAATCTGCGGCAGGCGCTTGCCGATGATTTCCAGCAGGTCGTCGCGCTTGGCCAGCTGGCGCTCCAGGCCGAGCATCGACAGGGCGTAGCGCAATGGCTCGCGCTGCAGGGTGCTGGGGTCGCGTTCCAGGGCGCCGATCAGGGCGCGATAACCTTCCCGCAGGTTGATGTCGTCGCCACCGTAGACTTCCAGGGTGTCTTTCGGGTCGCGGATCAGCAGGCTGCCAAGCATGCAGCTCAAGGCTGCTTCGGTGACCTGGCCGGTCTTGGCGATCTTGTCCACCAGCACGGCGGCGAGAAACACGCCGCCCAATGCCGTCAGTTGCTCCTGGGTCGGGCTCATGCCTTGCTGCTCCAGGGCTCTGCGACTTCGATCACGCCGCCGCCCAGACAGATTTCGCCGTCATAGAAGACTACGGATTGGCCGGGGGTGACCGCGCGTTGCGGGTCATCGAAGGTGGCGCGGTAGCCGCTGGCGGTCTTTTCCAGGGTGCAAGGCTGGTCGCTCTGGCGATAGCGCACTTTCGCGGTGAGGCGGCGCGGCTGGTTCAGGTCGATCGGGTTGACCCAATAGATGTCGGAGGCGAGCAGGGCGCGGGAGAACAGCCATGGGTGATCGT
Source organism: Pseudomonas sp. NFPP07 (assembly GCF_900115645.1). Classification (NCBI taxonomy): domain Bacteria; kingdom Pseudomonadati; phylum Pseudomonadota; class Gammaproteobacteria; order Pseudomonadales; family Pseudomonadaceae; genus Pseudomonas; species Pseudomonas sp. NFPP07. The sequence goes on from NZ_FOXG01000012.1 coordinate 242,399, forward strand.
TGCCCTGGCCAACGATCAGCTCGTTGTGTTCCAGGTCCTTGATCAACACGTACCACGGCTCATCGCCGGCGTCCTTGAGGCCACCGATGCCCAGGCCCTGGCGCTGGCCGATGGTGTGGTACATCAGGCCGTGGTGGCGGCCGATCACTTCGCCTTCGGTGGTTTTGATCTCGCCGGGCTGGGCCGGCAGGTATTGCTTGAGAAAGTCGCTGAAACGCCGTTCACCGATAAAGCAGATACCGGTGGAGTCCTTCTTCTTGGCGGTGGCCAGGTCGTGTTTCTCGGCGATCGCACGGACTTCGGGTTTTTCCAGCTCGCCTACCGGAAACAGGGTCTTGGCGATCTGTTCGCCGCCAACGGCGTGCAGGAAGTAGCTCTGATCCTTGTTCGGATCCAGGCCCTTGAGCAGTTCGGTGCGCCCGTCGATGTCGCGGCGGCGCACATAGTGGCCGGTGGCGATCAGGTCGGCGCCGAGCATCATGGCGTAGTCGAGGAACGCCTTGAACTTGATTTCACGGTTGCACAGGATGTCCGGGTTCGGCGTGCGGCCGGCCTTGTATTCGGCCAGGAAGTGCTCGAACACATTGTCCCAGTACTCGGCGGCGAAGTTGGCGGTGTGCAGCTTGATACCGATCTTGTCGCACACGGCCTGGGCGTCCGCGAGGTCGTCCATGGCGGTGCAGTACTCGGTTCCGTCGTCTTCCTCCCAGTTCTTCATGAACAGGCCTTCCACCTGGTAACCCTGCTCCATCAGCAGGAGGGCGGAAACGGAAGAGTCCACGCCGCCGGACATGCCGACGATGACGCGCTTCTTTTGGGTGTCAGAAGGGGCTGGATCACGCATAGGAATTCAACGGGTGTCTTGAAAAAGGACGCGATTCTAACAGGCTGAGGCCTGCAAGGCTAAAACTGCGGTTAAAGCGACGGACGGATCAGTTCGAGGCTGTGCAGTTGCCCGGCCAGATAGTCGTCGACGCAGCGGATAATCAGCTCGCTGCGCCATTGCGGACGCAAGGCCAGCAGTTCGTCGCGGCTCAGCCAGCGCGGTCCGATGATGCCGTCGTCCAATTGATAGTCAGGGTGGTGCCTGAGCGGTTTGCCGGCAAAGCAGATGCGTTGGTAGGTCACGCCATTGCTGGGGGCGGTGTACAGGTAGATGCCGACCACGCCGGTCAGCTCGATGTCCCAGCCGGTTTCTTCCAGGGTTTCACGAATGGCCGCCTGGAGCAGGCTTTCGTCCGGGTCCAGGTGCCCGGCGGGCTGGTTGAACACCGCCTGGTCGCCCTGGAGTTCCTCGACGAACAGGAAGCGCCCTTGATCCTCAACAATGGTGGCGACGGTGATGTGGGGTTGCCATTCCATATATATAAAGCTCCGTCTTGAGTGGGTGGTCATCATAAGGCGAACGCCAGTCCTGTAGGAGCGAAGCTTGCTCGCGATAGGGGCGCTGCGGTGAGTCAGGCGAAACGCGCTGCTTTCATCGCGAGCAAGCTTCGCTCCTACAGGGAAGGTGTTGTCCAAAAAAGCACAAACCCCGGCACCTGGCCGGGGTTTGTATGACAGCGGTGTTGCTTAAACCAGCGCAGCGATAGCCGTGTTGAGGGTGGCGCTTGGGCGCATGGCCTTGCTCACCAGCTCAGGATTGGCGCTGTAGTAGCCGCCGATATCCACTGGCTTGCCTTGAACGCCGTTGAGTTCGGCGACGATGGTCGCTTCGTTCTCGGTCAGGGTCTTGGCCAGGGCGCTGAACTGCGCTTGCAGGGCGGTATCTTCAGTCTGGGCGGCCAGGGCCTGGGCCCAGTACAGCGCCAGGTAGAAGTGGCTGCCGCGGTTGTCGATGTTGCCGACCTTGCGCGATGGTGACTTGTTGTTGTCCAGGAACTGACCGGTTGCCTGGTCGAGGGTCTTGGCCAGTACCAGCGCTTTCGGGTTGTTGTAAGTGTTGCCCAGGTGCTCCAGGGAAGCGGCCAGGGCCAGGAACTCACCCAGGGAATCCCAGCGCAGGAAGTTTTCTTCCAGCAGCTGTTGTACGTGCTTCGGAGCCGAACCGCCGGCGCCGGTTTCGAACAGGCCGCCACCGTTCATCAGCGGCACGATCGACAGCATCTTGGCGCTGGTGCCCAGTTCCATGATCGGGAACAGGTCGGTCAGGTAGTCGCGCAGCACGTTGCCGGTGACGGAGATGGTGTCCTTGCCTTCGCGGGTGCGGGCCAGGGTGAACTTCATGGCATCGACTGGCGACATCACGCGGATGTCCAGGCCGGCGGTGTCGTGATCCTTCAGGTAAGCCTGGACCTTCTCGATCATCACGCCGTCGTGGGCGCGCATCGGGTCCAGCCAGAAAATCGCTGGCGTGCTGCTGGCGCGAGCGCGGTTGACGGCCAGTTTGACCCAATCCTGGATCGGCGCGTCCTTGGTCTGGCACATGCGGAAGATGTCGCCGGCTTCGACGGCCTGTTCCAGCAGCAGGTTGCCCTTGCTGTCGGTGACGCGAACGACGCCGTCAGCCTTGATCTGGAAGGTCTTGTCGTGGGAGCCGTACTCTTCGGCTTTCTTCGCCATCAGGCCAACGTTTGGCACGCTGCCCATGGTGGTCGGGTCGAAGGCGCCGTTGGCCTTGCAGTCTTCGATCACGGCCTGGTAGATGGTGGCGTAGCAGCGATCCGGGATCAGTGCCTTGGTGTCGTGCAACTGGCCGTCGGTGCCCCACATCTTGCCGGAGTCACGGATCATGGCTGGCATCGAGGCGTCGACGATCACGTCGCTCGGCACGTGCAGGTTGGTGATGCCTTTGTCGGAGTTGACCATGGCCAGGGCAGGGCGCACGGCGTAGACGGCCTGGATGTCGGCTTCGATCTGCGCTTGCTGCTCCGCGGGCAGGGCCTTGATGCGGGCGTACAGGTCGCCGATGCCGTTGTTCAGGTTGAAGCCGATCTGGCTCAGCACATCAGCGTGCTTGCTCAGGGCGTCCTGATAGAACTCGGCAACGATCTGGCCGAACATGATCGGGTCGGAAACCTTCATCATGGTGGCTTTCAGGTGCACCGACAGCAGTACGCCTTGCTTCTTGGCGTCTTCGATCTCGGCGGCAACGAAAGCCCGCAGGGCCTTTTTGCTCATGACTGCGCAATCGAGGATCTCGCCGGCTTGTACGGCGGTTTTTTCCTTCAGGACGGTAGCGCTACCGTCTTGAGCGATCAGCTCGATCTTCACGGTGTCCTGGGCGTCGATCAGGGCGGCTTTTTCGCTGCCGTAGAAATCGCCCTGGCTCATGTGAGCAACGTGGGACTTGGAGTCTTTGGCCCAGGCGCCCATTTTGTGCGGGTGCTTGCGCGCGTAGTTCTTGACCGACAGCGGAGCGCGGCGGTCGGAGTTGCCTTCACGCAGGACCGGGTTCACGGCGCTGCCCTTGACCTTGTCGTAGCGCGCCTTGGCGTCTTTGTCGGCGTCGCTGGTCACGGTTTCCGGGTAGTCCGGCAGGGCATAGCCCTTGGCTTGCAGCTCTTTGATCGCGGCCTGAAGCTGCGGTGCCGAAGCACTGATGTTCGGCAGCTTGATGATGTTGGCTTCAGGCGTTACGGCCAGGTCGCCCAGCTCGGCCAGGTGGTCCGGTACGGCTTTGTCGCCCAGCAGCTCCGGGAAGCTGGCAAGAATACGCCCTGCGAGAGAGATGTCGCGGGTTTCCACGGCAATATCAGCGGAAGCGGTGAAGGCTTCGACGATAGGGAGCAGCGAGTAGGTGGCGAGGGCGGGGGCTTCGTCGGTGAAGGTATAGATGATCTTCGAGCGGGTGGGCATATTCGGATTAACTCTCTTCTTTGCTAAAGCGTGCGCAGAAACTCGAGGAGGCGCCGGGTAAGCGCGTTCGTTCAAAGTCATCCGTGAACCGAATGTCGAGGTTTCTTCGCGGTGATGTTGGGTGCATCAGTCGAGCGTCAAGCGGGTGGGTTGCGGTAACAACCCGGCTTTGGGCGGAAAGTCTCGGCTCCTTTTTTCCAGTAGCAGAGCGCTCAGCCGTCGTGACTCTGTGGTCAGCGGCGGCATTATACATAGGTAGCTGGCAAAACGCCGACGGTTCATATGCAACCGATCTCGTCCATTGGTCTAAAGGTCGCAGGCGGGGTGGCGGCGTAGAGTCCTGTGCAGTGCTCAAGTTTGGCGCTTTTCCCTTTGCTTTCAGGCTTGTAGGCCACGAACTGCGCAGCCTTCACGGCATATGAGCGGAACATGAGGTTCCCGTCCAGATTCAACTGGGGTACGCTCGAACGCAGCCAGATGTTCAATCCACACAACGGAGTTCAGCATGGGATACAAGAAGATTCAGGTTCCAGCAGTCGGCGACAAAATCACCGTCAACGCAGACCATTCTCTCAATGTTCCTAACAACCCGATTATCCCTTTCATCGAAGGCGATGGTATTGGCGTTGATATCAGCCCGGTCATGATCAAGGTTGTCGATGCTGCTGTTAAGAAGGCCTACGGCGGCGAGCGCAAAATCTCCTGGATGGAAGTCTATGCCGGCGAGAAAGCAACTCAAGTGTACGACCAGGACACCTGGCTCCCTCAGGAAACCCTGGACGCAGTCAAGGATTACGTGGTTTCCATCAAGGGCCCGCTGACCACTCCGGTAGGTGGCGGTATCCGTTCCCTGAACGTGGCCCTGCGTCAGCAGCTTGACCTGTATGTGTGCCTGCGTCCGGTGCGCTGGTTCGAAGGCGTGCCGAGCCCGGTGAAGAAGCCTGGCGATGTCGACATGACCATTTTCCGTGAGAACTCGGAAGACATTTACGCCGGTATCGAATGGAAGGCCGGCTCCGCCGAAGCCACCAAGGTCATCAAGTTCCTCAAAGAAGAAATGGGCGTCACCAAGATCCGTTTCGACGAAAACTGCGGTATCGGCGTCAAGCCGGTTTCCCTGCAGGGCACCAAGCGCCTGGCGCGCAAAGCGCTGCAATATGTGGTCGACAACGACCGCGATTCGCTGACCATCGTGCATAAAGGCAACATCATGAAGTTCACCGAAGGTGCCTTCAAAGAGTGGGCCTATGAAGTGGCGGCGGAAGAATTTGGCGCGACGCTGCTCGATGGCGGCCCGTGGATGCAGTTCAAGAACCCGAAAACCGGCAAGAACGTGATCGTCAAGGACGCCATCGCCGATGCGATGCTCCAGCAGATCCTGCTGCGTCCGGCCGAATATGACGTGATCGCGACCCTTAACCTGAACGGTGACTACCTGTCCGACGCACTGGCGGCTGAAGTGGGCGGGATCGGCATCGCTCCGGGCGCCAACCTGTCCGACACCGTGGCTATGTTCGAGGCGACCCACGGTACGGCGCCGAAGTACGCGGGCAAGGACCAGGTGAACCCGGGTTCGCTGATCCTGTCCGCGGAAATGATGTTGCGTCACATGGGCTGGACCGAAGCGGCCGACCTGATCATCAAGGGCACCAACGGCGCCATTGGTGCCAAGACCGTGACCTACGACTTCGAGCGCCTGATGGAGGGCGCCACGCTGTTGTCGTCTTCGGCGTTCGGCGATGCGCTGATCTCTCACATGTAAATTGACACGCTCCAAATGAAACGGCCGGTTCAATCAATTGAACCGGCCGTTTTTTTATGACTGTTTTTTATGACTGGATGCTGAAGATTTTCAGCTCAGGGCCGTTTCCTGGTAGGAGGGGGCTGCGGCGGGGGTGTTCTGGGTCTTGATGGATTGGATTTTCACGGCGTGCAGGCCCTTGGGTCCTTGAGTGATCTCAAAGCTCACGGCCTGGCCGGCTTTCAAGGTTTTGTAGCCTTCCATCTCGATGGCCGAGTAGTGGGCGAAAAGGTCGTCGCTTTTACCCTCCTCATTAATGAAGCCATAACCCTTGGCGTTGTTGAACCACTTGACCTTGCCGCTTGCCATGCTCATATCCCTCTGCAACAGACTCCATCACTGGAGTATCATCCAGTTCATCCGTACCGGAATCCGAAAATATAGGATTGACGGCACGGACCTTTATTACCCAATGTGGGCTCTATTGGTTGTAACACCGTTTTGCCGATAGTCAAGGTGACCCGGCGGTCGGAGTTGAAATCCCCCTGGAACGCCCCCACCACTGTATTTGCTCAACTAACGAACCTTTCTTTCCATGCATGCAATCAGCCAGATTCGACTAACATTCAATCAGGATCGCCCGGATTTCCAAGACGACGATTCCGCTGGCTTGGCTGTACAGGAAGCTAAGCCGACGTTGCAGGCTCCGCCGATGTACAAGGTGGTTTTGTTCAATGATGACTACACACCGATGGATTTCGTCGTCGAAGTGCTCGAGGTGTTTTTTAACCTGAATCGCGAGCTGGCGACCAAGGTAATGCTGGCCGTTCATACAGAAGGACGGGCAGTATGTGGATTGTTTACCCGCGACATCGCCGAGACCAAGGCCATGCAGGTCAACCAGTACGCCAGGGAAAGCCAGCATCCGCTACTCTGTGAAATCGAGAAGGACGGTTAACGCCGACCACTTGGGTATGAGGTGAAGCTATGTTAAACCGCGAGCTCGAAGTCACCCTCAATCTCGCCTTCAAAGAGGCTCGTTCGAAGCGTCATGAGTTCATGACCGTCGAGCACCTCTTGTTGGCTCTTTTGGATAATGAGGCCGCCGCCACCGTTTTGCGTGCCTGCGGAGCAAACCTCGACAAACTCAAGCACGACCTGCAGGAGTTCATCGACTCCACCACGCCGCTGATTCCTGTGCACGACGAGGATCGCGAAACCCAGCCAACCCTGGGCTTCCAGCGTGTGCTGCAACGTGCTGTCTTCCATGTGCAGAGCTCGGGCAAGCGCGAAGTGACCGGCGCCAATGTGCTGGTTGCGATCTTCAGTGAGCAAGAGAGTCAGGCGGTGTTCCTGCTGAAACAGCAGAGCGTTGCCCGCATCGATGTCGTCAACTACATCGCCCATGGCATCTCCAAGGTGCCGGGGCATGGCGATCATTCCGAAGGTGAGCAGGATATGCAGGACGATGAAGGCGGTGAGTCTTCCTCTTCAGGTAATCCGCTGGATGCTTATGCCAGCAATCTCAATGAGCTGGCGCGCCAGGGGCGTATCGACCCGTTGGTCGGTCGTGAGCAGGAAGTCGAGCGTGTGGCGCAGATTCTTGCGCGTCGGCGCAAGAACAACCCGCTGCTGGTGGGCGAGGCTGGGGTCGGTAAAACGGCCATCGCCGAAGGTCTGGCCAAGCGCATCGTCGACAGTCAGGTGCCTGACCTGTTGGCCAGTAGCGTGGTGTACTCCCTGGATCTCGGCGCGTTGCTGGCGGGTACCAAATACCGCGGTGATTTCGAGAAGCGCTTCAAGGCGTTGCTGGGCGAGTTGAAGAAACGTCCGCAGGCGATCCTGTTCATCGACGAGATTCACACCATCATTGGCGCCGGTGCGGCGTCCGGTGGGGTGATGGATGCCTCGAACCTGCTCAAGCCGTTGCTTTCTTCGGGCGACATCCGTTGCATCGGTTCGACCACCTTCCAGGAATTCCGTGGGATTTTCGAGAAGGACCGGGCCTTGGCTCGCCGTTTCCAGAAGGTCGATGTGTCCGAGCCTTCGGTAGAGGACACCATCGGTATTCTGCGCGGCCTCAAGGGGCGTTTCGAGCTGCACCACAGCATCGAGTACAGCGATGAGGCATTGCGCGCCGCCGCCGAACTGGCGTCGCGTTATATCAATGACCGGCATATGCCCGACAAGGCGATCGACGTGATCGACGAGGCGGGCGCCTATCAGCGTCTGCAGCCTGTCGACAAGCGCGTAAAACGCATAGAGGTCGCTCAGGTCGAGGATATCGTGGCGAAAATCGCGCGGATTCCACCGAAACACGTCACCAGTTCCGACAAGGAGCTGCTGCGTAACCTCGAGCGTGACCTGAAGTTGACGGTGTTCGGCCAGGATGCGGCGATCGACTCGCTGTCGACCGCGATCAAGCTGTCCCGTGCCGGCCTGAAATCGCCAGACAAGCCCGTCGGTTCGTTCCTGTTCGCCGGGCCTACCGGTGTCGGTAAGACCGAGGCCGCGCGGCAGTTGGCCAAGGCGCTGGGGATCGAACTGGTGCGTTTCGACATGTCCGAGTACATGGAGCGTCACACCGTGTCGCGTCTGATCGGTGCGCCTCCGGGTTATGTCGGTTTCGACCAGGGCGGTTTGCTGACCGAAGCGATTACCAAGCAGCCTCACTGCGTATTGCTGCTCGATGAAATCGAAAAGGCCCACCCGGAAGTCTTCAACCTGCTGCTGCAGGTGATGGACCACGGTACCTTGACCGATAACAACGGGCGCAAGGCGGATTTCCGCAACGTGATCGTGATCATGACCACCAACGCAGGTGCCGAGACCGCGGCGCGGGCTTCCATCGGGTTCACTCATCAGGATCACTCTTCCGATGCCATGGAAGTGATCAAGAAGAGCTTCACGCCGGAATTCCGTAACCGTCTGGACACCATTATCCAATTTGGTCGCCTCAGTCATGAGGTTATCAAGAGCGTGGTGGACAAGTTCCTTACCGAACTGCAGGCGCAGCTGGAGGACAAGCGCGTTCAGTTGGAAGTCACCGATGCGGCCCGCAGCTGGCTGGCGGCTGGTGGTTACGATGTGACCATGGGCGCTCGCCCGATGGCGCGCCTGATCCAGGACAAGATCAAGCGTCCGCTGGCGGAGGAGATACTCTTTGGCGAACTGGCCGAACATGGCGGTGTGGTACACATCGACATCAAGGATGGCGAGCTGACCTTCGAGTTCGAGACCACCGCAGAAATGGCCTGACCGGTCGCAATAAAAAAAGGCGCCGCAAGGCGCCTTTTTTATATCTGTTCTGTAGGCAGACAGAGTAAATCGCAGGTAAACAAAAACGCCCGGCATGGGCCGGGCGTCTTGTATTGACTTGCTTAGCGAGCGCGGTAAGTGATGCGCCCTTTGCTCAAGTCATAGGGCGTCAGTTCGACGCGCACTTTGTCACCGGTAAGAATACGAATGTAGTTCTTGCGCATCTTGCCGGAGATATGCGCGGTTACGACGTGCCCATTTTCCAACTCCACACGAAACATGGTGTTGGGCAGGGTGTCGACGACAGTGCCTTCCATTTCGAAGCTGTCTTCTTTCGACATGCAGTAAAGCCCTCGGTGTCCAATGAATGGCCCGGTGCAACTGCGCCAGGCAAAAGCGGCGTGCATTGTGCCCGAAAAGTGGGGTTCAAGCCAAGGGCTTCTAGTTCAGGATGACCCATCTCTGGTTAATCAGCAGCTCAATGGGCCGATATTGGGTCTTGTAGTTCATCTTTTTGCAGTTTTTGATCCAGTATCCGAGGTAGACCGCGTCCAGGCTCAGGCGCAAGGCTTCGCCGATCTGCCACAGAATGGCGTAGCGACCGAGGCTGCGGCGCTCTTCATCGGGTTCGTAGAAGGTGTAGACCGCGGAAAGGCCATTGGGCAGCAGATCGGTGACGGCCACGGCGAGCAGGCGCCCATCGAGGCGGAACTCGTAGAACCTGGAGAAGGGCAGATCGCGAACCAGAAAGGTCGAGAACTGATCGCGGCTGGGTGGGTACATGTCGCCATCGGCGTGGCGTTGCTCGATATAACGCTGATAAAGATCGAAATACTCTTCGCTGAACCCCGGTTTGACAGGCTGGACTTTCAGGTCGGCATTGCGTTTGAGAATACGTTTTTGCTGACGATTGGGTACAAACTGCGCGGCAGGGATGCGTGCCGGAACACAGGCATTGCAGTTTTGGCAATGCGGCCGGTACAGGTGGTCGCCACTGCGGCGAAAGCCCATTTCCGACAGATCTGCGTAGACATGCACATCCATGGGCTGACTAGGATCGAGGAACAGCGTGGTCGCCTGTTCTTCGGGCAGGTAGCTGCAAGAGTGGGGCTGAGTGGCATAAAACTTCAAACGCGCCAACTCGGTCATGAATCAACCCTCGGGATTAGCTTTGAATTAAGTGTAAGCCACACCGGCAAAACCCGCCTAGGAAACCCATATGGCGCGGCTGGGCTGGTCCAGATGGCGCCGCAGATAGCCAGCGAACTCCTGACGGGGGATGGCGCGGGCGCCCAGGCTGTGCAAGTGGTCGGTGGGCATCTGGCAGTCGATCAGCGCGAAGCCCCATGCCCGTAAATGTTGGACCAGCGTGACGAAGCCGAATTTCGACGCATTGTCGGCCCGACTGAACATCGATTCGCCGAAAAACAGCTGGCCCATTGCTAGCCCATACAGCCCGCCCACCAGCAAACCCTGATCCCAGACTTCGACCGAATGGGCATAACCGCGCTTGTGCAGTTCAAGGTAGGCATCCTGCATCGATTCGGTGATCCAGGTGCCGTCGGCATAAGGGCGTGGCGCCGCGCAGGCGCTGATGACCGCGGCAAAATCCTGATCGAAGGTGACCTGATAGCGTTGCTGGCGCAGCAGCTTGCCCAGGCTGCGGGATACATGCAGTTCGTCTGGAAATAACACGGTGCGTGGGTCGGGTGACCACCAGAGGATGGGCTGGCCTTCGGAAAACCAGGGAAAGCATCCGTGGCGATAGGCCTGGATCAGCCGGTCGGCCGACAGGTCGCCGCCGGCGGCCAACAGGCCGTTGGGGTCGCGCAGGGCCTTTTCCAGCGGGGGAAAGTCGAAGGTGTTGCGTTGTAACCAGGTCAGCATGGCATTCAGACTTGCGGAAGGGGAGGGCGGTGGCGGGCCTGCAAGGCCCGCCGCAAGCGTAGGTCGGGAGGTCAGTTGTCGTCGAGGAATTTCTCTGCATCGAGGGCCGCCATGCAGCCCGCACCCGCGGAAGTGACGGCCTGGCGGTACACATGGTCGGCCACGTCGCCCGCGGCGAACACGCCCGGGATGCCGGTGGCCGTGGCGTCGCCTTCGCTGCCACCCTTGACCAGCAGATAGCCATCGCGCATTTCCAGCTGGCCCTTGAACAGATCCGTATTGGGCTTGTGACCGATAGCGATGAATACGCCGGCCAGCGCGAGTTCCTGGGTCTCTCCGGTCAGGCTGTCGCGCAGTCGGGCGCCAGTGACGCCGCTGGCATCGCCCAGCACCTCATCGAGATTCTGGTTCCAGTGCAGGCGGATATTGCCCTTGGCGGCTTTGTCGAACAGCTTGTCCTGGAGGATTTTCTCCGCGCGCAGCTTGTCGCGCCGGTGCACCAGGTGAACCTCTTTGGCGATGTTGGAGAGGTACAGGGCTTCTTCCACGGCGGTGTTGCCGCCACCGATCACGGCAACCACCTGATTGCGATAGAAAAAGCCGTCACAGGTAGCACAGGCGGATACACCCTTGCCGGCGAAGGTTTCTTCGGAGGGCAGGCCCAGGTACTGGGCCGATGCACCCGTGGCGATGATCAGTGCGTCGCAGCTGTAGGTGCCGCTGTCGCCCTTGAGGATAAAGGGTCGCTGCTGCAACTCCGCGGTATGGATGTGGTCGTAGACGATCTCGGTGTCGAAGCGCTCAGCGTGTTTTTGCATGCGCTCCATCAGCACCGGGCCGGTCAGGCCTTCGACATCGCCAGGCCAGTTGTCGACCTCGACGGTGGTGGTCAGCTGACCGCCCGCTTGCAGGCCGGTGATGACGGTCGGTTTGAGGTTGGCGCGGGCGGCATAAACGGCAGCGCTGTAACCGGCAGGGCCGGAGCCCAGAATGATCAGGCGTGAATGCTTCGCTTCGGTCATAAAAACACCTCATAAGCCTTTGTCACAAAAGAGAATGCATGCTCAAATTGAATACTGCGTAAAGTGTTCCTGATTATGCTACACCCAGTATTGAGCAGCGTGGCACGGCGCTTACAAACCCGTACAATGCGGGTTTGTATCCCTATATGGAATACATCGGCATTGCACGCGGCAGCTCTTACAGTTTCGCAATGCGTGGGCAGAATGTTAAAAGTAGCCCCAGTTACGCTCGTCAACTTTTTTACCTGCCTGGATTGGGCAGTATTTTTTAGTCGATCAACAGTTGGACGCGCCCATGGCGCAGGAAAAGACGCGTTTTGAAGAAATCCACCGCAGCACCTAAAACAGTAGTCCCACTCTGGCGCCAGCAATTGCACTACCGGCTCAAGGAAGGTGCGTTGATCGCCATTGGGGCCTTGTGCCTGTTCCTGATGATGGCATTGCTGACCTATGGCAAAGACGATCCGGGCTGGAGTCATAACAGCAAGATTGAAGATGTACAGAACTTCGGTGGTCCTGCGGGCTCTTACAGCGCCGATATCCTGTTTATGGTGTTGGGTTACTTCGCCTATATCTTCCCGTTGTTATTGGCGATCAAGACTTACCAGATCTTCCGTCAGCGCCATGAGCCGTGGCAGTGGAGCGGCTGGCTGTTTTCCTGGCGTTTGATCGGCCTGGTGTTCCTGGTGCTGTCCGGTGCCGCGTTGGCGCATATCCATTTCCACGCGGCGACCGGCCTGCCGGCTGGCGCAGGCGGGGCGCTGGGTGAAAGCCTGGGCGACCTGGCCAAGAACGCGCTGAATATCCAGGGCAGTACCCTGATGTTTATCGCGCTGTTCCTGTTCGGCCTGACCGTTTTTACCGATCTTTCCTGGTTCAAGGTCATGGATGTGACCGGCAAGATCACCCTCGACCTGTTCGAACTGTTCCAGGGCGCCGCCAACCGCTGGTGGGCGGCGCGTACCGAACGCAAGCAACTGGTCGCCCAATTGCGTGAAGTGGATGCCCGGGTCGATGAAGTGGTTGCTCCGACCGTGACCGACAAGCGTGAGCAGGCCAAGGTCAAGGAGCGCCTGATCGAGCGCGAGCAGGCCCTGAGCAAGCACATGTCCGACCGTGAGAAACAGGTCCCGCCGGTGATTGCCCCGGCTCCGGTAAAAGCGCCCGAGCCCAGCAAGCGTGTGCAGAAAGAGAAACAGGTCCCGCTGTTCATCGACAGTGCGGTCGAAGGCACCTTGCCGCCTATCTCTATTCTCGATCCGGCGGAAAAGAAACAACTCAACTACTCCCCCGAGTCGCTGGCCGCCGTCGGCCATCTGCTGGAAATCAAGCTCAAGGAGTTCGGGGTCGAAGTGTCGGTGGACTCGATCCATCCGGGCCCGGTGATTACCCGTTACGAAATCCAGCCGGCCGCCGGTGTGAAAGTCAGCCGTATCGCCAACCTGGCCAAGGACCTGGCGCGTTCGCTGGCGGTGACCAGCGTGCGGGTAGTGGAAGTGATTCCCGGCAAGACCACCGTGGGTATCGAGATTCCCAACGAAGACCGGCAGATCGTGCGCTTCTCCGAAGTGCTGTCGACCCCGGAATACGACAACTTCAAATCCCCGGTCACCCTGGCCCTGGGCCACGATATCGGCGGCAAGCCGATCATCACCGACCTGGCCAAGATGCCTCACCTGCTGGTGGCCGGTACCACCGGTTCCGGTAAGTCGGTGGGTGTGAACGCGATGATCCTGTCGATCCTGTTCAAGTCCGGCCCGGAAGACGCCAAGCTGATCATGATCGACCCGAAAATGCTCGAGCTGTCGATCTACGAAGGCATCCCGCACCTGCTGTGCCCGGTGGTGACCGACATGAAGGATGCCGCCAACGCCCTGCGCTGGAGCGTGGCCGAGATGGAGCGGCGCTACAAGCTGATGGCGAAGATGGGCGTGCGTAACCTGTCGGGCTTCAACGCCAAGGTTAAAGAAGCGATCGAAGCCGGTACGCCGCTGACCGACCCGCTGTACAACCGCGAAAGTATCCACGACGAAGCGCCTCTGCTGACCAAGCTGCCGACCATCGTCGTGGTGGTCGACGAATTCGCCGACATGATGATGATCGTCGGCAAGAAGGTCGAAGAACTGATCGCGCGGATCGCCCAGAAAGCCCGTGCCGCGGGGATCCACCTGATCCTGGCGACCCAGCGTCCGTCGGTGGACGTAATCACCGGCCTGATCAAGGCCAACATCCCGACCCGCATGGCGTTCCAGGTATCGAGCAAGATCGACTCGCGGACCATCATCGACCAGGGCGGCGCCGAACAGTTGCTGGGTCACGGTGACATGCTCTATATGCCGCCGGGTACCAGCCTGCCGATCCGTGTCCATGGCGCCTTCGTCTCCGACGACGAGGTGCACCGTGTGGTGGAGGCCTGGAAACTGCGTGGTGCGCCGGAGTACAACGACGACATCCTCAACGGTGTCGAAGAAGCCGGTAGCGGCTTCGACGGCGGCAGCGGCGGTGGTGACGGTGACGACGCCGAGACCGACGCGCTGTACGACGAAGCGGTGCAGTTCGTCCTCGAGAGCCGCCGGGCATCGATCTCCGCGGTTCAGCGCAAGCTCAAGATCGGCTACAACCGCGCGGCCCGCATGATCGAAGCCATGGAAATGGCCGGTGTGGTGACTGCCATGAACACCAACGGCTCGCGCGAAGTGATAGCGCCGGGTCCGATGCGCGACTAATGACCCGACACAGGCGGCGCGCCCCAGCGCCGTCGGTTTTTTCCACGAATCTAATGAGGACTCCCATGCGTCTTATCCGCATGTTGCTGGTACCGGTACTGGCTTTAACGACGCTGTCGGCCCATGCCGATCAGAAAGACGTGGCACGCCTGACCCAGTTGCTCGAAAAGTCCCAGACCCTGACTGCGCGTTTCTCGCAGCTGACCCTCGACGGCAGCGGCACCCAGCTGCAGGAAACCGCTGGCGACATGGCACTCAAGCGCCCGGGCCTGTTCTACTGGCACACCGATGCGCCGCAGGAGCAACTGATGGTCTCCGACGGCAAGAAGGTTTCCCTGTGGGACCCGGACCTGGAACAGGTCACCATCAAGACCCTGGACCAGCGCCTGACCCAGACCCCAGCCTTGTTGTTGTCGGGCGATGTGTCGAAAATCAGCGAAAGCTTCGACATCAGCGCCAAGGAAGCCGGCGGCGTGGTGGACTTCATCCTCAAGCCGAAAACCAAGGACACCCTGTTCGACAGCCTGCGCCTGTCGTTCCGCAATGGCCTGGTGAATGACATGCAACTGATCGACAGCGTTGGCCAGCGCACCAATATCCTGTTCACCGGGGTCAAGGCCAACGAGTCGATCGCCGCCTCCAAGTTCAAGTTCGACATCCCCAAGGGTGCCGACGTGATCCAAGAATAAGTCGCCGCCAAGAGGTTTCAATCGTCCGCCATGGATCTGTTTCGCAGTGACCCGATCGCCCAACCCCTGGCCGCGCGCCTGCGCCCGGCCAACCTGGACGAGTACGTCGGTCAGGAACATGTGCTCGCCCGTGGCAAGCCTCTGCGCGAAGCGCTGGAGCAGGGGGCCTTGCACTCGATGATCTTCTGGGGGCCGCCGGGCGTGGGCAAGACCACCCTGGCGCGGCTCCTGGCGAAAGTCTCGGATGCGCACTTCGAAACCGTCTCGGCGGTGCTGGCCGGGGTCAAGGAGATCCGCCAGGCGGTGGAGATCGCCAAGCAGCAGGCGGCCCAGTATGGGCGCCGGACCATCCTGTTCGTCGATGAAGTGCACCGTTTCAACAAGTCCCAGCAGGATGCCTTCCTGCCCTATGTCGAAGATGGCACCCTGATTTTCATCGGTGCGACCACCGAGAACCCGTCCTTCGAACTGAACAACGCACTGTTGTCCCGGGCCCGGGTGTATGTGCTCAAGAGCCTCGACGAGGCGGCGCTGCACAAGCTGGTGCAGCGGGCCTTGACTGAAGAGCGCGGGCTGGGCAAGCGCCAGCTGAGCCTCAGTGACGAAGGCTTCCAGATGCTCCTGGCGGCGGCGGACGGCGATGGCCGGCGCCTGCTCAACTTGCTGGAGAACGCCTCGGATCTCGCCGAAGACGGCACGCAAATCGGTGTCGAGCTGCTGCAAAGCCTGCTGGGCGATACCCGCCGGCGTTTCGACAAGGGCGGCGAAGCCTTCTACGACCAGATATCGGCGCTGCACAAATCGGTCCGTGGTTCCAACCCGGATGGCGCCCTGTACTGGTTCGCGCGGATGCTCGACGGTGGTTGCGATCCGCTGTACCTGGCGCGGCGCGTGGTGCGCATGGCCAGCGAAGACATCGGCAACGCCGATCCACGGGCACTGAGCCTGTGCCTGGCGGCCTGGGACGTGCAGGAGCGCCTGGGCAGCCCCGAAGGCGAGCTGGCGGTGGCCCAGGCCATCACCTACCTGGCCTGCGCGCCGAAAAGCAACGCCGTGTACATGGGCTTCAAGGCCGCCATGCGCAGCGCCGCCGAACATGGGTCGCTGGAAGTGCCGCTGCACCTGCGCAATGCGCCGACCAAACTGATGAAGCAACTGGGTTACGGCGACGAATATCGTTATGCCCATGATGAGCCGGATGCCTACGCGGCCGGCGAAGACTACTTTCCCGAGGCGCTGGAGCCGCAACCCTTCTATCAACCCGTGCCCCGTGGCCTGGAACTGAAGATCGGCGAGAAGCTCAAGCACCTGGCGGAGCTTGACCGGGCCAGCCCCAAGCAGCGGAGAAAACCGTGATCCCGTTGATCCTTGCCGTCTCGGTGGGCGGTATTGCCGGAACCCTGTTGCGCTTTGCCACCGGTAACTGGATCAGCGCCAATTGGCCGCGGCACTTCTATACCGCGACGCTGGCCGTTAATATCGTGGGCTGCCTGCTGATCGGCGTGCTGTACGGCCTGTTTCTGATACGCCCGGAGGTGCCCATCGAGGTGCGCGCCGGGTTGATGGTGGGCTTCCTTGGCGGCCTGACGACTTTTTCATCCTTTTCACTGGATACGGTACGTCTGCTGGAAAGCGGACAGATACCGCTGGCCCTGGGCTATGCGGCCATCAGCGTATTCGGCGGGCTGCTCGCGACCTGGGCCGGCCTGTCCCTGACCAAACTTTGATAAACGAGAGACCGACATGCTCGATTCCAAACTGTTACGTAGCAACCTTCAGGACGTAGCGGACCGCCTGGCATCCCGTGGCTTTGCCCTGGATGTAGCACGCATCGAAGCGCTGGAAGAACAGCGCAAGACCGTCCAGACCCGCACCGAACAACTGCAGGCCGAACGTAACGCGCGCTCCAAGTCCATCGGTCAGGCCAAGCAGCGTGGCGAAGACATCGCGCCGCTGATGGCCGACGTCGAGCGCATGGCGGGCGAGTTGGCAGTCGGCAAGGTTGAGCTGGACGCCATTCAAACCGAGCTGGATGCGATCCTGCAGGGCATTCCGAACCTGCCCCACGAATCGGTGCCGGTTGGCGACGACGAAGAGGGCAACGTCGAAGTGCGCCGCTGGGGCACGCCGACGGCGTTCGACTTCCCGATCCTGGACCACGTCGCCCTGGGCGAAAAACACGGCTGGCTGGATTTCGAGACCGCGGCCAAGCTGTCGGGCGCGCGTTTTGCCCTGCTGCGCGGGCCGATCGCCCGTCTGCACCGCGCCCTGGCGCAGTTCATGATCAACCTGCACACCAGCGAACACGGTTACGAAGAGGCCTACACCCCTTACCTGGTGCAGGCACCGGCATTGGTGGGCACCGGCCAGTTGCCGAAGTTCGAAGAAGACCTGTTCAAGATCAGCCGTGAAAACGAAGCCGATCTGTACCTGATCCCGACCGCCGAAGTGTCGCTGACCAATATCGTGGCCGGCGAGATCCTCGATCCGAAGCAACTGCCGATCAAGTTCGTCGCCCACACCCCGTGCTTCCGCAGCGAAGCCGGTTCGTCGGGTCGCGACACCCGCGGCATGATCCGCCAGCACCAGTTCGACAAGGTCGAGATGGTCCAGATCGTCGAGCCATCGACTTCCATGGAAGCCCTGGAAGGCCTGACCGCCAACGCCGAGAAGGTCCTGCAACTGCTGGAACTGCCTTACCGCACCTTGGCGCTGTGCACCGGCGACATGGGCTTCAGCGCGGTCAAGACTTACGATCTGGAAGTGTGGGTCCCGAGCCAGGACAAGTACCGCGAGATTTCGTCGTGCTCCAACTGCGGCGACTTCCAGGCCCGCCGCATGCAGGCGCGCTTCCGTAACCCGGAAACCGGCAAGCCGGAGCTGGTGCATACCCTGAACGGTTCCGGCCTGGCGGTCGGTCGTACCCTGGTGGCGGTGCTGGAGAACTACCAGCAGGCCGACGGTTCGATCCGTGTGCCTGAGGTGCTCAAGCCTTACATGGGCGGCCTCGAGGTCATCGGCTAAATGGAATTTCTGCCGCTGTTTCATAACCTGCGCGGCAGTCGTGTGTTGGTGGTCGGCGGCGGGGAGATTGCCTTGCGCAAATCCCGCCTGCTGGCCGACGCCGGTGCGCTGCTGCGGGTAGTTGCACCTGAAGTGGAACCCCAGTTGCGCGAGCTGGTCACGGCCAGCGGCGGCGAATGCCTGTCGCGCGGTTATGCCGAGGCGGACCTGGACGGTTGTGTGCTGATCATCGCTGCTACCGACGACGAACCGCTCAATGCCCAGGTTTCCGCCGATGCTCATCGGCGCTGCGTGCCGGTCAATGTGGTGGATGCGCCGGCCCTGTGCAGCGTGATCTTCCCGGCGATCGTCGACCGTTCGCCGCTGGTGATCGCCGTCTCCAGTGGCGGCGATGCGCCGGTGCTGGCGCGCCTGATCCGGGCCAAGCTGGAAACCTGGATTCCCTCGACCTACGGTCAGCTGGCCGGCCTGGCCGCGCGTTTTCGCCATCAGGTCAAAGGCCTGTTTCCGGACGTGCAGCAGCGTCGTGCCTTTTGGGAAGACGTGTTCCAGGGACCGATCGCCGACCGGCAGCTGGCCGGGCAGGGCGAGGAGGCCGAGCGCTTGCTGCAGGCCAAGATCGCCGGCGACGCGCCCCATGCGCCGGGCGAGGTGTATCTGGTGGGGGCAGGGCCGGGCGATCCGGACCTTCTGACCTTCCGCGCCTTGCGCCTGATGCAGCAAGCCGATGTGGTGCTCTACGACCGCCTCGTAGCACCGGCGATTCTCGAGCTGTGCCGTCGCGATGCCGAGCGGGTGTATGTCGGCAAGCGCCGCGCCGATCACGCCTTGCCCCAGGAGCAGATCAACCAGCAATTGGTGGACCTGGCCAAACAGGGCAAGCGCGTGTTGCGTCTGAAGGGTGGCGATCCGTTCATCTTCGGCCGTGGTGGCGAAGAGATCGAAGAGCTGGCGGCCCAGGGCATTCCGTTCCAGGTGGTGCCGGGGATTACCGCGGCCAGCGGTTGCGCGGCCTATGCCGGCATTCCTTTGACCCACCGTGACTATGCGCAGTCCGTGCGTTTCGTCACCGGGCACTTGAAGGATGGCACCACCGATCTGCCCTGGGCCGACCTGGTCGCGCCTGCACAGACCCTGGTGTTCTACATGGGCCTGGTGGGCTTGCCGGTGATCTGCGAGCAACTGATCCGGCATGGCCGTTCGGCGGATACGCCGGCCGCCTTGATCCAGCAGGGTACGACCGCCAACCAGCGAGTGTTCACCGGCACCCTGGCGGATCTGCCGAAGCTGGTGGCGGAGCATGAAGTGCATGCGCCGACCCTGGTGATCGTCGGCGAAGTGGTGCAGCTTCGCGAGAAGCTCGCCTGGTTCGAAGGCGCGCAGTCGCAGGTCTGAAAAGCATCGCGAGCAAGCTCGCTCCTACAGGTATCCGCGATCCCTGTAGGAGCGAGCTTGCTCGCGATAGCGATCTCAACCTTTGCGCCAAACCCCACGCCCGCTCAAACGCTCGCGATCATGCGCCGCATCGAAGTCCTGCGCCGGCCCTTTCGGCACGATGCCGGTCGGGTTGATGGTGCGATGGCTGGCGTAGTAGTGCCCCTTGATATGGGTGAAGTCCACGGTTTCGCCGATCCCCGGCCACTGGTACAGCTCTCGCAGCCAGTTCGACAGGTTCGGATAATCGGCGATCCGCCGCAGGTTGCATTTGAAGTGACCGTAATACACCGCATCGAAGCGAATCAGCGTGGTGAACAGGCGGATGTCCGCTTCCGTCAGGTATTCGCCGGCCAGGTAGCGTTGGCCGGCCAGGCGCCGTTCCAGCCAGTCGAGTTCGGCGAATAGATCGTCGAAGGCCGCTTCGTAGGCTTGCTGCGAAGTGGCGAAGCCGGCGCGATACACGCCGTTGTTCACCGCCGGATAGATGCGCGCGTTCAGTTCGTCGATTTCGCGGCGTAGCGGCTCCGGGTAGAAGTCCAGGCCGTTACCGCTCAGGTCATCGAAGGCGCTGTTGAACATGCGGATGATTTCCGCCGATTCGTTGCTGACGATGCGTTTCTGTTGTTTGTCCCAGAGCACGGGCACGGTGACGCGGCCGGTGTAGTCGCGGGTATCGGCGGTGTAGCGTTGGTGGAGGAAATCCAGATGATCCAGCTGGTCGCCGCTGGAGCCCAGGGCTCGGTCGAAAGTCCAGCCCTGTTCCAGCATCAGCCAGCTGACCACCGACACATCGATCAGGCTCTCCAAACCCTTGAGCTTGCGCAGGATCAGCGTGCGGTGCGCCCAGGGGCAGGCCAGGGATACGTACAGATGATAACGGCCGGCTTCCGCGCGAAAACCGCCTTCGCCGCTAGGGCCTGGCTTGCCGTCAGCGGTCACCCAGTTGCGGCGTTGCGCCTGTTCGCGCTGGAAGGCGCCGTCTTTGCTGCTTTCGTACCACTGGTCGTGCCAGCGTCCTTCAATCAGCAGGCCCATAAAAAAACTCCTCGGTCAGTGTGCATTGGAGTGCAGTCTAATCCGAGGAGTTCGAACGAATTACGCAAAAGTCCGGCAGTTATGATCGGTTAAATCGATCTTTCGCGCGCGTCCCAGTAGTGCTGAGCCTGCTCGAACGCCTGTTCCCGGGGCATGCCGAGCCCGCGCAGGGCCAGAGCCATGGTGGCGATCAGCGCCAGTTGCGGGTAGCTGTCCTGCACATCGCCGCGCCAGACGGCTTTCAGGTGCTCGGGGTCGAGGCTGGCCGGTTTGACATGGCGCTGCTCGGATAGCGCCGGCCATTCCTCATCCCAACTGATACCGCCAGTGGTGCCGTACAAGTGGCTGGCGCTGTCCGGGTTGATCTCGATTTCGCCACCGTCGCCCTTGATCACAATGACGTTGTCCCCCAGCAGGCCGCTGGCATCGCGATGCACGGCCTGATAGCCGGGATGGAAGATGCTTTGCAGGCCGCAGCGCGCGCCCAACGGGTTGAGGATGCGCGCCAGGGAGTGGATCGGCGAGCGCAGGCCCAGGGTATTGCGCAGGTCGATCATGCGTTGCAGCTGTGGCGCCCAGTCGCCCAGGGGGATGAAGGCCAGGTTGCCCTGGGCCAGCGCGGCATCGACCGCCTGCCAGTCGCGGCACAGCGGAATGTGCAGCTGCTCCAGCAATTGCTCGGTGTACAGCCGGCCGGCGGTATGGGCGCCGCCGCCGTGCAGCAGGATGCGCACGCCGTTTTGCGCCAGGCACTTGGCGGCCAGCAGGAACCAGGGCAGGTGGCGCTTTTTGCCGGCGTAGCTGGGCCAGTCCAGATCGACCTTGATCGGCGGCGCCTGCAGGCGCTGGCGCAGGGCTTCGGTAAAGCCCGCCAGCTCCTCGGGGCTTTCTTCCTTGTGCCGCAATAGCATCAGGAAGGCGCCGAGCTGGGTGTCCTCGACCTTGTCGTCGAGCAGCATGCCCATGGCTTCCCGGGCTTCTTCACGGGTGAGGCTGCGGGCGCCGCGTTTGCCTTTGCCGAGAATGCGCACGAACTGCGCGAAAGGATGCTCGGCGGGCGTCTCGATGGTCAGCGGGGTGTAATCGGTCATAAGCAATTGGTCGGCTTGGGCAGGCCCGCCAGCTTGGCGGCAAGTTTGGCGGGAGTGCCTTTGAACAGTCGGTTCAGGTGCAGGCTGTTGCCCTTGTCCGGGCCCAGCTTCAAGGCGGTGTATTTGATCAGTGGGCGGGTCGCGGGCGACAGCTGGAACTCCTGGTAGAAGCCGCGCAGCAGCTCGAGGACTTCCCAGTGCTCGGGGGTCAGTTCGATCTGTTCCGCCGCGGCCAAGGCCGCGGCCACTTCGCTGGACCAGTCGCCCAGTTCCACCAGGTAGCCGTCCTTGTCCAGGGCGATGGCGCGTTCGCCGACAGTCAGTGCGTTCATAACCAGCTGTTGACCTTGTCGTACTGGATCGACAGCGCGACGAACGCCGGGTAATCGACACTCGTGGCCCAGGCCGGAACCTCCAGGCCGCGGGCCTGGTGGTCTTCCGCCAAAACGTAGAGCGACAACGTCTCGCCGCGTGCCTGCAGGGCCGCCAGCGGCGCGCTGCCGGGCTGCAGGGCGTACACCGCATCGCCGCACAGGAGGATGGCATCCTGCGGGCCGAGCAGGCGCAGGCAACTGGTCAGCCGGGAGTCGGTGAAGGGCGAGTGGGACAACACGTGCAAGGTCGACATCAGAGGGTGATCACTTGGTCAAAACGGTCAATAAGTGCGCCGAGTTCGGCCGGGGCCAGGACCTGCACCTCGTCCAGGTTCAGCGCGGCCGGGTCCAGGCCGCGTTCCGCCACGCTGGCGCCGCAGGCGAACAGCTGCTCTACACCAAACAGCGGCAGGGCCTGCAGATTGGCGCTGAGGTCCTTTTGCTGCACGGCAGCGGCTTTTTGCCCGGGGGCCAGCTGAAACACGCCATCGTCAAGAAACAGCAGGCCGATCGGCAAGTCGAAGGCGCCGCCCGCCAGGACGATGTCCAGGGCTTCGCGGGCGCCGGGGCCGGACCAGGGTGCCTGGCGGCTGATGATCAACAGGGATTGCGCCATGTTTCATGGCCCTCCGAAACAGATCAGGCGGTCGGCCGCCTGTACGGCGTCGTGCAACTGGCCGAGCCCGGAAAGCTCCCAGGGCGCGCTCAGATTGACGGCCGGGCGCTGGTAGCGCGCGGCTTCCTCCTGGTTCAACACCCCGCGGCGCAGGGCGGCGGCAATGCACACCACGCCATCGAGCTGGTGCTCGTTGACGAAGGTTCGCCATTGCGCGGGCAGGTCCGCTTCGTCCTGCGGGGTGACGATGTTGTCCGATGCGCTGTGCACGCCATCCTGATAGAAAAACAGCCGCACGATCTCGTGGCCGCCGGCCAGCGCTGCCTGGGCGAATGCCAGGGCGCGGCGCGAGGAGGGCGCGTGAGCAGCGGAAAAAAGGGCAATGGCGAACTTCATGTAGAACTCTGTCTGCAAACCTGGGGCCATGATAAAGCTTTATGTCGGGCCCGGCGAAGTGGCTTTAGCGCGGCATATAGCCCAGCTGCCAGCGATGGGGGATCTTCAGCGACAACAGCCCCAGCAGCGCCGATAGCAGGCCGCTGACGAACAGGGCCGCGAGGCCCAGATGCTGCTCCAGAACGGCGCCCAGCACGGCACCGGCGAACATGCCGCCCCAGGGCACCAGTTGGATGCGCCAGCCATTGCGCCGCTCGCCGAGCATCCAGCGGCCCAGGCCGCGACCAAAGCGCGACAGGGCACCGGTGACATAGGTCAGGCCCACGGGCAGCCCGTTCACTTCCTCGACGGCAGCATTGAGCATACCCATGGCGATGATCGCGGCCAGCACCGCTGGTAGACGTTGTTCAAACGGCCAGGCGGCTGCCGCGCACAGCAGCGTGGCAATGCACAACAGCAGCGGCAAGGCCCGGCGGCCACCCAAGCGGCTGACGACGATGCCCAGGGCGTTGCCGGCGATGAAGGTGACGACCAGCAGCACCAGATGCAGGGTCAGGGCGAGGTCGGCATCGCTGATGGCGACGGCCAGGCGCGTGGTGTTGCCGCTCATGAAGGAGACGAAGTCCCCGGTGGCCATGAAGCCGATGGCGTCGGTCATGCCGGCCAGCACCGACAGGCTGGCGACCAGGCACAGGCCTATGCGGCCGCGCCATTTCTGGCGCCGCAGCAGCTCCGGGTTACTACGAAGGCTGGTGGAAGAGGGCAGCATCAGCGTTGACTCATGGTGACAATGATCCTTTATCGAAGGCCCGAGCGGCGCTCAATCGCGTGGCAGGCCATGTAGCTGGCAATACTCGCTCCAGGGCATGCCGGCCATTTCCGCCACTTCCCGGTGCACTTCGAGCCGCCGCGCGGCGAATTCTTCCGTGCTCTGCGCGGTCAGTTGCAGGCTCAGCTCCCAGGCAAACAGACCCTGGCGTTCCGCCTCGGCCTCGAAGGCTTCGTGCAGTCGCTCCGCGCGGTATTGCTCCTGGGTTTCGCCCCTGGCCTGGGCAGCCAAGGGGTTGAGGTGATCGAGTGCTTCACGAAGCTCGGGGCGTGCCGCGAGAAACTTTTGCAGGGCCACTTCATGCGGGTGTTCGGGGGCGGCCATCGGCGATCCTGGATGGGGTTGAAGGAAGTCGTTTCGGATTGGGGCTGTGCGAAAGCCCAGCGACCATAACGCCTGGCCGGTCCAGCGTCAAAATGCTCCCGGGTGGAGTGGTGCGACGGACGGTCCGCACCGTGCCACTGAGCGGATTGCCCAGGCAAAAATGCGTGCTGGATAACACTTTCCACTGAATGCCTTGGTATGAGCCCCGTTCTTGTGACCTATTCTCAACGGGCACTCTCTCCAAGTGGCGTCGCCAAGGAGGAATTTCTCATGCTCTCGATGGACGAGCTTTGCCAGATCCTGGAGTCCGGTTTCCTGCCGCTTTCCTGCACCTGCACCGTCAACCCCGACGGCTCCCTGGCGATCAAGGTTTTCGAGCCGCAAAGCGGACGGATCGACCTGTTCATTACCGGGGTATCGACCGAGCATCTCACCAGTGTTCGCGCGGCGGCCAATTTCGTCGGTGAGTTGCGGACTGAAATCAGGGCAGGGCGTCGGGCATTTGCCGGCGGTTTCTAGTCGTTGTGCAAGTGGACCATCGGGCAGGTTGAGTGCGCTTCCTTGCGCCAGTGTCGGACGTCTGAGTTGTGCGGGGAGGGCTAGTTTTCAGACAACTCTCTCCAGTTCGCCAGCGTGACGCCGCTGCGCTCGGCGAATGTCTGCATGGTGCGGTAGGTCCCGCCGCAGGGGGTGTCATGGGTAATCAGGCACCCGGAATGCAGAAAGGCCAGATACCAGGTGTCGCTGTCGCTCAATCGCTTGCCCTGGTAAGTGAAGGTTCTTTGCGAACCTGCGAAACAGTAGCGAATTT
This sequence comes from Pseudomonas sp. NFPP07, assembly GCF_900115645.1. Lineage (NCBI taxonomy): Bacteria > Pseudomonadati > Pseudomonadota > Gammaproteobacteria > Pseudomonadales > Pseudomonadaceae > Pseudomonas > Pseudomonas sp. NFPP07. Next base: position 267,457 of record NZ_FOXG01000012.1, read on the forward strand.
CGAAAGTCTTGATGCTGTTCATCGCCGCGTCCTTTGGGCTGTGTTGGGTGGTGGCGATTCAAGATTATTCCCAAAAGGACGCGTTGACTTGCACCACTCATCCGAACTGCATGGGCAGTCGCCGTTCACTCCTCAAATGCCTCGCGGCATTCTCCTGTATCCCAAACGCCCCTGGCTGAAACCGCCCTCAATAGGTGTCATGTTGCGCCAGGCAGCGGGAACTTCCGTCAATCGAGGCCTTTGCGAAGAAACTGCCATTTTCCTGTTCCGGGACGTGATGGGGTTAACGGTTTTTTGACAGATATCAGGTGATGATCGTGGGGCGGGAATACCGTTCGGCGAAAGAAGCAGGTGTTTCTAACGATAAGCCCGGGCAAGTGATACATTTCTCGATTTTTTAGGGATGAGGAAGACATATGCGAGTTTGGCTAGGCGCGTCGCTGATGGGACTGTTGGCCGGGTGTTCGTTACCCACGGCTTTGGCACCGGGCAAGCCGAATGTCAGTGAGCTGACTGGCAAAACGCCGAAAGATTACGCGCAGTGTGTCCTGCCGGCCTGGCAGCGCGAGACACCCAGGAGCACCCAGTCCGATATCTCCAACGGCTATCGGATCACCGCCCCTGGCAGCCTGGCATCGGATGAGGTCATGGAAGTGGTGAAGTCGAAGAACGGCAGCCTGGTCTCGCTCTACCAGGGAACACCCTGGGCCAAGTCCGCGGTGCTGAAAAAGGCCGTGCATGATTGCCTGTAGGCCGCTTAATGCCTTCTGCGAAGGGGTTGTCAAAGTGACAGCCCGTTGCCGTTGAATCGCGCGTTCCTGCCCACAAAAAAAGCCCTGATTAATCAGGGCTTTTTTTGTGCCGGGTCTTGTCCGGGCCTCACCTTGCTCGCATTCAGGCGAACTCTTGAATCATCAAGGTCCTTTTCTGCATAAAAACAGGACAAATCAGACAGTTTTTTTGACGGCTTTATCCGTCCAGTAGACAATGGCGCGTTAGCCACCACCCATGATGGCCATTATGTCCGTTTTCAGCAGGAGGGCTGCCAGGGTTGGGGCGGTCCCTGTATGCGATACCCATGGCCTTGCCGCTGTCAGGCGGTGATCGAGGGCATTGGCAGCAGGCCGATCGTAGTACCGGGTGTTGTTGACTCACTCCTTTGGTTACACCCGACTAGTCTCTCTAGGGGAATGTGGTTTTAGCGGGCGTTTCGGACCGTCGATCGATGCTGTCCGAAGGCGTCCCAACAAAAGAGTGTCACTCAAGTAGCTGAAGCCAATAGCGAATAAGAAGTCAGCGCAGGAGCGACATATAAACTGAGGTCGATAGTGTCATGTCGGCCTTGTGTGCCCACCCTTCAGTTCTTCTGAGTGCGGGAACCCATGGCGGTGCCGGGGCGACTGATGATCGAGAATGGGGGGGCGGATGGCGTTCTATCGTAGGAACTACAGTATGTTGAAAAAAGTGAACACGGCCCTGCTGGGCTTGGCGATGACGATGGGGCTCAGCTCCGCGTACGCCGCCGAGACCAAGAAAGTGGATGTGCTGCTCATCGGTGGCGGCATCATGAGTTCGACCCTGGGTGTCTGGCTCAATGAGCTGGAGCCGGGCTGGTCGATGGAAATGGTCGAGCGTCTCGACGGCGTTGCCGAAGAAAGCTCGAACGGCTGGAACAACGCCGGTACCGGTCACTCTGCCCTGGCGGAGCTGAACTACACCCCGGAAAACAAGGACGGCAAGGTCGAGATCGCCAAGGCCATCGAGATCAACGAAGCGTTCCAGATTTCCCGCCAGTTCTGGTCGTGGCAAGTCAAGAACAATGTCCTGAAGGACCCGCGTTCGTTCATCAACTCCACTCCGCACATGAGCTTCGTGTGGGGCGATGACAACATCAAGTTCCTGAAGAAACGCTACGAAGCGCTTCAGGCGAGCCCGCTGTTCGCCGGCATGCAGTACTCCGAAGACCCGGAGCAGATCAAGCAGTGGGTCCCGCTGATGATGCAAGGGCGCGATCCGAAGCAGAAGATCGCCGCCACCTGGTCGCCGCTCGGCACCGACGTGAACTTCGGCGAGATCACCCGCCAGTTCGTCGGCCACCTGAAAGCCCAGCCGAACTTCTCGCTCAAGCTGTCGAGCGAAGTGGAAGACATCAAGCGTAACGAAGATGGCTCCTGGCGCGTGGTGTACAAGAACCTGAAAGACGGTACCGAAACCCAGACCGACGCCAAGTTCGTGTTCATCGGCGCCGGCGGCGGTGCCCTGCACCTGCTGCAGAAGTCGGGCATTCCTGAAGCCCAGGAATATGCCGGTTTCCCTGTGGGCGGCTCGTTCCTGGTGACCGAGAACCCGGCGATCGCCGAGCAGCACCTGGCGAAGGCCTACGGCAAGGCGTCGGTTGGCGCTCCACCGATGTCGGTTCCGCACCTGGACACCCGCGTGCTGGACGGCAAGCGCGTGATCCTGTTTGGCCCGTTCGCGACCTTCTCCACCAAGTTCCTCAAGGAAGGTTCGTACCTCGACCTGCTGACCACTACCACCACTCACAACATCTGGCCCATGACCAAGGTCGGCATCAAGGAGTACCCGCTGGTCGAGTACCTCGCCGGCCAGCTGATGCTGTCGGATGAAGATCGTCTGAATGCCCTGAAAGAGTACTTCCCTAACGCCAAGGCTGAAGACTGGCGTCTGTGGCAGGCCGGCCAGCGCGTGCAGATCATCAAGCGCGATGAGCAGCTGGGTGGCGTGCTGAAACTGGGCACCGAGATCGTCAGCTCCAAGGACGGCAGCATTGCCGGCCTGCTGGGTGCTTCGCCAGGTGCTTCGACCGCCGCGCCGATCATGCTCAGCGTGCTGGAGAAGGTCTTCAAGGACAAGGTCGCGACTCCGGCCTGGCAGGCGAAGCTGCACCAGATCGTGCCGAGCTACGGTACCCAGCTCAACGGCAGTCCTGAGCGTGTCGCTCAAGAGTGGGCCTACACCAGCGAAGTGCTGCAATTGACTCCGCCACCGGCTATCGGTCAGACCGCTGCTCCACAGCAGCCGGCTGGCGACAAGCCGAAGGCGCCAGAGAGCAATCCGTCGGCTGACATGGCTCTGTAATGCCCGGCCGCACCCGACTCGGTCGGGTGTAGCCAATACCCGGAACTCGTTGTCCGTTCCAGGTTAAAAAAAACGCCGCTCCCAAGAGCGGCGTTTTTGTTTGTGGGGCGGGCCCAAGCGCCTTTGCCCTCGCGTCCTGCAACCCTGCCTTGCGCCCATGGCGCATTTCTAACCGAAACATCCAGGTCACGCCTGCCCGGGAACTATTGCCGGGAAATCCCTTTCCATAAGCTCGACGCAATGATGCCTGGAGAAGGCGATGTTCAGAGCTGGCTCTTTAATCTCGATCGTCTCGATTCTACTGTCGATCCCGCTGGATGCCGGTGCGCAGTCAGGCACGCAGGCAAATGCCCGGTACTCCAACGATCATGCGAATTGGGAGCGCCTTCCCGTGGTCAATGACTACCAGGTGAGAGCGCTGTTGCAGGCTTCGAAACGGGACTGGAACCCGGCCGCGGCGCTGCCGGCCGATGCCAGGCAGAACCTTCGCCGGGGCAGGACGTTGCCCAGGCAGCAGTCGCGACGCTTGAACCCCAGGCTGGTCCAGCAGTTGCCGCGTTACGACGGCTACCAATGGTGGCGCGCGGGTTCCGATCTGCTGCTGGTCAGGACCTCGAACCAGATGATTTTCGACGTTCTGGTCGATGCCTTCCAGTAGGCCTGGCCCCGATCAGAAGTTGATCGAGGCACTCAACCGCGCGGTCAGGGGCGCGCCCTGGAACAGGTAGCCATCGCCCATGTATTCACCGGCGTCACGCCAGTAGCGCTTGTCGAACAGGTTGTCCACGGTCAGCCGGAACACGGTGTCGTAACCGTCGATGCGGGTGCTGTAGCGGCTGCCGATGTTGAACACGGCGTAGCTGCCGGTCTGCACCTCACCCTCGCGGTTGGCGTACTTGCGACCGCTGTACTGCACGCCGCCGAGCAGCGCCAGGCCGTCGAACCAGGGCAGGGCGTAGTCGCCATAGAGGCTGGCGCGCAGGGTCGGCACGTTGAGCGCCTGATGACCTTCGTACTCCGGGGTGGCGCTGCCGGTGACTCGTGCGCGGATCGCCGCGACGCTGGCCGAGACCTGCAGGCGTTGGGTGGCCCAGCCATTGGCCGAGAGTTCCAGGCCGGTGTTCTTCTGTTCGCCCTGCTGGGTGAAGGTGAAGGTACCGTCGCCATTCGGCCGGGAGTATTGGTAGGCCTGGCGGATCTGGAACAGCGCCGCGGCCAGGCTGATGCGCTGCCAGTCGTACTTGATGCCGGCCTCGATCTGCCGCGACACGGTGGGCGCGAGGATTTCAAAGGCATTGCTGGCGAACCACGGTGCCTCGCCACCCAGGGACAGGCCCTTGCTGTAGCGGGTGTACAACGCCAGGTTCTGCACCGGCTTGTAGATCAGCGCGGCCTGGGGCAGGAACACATAACGCTGGGTGTGGCGGGTGGTATCGCCCTGGCTGTCGAAGGTTTCCTCGTCCAGGCGTACCTCGCGCCCGCCGAGCACGGTCTGCCAGTGTTCGTTGAAACTGATGCGGTCGTTGAAAAACAGCCCGTACTGGCGGCTGTCCAGGCGGCGGTAGGAGTCGTTGAGCGGGCCGTCGTAACGGGCGAAATCCGCTGGCGCGCCGTCGATGTTGGCGCTGCCGATCATCTGGTTGATCGGGTCGCGCTTGTCCACCACGCGGCGGAACGCGCTGGTGCCGACGCTGAGTTCGTGGCCCAGGCCGCCGGTGTCGAAGTTGCCGCTGAGGACGGCCTGAACCTCGTCGTTGCGCCGGGTATCGTCCGGGCTGCGGAAATCGTAGATATCGTAGTCGCCCTCGGGGCTGAAGTGGTTGGGCACCGCCGCGCCGGCGCAGCTGGCGGCACCGTAGCAGCCCCAGGCGAACGAGCTGTAGTCATCGATCACCACCCGGCTGCGCGAGGCGCTGAGGTTGCCTTTCCACTGATCGTTGAAGCGGTACTCGAAGTTGCCGTTGAGGTTCAGCGCGTCGGTACTGACCGGCTTCGAACCGCTCTGGTGCGCCAGGAGCCTTTTCGGCGAGGCGTGGTGCGGCAGGCTGGAGCCACCGAGCAATTGGTAACCCGGGGCCGAGCGCTGTTCCTTGGTCTGGTACTCGACGTCCAGTTGCAGCAGGGCGTCGGGGCTGATGTTCCAGTCGAAGGCCAGGGAGGCGAAGTCGCGCTGGCCATTGGTGTGTTCGACGTAGGAGTGGATGTCCTCGTGGGCCAGGTTGGCGCGCAGCCCGAACTGCTGCTCGCTGCCGAACCAGCCACCGACATCGGTGGCCACATAGCCGCTGCCGCGATCGTCGGTGGAAACCGTGACCGAGCGCATGTCGGTGGGCCGCTTGGTCACGTAGTTGATCAGCCCGCCGGGCTCGCTGACGCCGCTCTGCAGGCCGTTCAGCCCCTTGAGCAATTCCACCTGCTGCTTGTTTTCCAGGCCGACGTTCTGCTCGCCGGTGATGCTGCGGCCGTTGATCCGATAGCTGCTGGCGGCGTTCAGGGAGAAGCCGCGCACCGTGAAATTCTCGTAGTAGCCGACCGGCGCATAACTTTCACCGACCGAGGCGTCGTTCTTCAGCACCTCGCTGAGCAGGCGGGCCTGCTGGTCCTTGATCAAGTCTTCATTGATCACCGCGATCGAGGCGGGTGCATCGAGCAGGGGAGCCGCCTCGAAACCGCCAACCGCGGCGCTGCCGGCCTGATAACCGGAGCGGTCTTCGCCGGTCACGGTCAGCGCCGGCAGTTCGGTGTCGGCGGCCTGGGCCACGGGCGCGGCACCGGCCAGCAGCAGGCTCAGCAGATTGCGCGCGAACCGCGGGGCGGGCAACCCCTGGCGGGAGGCCCGGTAAAGCATATCCATGAAAAGCTCCTCGACGATGGCGCGAGTACCAGGCACGGAGGGCCAGGCGCGCTCGGGAAAGCATCGTGCTGTTTAAGACGGGGGAAGCGTGTGTGCCCTGAAGGCGTCAGGCCGGATGTGCTCCGGTGGTCATTGGCAAGACGAAATCGGCGACCCATTCTTGAGGCGCGCCATCATACAAGAGATCGGGCCCGCGGCATGCCCCGACGTACCGCGTCGCTTGGATCGCCAGCAAGCCTCGCTCCTACAGAGGCGATAGCGCGGGGGCGTTCAGCCGGCCTTTCTGCTCTGATGCACGGGAAGCTCGACGCGGAAGGTGGTGCCGACACCGACCTCGCTGCGCACCGAGATGTCGCCGCGGTGTTTCTTGACGATTCCGTAGGACAGCGACAGCCCCAGCCCCGTGCCCTGGCCCACGGGCTTGGTGGTGAAAAACGGGTCGAAGATTTTCTGCAGGCTGTCCGGCGGGATGCCCGAGCCATTGTCGGCCACTTCGATCCACACGTTCTCGCCCTCGACGCCGTTGCGCAGGGTAATGGTGCCCCGTTCGTTGCCCATGGCCTGGGCAGCGTTGACGATCAGGTTCATCACCACCTGGTTGATCTGCGAAGGCAGGCACTCGACCTCCGGCAGCTCGGCGTACTCCTTGATCACGTCGGCCTTGTACTTGATCTCGGCGGCGACGATGTTCAGGGTCGAGTCGATGCCCTGTTGCAGGTTCGCCCATTGCCATTCCTGGGTCGAATCGACCCGGGAAAAGTCCTTGAGATCCTTGACGATCTGGCTGACCCGACCGATGCCGTCCTTGGACTCCTTGATCAGCAGCGGAATGTCCTCGAGGAGAAAATCCAGCTCGATATCCGTGCGCAGCTGTTTCAGCCCATCGCGCAGCTCGCTGGCGCCGATCCCGGTTTCGGCATTGCCGTAAGCCTCGAGCATCTCCTGCAGGCGCTTGAAGTAATTGTCCAGGGCGCCGAGGTTGGAGGAAATGAAGCCGATCGGGTTGTTGATTTCATGGGCGACCCCGGCGGCCAACTGGCCCAGGGAGGCGAGCTTTTCCGATTGCACCAGTTGGCTTTCCAGCAGCTTGCGTTCGTCGATTTCCCGTTGCAGCGCGGCGCTGGCCTGCTTGAACGCCAGGGTACGTTGCTCCACCCGTTCTTCCAGCTCGCTCATCTGCAGCTGCGCGCGCAGGGTCATTTCCCATTTGGTGGTGAGGGTGTTGGCCATCTGCTGGACTTCGATATTGTCGAAGGGCTTTTTCAGGATCAGCAGCCGGTCGTGGCCGTTCAGGCGATCGAGCAACTCGTCCCAGGAATAGTCGGAGTAGGCGGTGCACACCACCACTTGCAGCAGTGGGTCGTGCTTCCACAACTCTTCGATGGTTTGCGCGCCGTCCCAGCCATCGGGCATGCGCATGTCGACGAAGGCCAACGCATAGGGTTGCCCCTTGCCCGCCGCCTCCAGCAGCTTGCCCAGGCCTTCCTGGCCACCGTAGGCCGAGTCCAGTTCGAACACCGTGGCGGTGGTTTTTGGCGCACTGCCGAACAGCGCGCTTTCCATCGCATCGAGGTCGGCGCTGTCGCCGGTCTTGGGCGTGAGGATCTTGCGGAAGTCGTCGTGGATCGCCGGGGTGTCGTCGATCAGCAGAATGCGCCGGTTTATCGGGTTGTTCATGCCTCAACCTCGGCGGTGATCAGGGGGATCTGCAGGACGAACAGCGCGCCTTTGCCCGGGCCGTCGCTGTGGGCGGTCAGGTGGCCATTCATCTCGATGGCCGCCAGGGCGCAACTGTGCAGGCCGAACCCATGGCCTTCCTTGCGGGTGGTGAAGCCGTGGGTAAAGATGCGGGTCATGTTTTCCGGAGCGATGCCTTCGCCTTCGTCGCGCACGCTGATCTGCAAGGTCTCGCCGTCGACCACCGCTGCCGCCAGGGTCATGTTGCGCGTCTGCTTGGACAGGTCGGACATGGCGTACTTGGCGTTGCTGATCAGGTTGATCAGGATCAGCAGCAGGCGATGCTTGTCGCCCATGATCAGTGGTACGTCGGCGTAGTCCTTGAGCACCGTCACATGATGACGGGTGAGGGCGCCGGAGTTCATGCGCAGCGCGTCTTCGAGCAGTTCGCTGACCGACAGCGGTTCCAGCAGGCTGCTGGCACCCGCATAGGATTGCTGGGTAGCGACGATGTCCTTGATGTGATCGACGCTTTTGCTCAGTTGGCTCAGTTCCTCGGCCATGCCTTGCTGTTCCAGGTCGATAGCCTCGACCAGCTGGTTCAGGTAGCCGGGCAGCAATTTGCCCTTTGCGTCCTCGGTGAGAAAGCTGCCCAGGTCCTGCGTGTGTTCGTTGATCAACTGCATCGCCTTGCCCAGCCCCTGGGCCTTGCTGTTGCGCAGCTTGCGGCTGACCAGGTCGGCGGAGATGTTCACGCTGTTGAGCACGTTGCCGACGTTGTGCAGGACATTGGTGGCGATTTCCGCCATGCCGGCCTGGCGGGCGGTGTCGAGCAGTTCGCTCTGGGTATCCTTGAGCTGGCGTGTGCGTTCTTCGACCCGTTGCTCGAGTTCGTCGTTGGCGGCCACCAGGGCACGGTTCATCCGGTTGATCTCGGCAAAACTGCGGATCAGGCGAATGCCCAGCCAGATCAATAGCAGCACCAGTAGCGCGGAAAACAGCAGCAGGTAGAAATGGTATCGCTGGTCGACGACCTCGGCCTGTTGCTGGTCGCGGTTGAGCAGGACGGTGATGTCGTCCAGGCGCTCGTCGACCGGCACCACTTCGATTTCCTCCAGCAGGCGGTTGACCTTGGGTTGCTCGCGCAGGATCAGCCCGACGTGGTTGCTGAGGGTATCGATCAGCTCATGGAACTCCGTGGGCAAGCGCTCCTTGTTGACCCCCAGCTTGTTCAGGCCCACCAGGATGTCCGCGGCCCTGTCGTTGGAGGTGACCTGGGCGAATTCCAGGCTGCTGAGCAACAGATCGTAGGTATCGGTGGCGATGTTCTGCAGCTGCAGTTTGTCCGCGTCGTGCAGTTGGGCGAGCTCCAGCTGGATATCGTCCTCGACGGTCGGCAGGAAGGCCAGGGAGTTGCGCAGCACGGCGTTGTGCGACTTGAACTGTTCCACCAACCGGGTCTTTTCCTTTATCGCGTTCAGGTAGCCGTCATGGGCGTTGCGCCATAGCGGCGAATCGTCGCGCTGGTTCTGCGCTTCCATCGAGTCGAATTTCTGCCACAGGCGCGTCATTTCCCCCAGCGGTGATACCAGTGGGTCGTAGTTATGGGTGATGGCCACCCTGGCCTTGAGTATTTCGTTTTCCCACAGCGAGTCCTGCTGTTTGATCTGGCGGATCAGGTCGCGGGATTCGGTGTAGGTCGCGGTCTGGTCGGAGCTGGACTTGAGGTAGAGAAACAGCAGGATCGAAGCCATCAATACCGCCAGGGCGGCCAGCAACAGGATGCTTACGCGACGGGATACTTTCATAAGGGTTTGCCTTCCCATTCGCCGGTCAGGGTCTTGAGGAATTTGACGATCAGGCGTTTGTCTTCCTCGGACGGCGTACGTCCCAGCTGGTACTTGAACATCACCGCCACGGCGCCTTCGAGGGTGGCTTGCGAACCGTCGTGGAAGTACGGCGCGGTAACCGCGACGTTACGCAGGCTCGGCACCTTGAACACATTGCGGTCTTCTTCTTCGCCCGTGACGTTGAACCGTCCCAGGTCGGCCTCGGTGGGGTTGCCCCGGGCCGCGAAGTAGTCGCCGAGCACGCCGAACTTCTGGAACATGTTGCCGCCGATATTCACCCCCTGGTGACAGGCGATGCAGCCGTATTCCTGGAAGCGCTGGTAGCCGTACTTTTCCTCGATGTCGAGGATCTCGGTGTTGCCCGCCAGGTATTGGTCGAAGCGCGAGTTGGCACTGAGCAGGGTGCGCTCGTAGTCGGCCAGGGCACCCTGGATATTGCTCTGGGTCACGGCGTCGGGGTAGGCGTCGGCGAAGGCGGTGCGATAGGCCGGGTCGTCGGCAATGCGCTGCATCACGACTTTCCAGTCGCTGCCCATTTCACTGGGACTCTGCACCACGATGTGCACCTGGTCTTCCAGGGTTTCGGCCCGACCGTCCCAGAACTGGTGGAAGTTCAGGCTGGCGTTGAACACGCTCGGGGTGTTGACCGCCACGGGCTTGCCATCGAAACCCAGGGAGTGCGGAACGGTATCGGCACCGCCTTTGTCGAGGCGATGGCAACTGGCGCACGACAGGCTGTTATTCACCGACAGACGCGGGTCGTTGAACAGGCGTCGTCCCAGGTCGACCCGCTTGCTGTCCAGCGCCGGTGCTGCGGGGAGGGGCTTGAGCGGTCCTTCCAATGGCGCGGCCGCGGCGCCTGGAGCGAGCAGCAGGCTGGCCGAAAGGAGCAATGCGAGTGACGACATGGTCGGTATCCTTACCAGGCACAACTTCATGGATGGGGCAGGTGAGGCTGCTGGGAGTCGACCAGGAAGCGGGCGAAGGCGTCGGGCTCCACGGCCTTGCTGAAGTAGAAACCCTGGCCTTCCTCGCACTGGTGGAGCTTGAGGAAGTCCAGCTGTTCGAGGGTCTCGACCCCTTCGGCGATGATGCTCAGGTTGAGGCTTTTGCCCAGGTCGATAATGCTGCTGACCAGTTTCGCGTCGTTGCTGTCGGTGCCCAGGTCACGCACGAACGACTGGTCGATCTTCAACACGTCGACCGGGAATTTCTGCAGGTAACTCAGGCTCGAGTAGCCGGTGCCAAAGTCGTCGATGGCCAGGCGCACGCCCAGCTGCTTGATGGCGCGGAGCGTGGCAATGGTGGCGTCGACGTTCTGCATCAGCACGCTTTCGGTGATTTCCAGCTCCAGCAATGTCGGGTCGAGCCCGGTCTCGGCCAGCGTGCTGGCGAGGCGCTGGACATAGTCGCGCTGGCGAAAATCGATGGCCGACACGTTCACCGACATGCAGATGGTGGGCAGGCCCTGCTTTTGCCAAGCCTGGGATTGTAGGCAGGCCTGGCGCAATACCCATTGGCTGAGGGCGACGATCAGCCCGCTGTCTTCGGCCACCGGGATGAAGTCCGAGGGGAACACCCAGCCATGCCCGGGCCGGTTCCAGCGCACCAGTGCTTCGGCACCGACCACCGTGCCCTGCGCCAGGTCCAGCTTGGGCTGGTAGTGCAAGACGAACTCTTCGCGCTGCAACGCCAGGCGCAGGCCGGTTTCCAGGGTTTGCTGCTGGCGCGCGCGCAGGTTCATGTCGTCGATGAAAAAACTGAAGTCGTTGGGGCCGCAATCCTTGACGTTGCGCATGGCGGTCTCGGCGTTTTTGATCAGCGTTACGGCATCGGCGCCGTCGTCGGGGTAAATGCTGATGCCCAGGCTGGCGGTGACTGTCAGGTCGTGGCCCGCCACGGAGTGGGGGGTATTGACGGCGGCCAGGAGTTTTTCGGCCACCCCTCGGGTCTGCTGCGGGTGCAGGATGTCGCCGAGAATCACCACGAACTCGTCCGAACCGTAGCGAAACACCGAGTCGGACTCGCGCACCGTCGCTGCCAGGCTCTGGGCGACGAGCTTGAGCATCTCGTCTCCCGCCGGGTGCCCGAGTGCATTGTTGATGCGTTTGAAACGGTCCAGGCCGATGAACATCACCGCCAGCTTCCGGTCATGGCGGCGGGACTGGGACAGATGCTGGGTCAGGCGGTCGCCCAGCAAGGTGCTGTTGGGCAGCCCGGTAAGCACATCGTAATGCAGCAGGTGCGACACGCTCAGCAGTTCCTGGACCCGTTCCTCGATGGTCGTTTCCAGGTTGCGCATCTTGCTTGCCACGTCCTGCGCCAGCTGCCATTTCCAGGTCAGGGCACTGGCCATCTGGCGGATCTCCAGGCTGTCGAACGGCTTTTTCAGGATCAACAGCTGGTCGCCGAACTCGATACGTTCGGCCATGGCTTCCCATGAGTAGTCGGAGAACGCGGTGCATAAAGCGATCTGCAACTGCGGATCGGTTTTCCACAGATGCTCGATGGTCTGCAGGCCATCCCAGCCGGGCGGCATGCGCATGTCGATAAAGGCCAGGGCATACGGCCGGCCTTCGGCCTGGGCGCGCTTGACCAGTTCCACGGCTTCTTCGCCCTGGTAGGCGGAATCGAGCTGGAAGTGCTGGTGGGGCCTGCTGTTGACGCCGAACAGCAAGGCTTCGGTGCTGCCCAGCAAACCTTCGTCTTCGGGGCTGAGAATCTTGCGAAAGTCCTGATGGATCGCCGGTGTGTCGTCGATGATCAGAATTCGCCGGTTGGGTACCACGGATAACGGGCTCACCTGAAATTCTCCGACGTCGGATCCGCCGACCTGCTGCCGCCATCCATAGCAGCAGACCTGGCCTTGAGCAGTTCGCCAGCCTGGTCGCTGTCGACCGCCGTACCGAGCGAGTGCCCCAGTGGCGTGCCGCTGGATATCAAGGTCGTGCGCTGCTCCTGGGTTTCCACCCCTTCAGCGGTGACCCCGATGCCCACCTCGCGGGCGAAGTTGAGGATGGCCCGCAGGGTCATGGCGTTGTCCGGGTCGCTGCTGGTGCTGTCGAGAAAGCGCTGGGCAAGCTTGAGGTGGTTGACCCTGTAGGTCTTGAGGTAGTCGAACGAGGAGTATTCGGTGCCGAAATCGTCGATGGCGATCTTCACGCCCAGCTCGCACAGCCTGGGCAGGATGTCGTTGTGGGTCCACTTGGTCTGGGCCAGGGTGCCCTCGGTCACGTCGAATCTCAGGTCCCACGGGCACAGGTCCCAGCGCGCGGTGGTGCGCAATACGTCGTAGATCAGTTCTGGGCCGGTCTTGAGCTGGACCAGGGACAAATGGATCGCAATCAATGGCGGTGCCACGTTCTGGTCGCGCCAGGCGCGCATCTGCCGACAGGCCTGGTCCAGCAGCCAATGACCGAGGGCGATGACGATGCCGGTCTTCTCGGCCGCGGGCATGAAATCCCCGGCCTCGAGCCAGCCGCGCCGGGGGTGGAGCCAACGAACCTGGGTCGCCATGCCGAGGATCCTGCCGGTGCCTAGATCGACTTCCGGCAGGTAATGCAGGTGCAGTTCGTCGCGTTCCAGGGCCAGCTTCAGGTCGTTGGCCAGGGTCACCCGCTCCGTGACCTCCTGGTTGATTTCCTCACTGTGGAAATGGAACTGGTTGCGGCCCTTGTCCTTGGAGCGATACAGCGCCATGTCCGACTGCGCCATCAGGCTATCGGCACTCAGGGTCTGCGGGCTGTAGAGGCTGATGCCGATGCTCACCGAGATGCGCACCTCGTTGCCTTCCAGGGAGTAGGGGAGCAGCAGGGTGTCGCGGATTTTCGTCGCCAGCGCAGCGCAATGCGTGGCCTCGTCGACGTCCAGTTGCAGGATCGCGAATTCGTCGCCGCCCAGGCGCGCCACCACATCGTTTTCCCGGGTGCAGGCCTTGATGCGCCGGGACACTTCCTGCAGCAGCAAGTCACCAATAGGGTGGCCGAGGGTGTCGTTGATGCGCTTGAAGTGGTCCAGGTCCAGGTAAAACATCGCGAAGGGCGCGGCTCCCCGTCGGGCCGCGGCGAATGCCTGGTGCAGGCGCTCGATCAGGGTGGCGCGGTTGGCCATCCCGGTCAGGCTGTCGGTGCGGGCCATCAGGGCCATTTTTTCTTCGGCCAGCTTGCGTTCGGTAATGTCGAGGATGATCCCTTCCACCTCGACCAATTGGCCCTGGTCGTTGCGCACCGGAATATAGCGGTTTTCCACCCAGCGAAAGGCACCATCGCCGGTGCGCATGCGGAACTCGATGGACGCTCCCGCCACATCCCGATCGAGGATCCGCAGCATGGCGTTCTTGACCTTGCCCTGGTCGTCGGGGTGGATCAGGGTCTGGGCCCAGTCGGCCGAGGCCACCAGTTGCGCCGCCACATGGCCGAACTTGGTGATGTTGTGGGAAATGTACATCAGGGTGAACGATGGCTCGCCTCGCAGGCGATAGAGGATGGTGGGGCTGTTCTGCACGATGATATTGGCGTCGGCCAACTCGCGGGTGCGTTCCTCGACCGCCTGTTCCAGCTGGTCCATTTTCAGCTCGGCGTCTTCGGTCATCTGCCATTTGACGGTCAGGGCGCTGGCCATCTGGCGGATCTCGATGGCGTCGAAGGGCTTTTTCAGGATCAGCAGGCGGTCGCCCAGTTGCAGGCGCTCGGCGATGTCCTCCCAAGAATAGTCGGAGTAGGCGGTGCACAGGGCAATTTGCAGCTTGGGATCGACCTGCCACAGCCGCTCGATGGTTTCCAGGCCGTCCCAGCCGGGCGGCATGCGCATATCGATGAACGCCATGGCATAAGGCGCATCGTGATCCAGCGCTGCCTGCACCTTGTCCAGCGCCTCCCGGCCCTGAAACGCCGAGTCGAGGAAAAAATGCTCCAGCGAGGCACTGACAGGCGTGCCGAACAGGGTGGCTTCGGCGTCGCTGAGGTCGTCTTCGGGGGCATCCGTGCAGGCGAGGATCTTGCGAAAATCCTCGTGGATCGATGCCGTGTCGTCGACGATCAGAATTCGCCGGTTGGTCCGGTCTGCCGACGCCATCATCGGCGTGCTCCAACTCGGTGCGGGCACCTTGTATATAAGCTCATCGGGCTTCCCTTCCTGCGTTCTGAACATACGGTCCATTTTGGCCTTGAGCATAGTCAGGCTCCCCCGTATGCGCTAATCGGCCGGCGTCAAATTCATGCCGAAACACTACAAGTCATCTAGCCTGTCCCAGAAGGCAGGTCTGATCGAAGTCAAAGGGGAGGGGGAACCATGGAAGAACATACAGCAGGCGCAGCCCAGGACAGACCGACGGTACTGCTGGTCGACGATGAGGAATCGATTCTCAATAGCCTTCGTCGGCTGTTACGCAGCCAGCCTTACGACATCCTGTTGGCCGACAGCGCTGCCAAGGCCCTGGAGATCCTCGAACAACGGCCGGTCGACGTGGTCATGAGTGACGCCCGCATGCCGAGCATGGACGGCGCGACCTTGCTGGCCCATATCCATCAGCGTTATCCATCGACGCTGCGCATCCTGCTCACTGGTTATGCCGACATGACCTTGATCGCCAAGGCCATCAACGAAGGGCAGATCCATCGGTATATCAGCAAGCCCTGGAACGACGAGGACATGCTGGTGACGCTGCGCCAGGCCCTGGCGCATCACAATTCCGAAAGCGAGCGCCAGCGTCTGGAAGCCCTGACCCGGCAACAGAACGAGCAATTGAAAACCCTCAACTCGACCCTGGAAAAGCATGTAGCGGCGCGCACCGCCGAGCTGCAACAGACCGCCGACATGCTCGATCTGGCGTATGAAGAGCTCAAGCGCAGCTACGTGACCGGTACCGAGGTGTTTTCGCTGCTGGCCAACCTGCGCTTGCCCAAGGCCAAGCAGACCAACCGGCAGATCATTGAGCTGATTCGCGTCTATTGCATCACCCATGGCCTGGACGAAGCCGACAGCCGCAACATGACCATGGCCGCCGCGCTGTACAACATCGGCAAGCTGAGCTGGACCGACAGCATGATGACCGCGCCCGCGGACTTGCTGCACCACAACGAGCGCGACCTGTACCGGGCCTACCCGAAGCAGAGCGAGTCGCTGCTGATGACCCTGGAGCCGATGAAGGACGCGGCGCGCATCATCCTGCATCACCAGGAACGCTGGGACGGCAGCGGTTTTCCCGATCATCTCAAGGGCGAGGCCATTCCGCTGGGCTCGCGCTGGCTCAAGCTGGCCGTGGACTTCATCGAGCTGCAACGCGGGCTGATACTCGAACGGCAGATGAACAGCGATGAGGCTCTGCTGTTCATTCGCAAATACGCCGGCAAACTCTACGACCCCGACCTGGTGGAGGACTTCGTCGGCGTCTGCGCGGCTTATCAGAGCGATGTCACCCTGGCCGATCCGACGGTCAGGGTCCTGGCTACGCGCGACCTGGCCGCCGGCATGACCCTGGCGCGCAACCTGAATGCCGACAATGGCATGCTGCTGCTCAATGCCGGCAAGGTGCTGAGCGGCCCGCTGGTGGACAAGCTCATCGCCTTCGAAGCGATGGAGGGGGCGAAATACAGCATCTTCGTCAAAATACCCGAAGAGCCGGAAACGGCGGCCTCGGCCGCCGGTTGAGGGACGAACGGGTTAACCGCCGCTGGCGGCGACAATGCTGGCCACCTGGCGTGGCTGGCAGTTGAGGTAGGGCGAGGATTTCAGCCAACGCTGGTCGGGGTACCAGGAAAACATGAACTGACCGTCCTTGAGGCGGTCGATCACCTGGCGCGCCACCTGCGGACGCACGGCCGGGCAACCCAGGCTGCGGCCGATGCGCCCTTGGCGCCGGCTCCACAGGGGGCTCACATAGTCGGCCGCGTGAATCACGATATCCCGATCGCGGGCGAGGTCATTGAAACCTGGCTCCAGGCCATCCATGCGCAGCGAATAACCGTGGCTGCCTTCATAACTTTCCTGGGTGCGGAACAGGCCGAGGCTGGACTGGAAGCTGCCCATGCGATTGGAAAACTGGGTGGCGAAGTTTTCCCCGGATTTCTGCCCGTGGGCGACCAGGTCGCGCAGCACCAGGGTTCTTTTATTCAAGTCGAAGATCCACAGGCGGCGGGCGGTGGAAGGTTGCGAATAGTCGATGACCGCCAGGTGCCGGGCCTGCCTGGCGCCGCTGTTGACTGCGCATTGCATGGCGCTCAAGGCACTTTTCAGCACTTGGGGATTGAGTTCTGGTGCGGCGTGGGCGAGGCTGTTGTAAAGCAGCGGGGTCGTGTTGTTGGCGGCGAGCGCGGGGTTGCAGATCGCGCCTAGGGTGGTCATTGCCAGGCAGAGCCGGCGTAAGAAGGTCAGCATTCTAGAGTGTCCCCACAGTCACTTTGGCTCCTGACGTCCTGTCGCTCTCCTGGCAGTTCTGGTTACAGGTGGTTGGATGATTTTTCGCAGCCACTGCCGAGGTTGACCATCACAATGATGGCCATGATTGGAGTAAAGCAGTTGTTCAAAAAACACGCATGTTACTTGAGCCTTTTCCTGCTCGCTGCGCCGTTGGTCGCGACCGCTCAGGATGTACCGGTCGATCATGAGAACCCTGTGCAACAGGTCTTCACTCGATTGTCCGATGCCTGTCCGGGGTTGGCGGTGCACCTGGACATTCCCGCCCAGAGCCTGTTACAGGCTTTTTACCAGCAGCAGGGTGACCAGCCGCTCTGGTCGTCCAGCGCACGTTTGGAGGCGTTGCAGGCCCAGTTGCAGCAACTGGCCGACGATGGCCTGGACCCGGCCGACTACCGTTCGCCGGCCAGTGCGCTCGCGGGCGACGCGCTGTGCACCGACCTGAGCTTCAGCCAGCATTACCTGCAGGCCCTGCACGACCTGCATTACGGCCGTCTGTCGCAGGCCCGTTTCGAGCCGATGTGGCACGCCCATCCCTTGCAGCTGGATCGCCAGGCGCAGGTGCTCGCCATCGCCGGGCCCGGCCTGCAGGACATTCCGGCGGCCTTCGCGCTGGCGCGGCCGAGCCTCGAGCAATATCAGAACCTGCGCCAGCTGTATGCCCAGCAGCGCCAGCTGGCGTTGCCCCATTGGCAGCCCCTTCCCAGCGGGCCGCTGCTGCGTCCGCAGATGCAGGACGCGCGAGTGCCGGAATTGGCGCAACGGCTGTTCAAGGAGGGGTACCTGAGCGCCCTCGCCAACGAGGGCGGTACCCTTTACAACGACGAGCTGGTGAGTGCGGTGAAAAGCTTCCAGCTCAGCCATTCGCTGCAAGCCGATGGGGTGATCGGCGCGGGGACCTTGAATGAACTGAACATCAGCCCGCAGATGCGCCGCGAACAGCTGCGCATCAACCTCGAACGCTTTCGCTGGCTGGCGCAGGACATGGAGCCCGACAGCCTGCTGGTCAACCTGGCCGCGGCGCAGTTGATCGTCTATCAGGACGGCGTACCGGTGTGGCAGACCCGGACCCAGGTGGGGCGTGCCGAGCGCCAGACGCCCTTGCTGAAATCCCAGGTCACGCGCCTGACCCTGAACCCGACCTGGACGGTGCCACCGACCATTTTCCGCGAAGACAAGCTGCCGGAAATTCGCCGCGACCAGTCCTTCCTCAATCGGCAGAACCTGCAGGTGCTCGACAGCGAAGGGCATCCCCTGGCGGTGGAAGATATCGACTGGGACAACCCCGGCAATATCCTTCTGCGCCAGGACGCCGGACCGAGAAACCCGCTGGGGCAGATGGCGATCCGCTTCCCCAACCCGTTCTCGGTGTACCTGCACGACACGCCCAGCCAGGCGCTGTTCAACAAGGGGCCAAGGGCCTTCAGTTCGGGCTGCGTGCGGGTCGAGCATGCGTTGCAGCTGCGCGATCTGCTGGTGAGCCCGGCGGAACGGGTGCGCACCGACGAATTGCTGAGCACAGGGCTCACTCATGAGTTCAGGCTATCGACGCCGGTACCGATCCTGCTCACATACTGGACGGCGCAAGCCGACAGCCATGGCCAGCTGTCCTATGCCCCGGACATCTACGGACGGGACGCGGCCTTGCTGGTGGCGCTGGACAGCAAGCTTTGAGGGCTTGGCCACTGGCATGGCACGCTGTGCCTTTGGTCAGGAACCGCTGAACATCTGTCGGCGCGCGACGATCTGAATAAGTAAGAGGGCCATGAAGGAGAATTGGAAATGGTTCAGCGTCGCCGTCATCACATCTCGCAGCTGTCCCTTCGTATCGAAGGCCTGCGGGCCAATGTCCTGCAATTCAAGCAGGATGAGTTCCAGATCCAGGAAGCCCTGTGCGGCGCTTTGGCGACAGCGAAGGTGCGCGATCTGGAGGATGCCTTCGATGAGATCCGGGAATCGATCAACCACACCGAGGCCTTGCTGGAAGCCCTGGTCCAGGTCGCAGGTGGAGCAGGGGAAGAGGGTGCAGGAGCTTGCCAGGCCGCTGGACGTTAAGGAAGGCTGGCGCTGGGGCCGCCTACGGGCACCGCTACGCGATTGATGAAAACCCGGCCGCTGCGCCGGGTTTTTTATGGCGACACGAATGGCTATTATCGCTCGGTGATTTTTCAGCGTAGGGCGCCATGGCCTTTTTCGAGTTATTCGACCAATTCATGAGAAGCATGCTGGCGGCCTGGCTTTTTGTCGGTATCTGCCAGTTGGCCCGGTTCGTCTTCTCGCAGACTCCGTCCAGGTTGTCCGGATGGATCACCCTCGCCGGGCTGGCCTTCTTGATGGTCTACCCCTGCGGTTGGGACTGGGCTTCCGGCTTCATGGAAAACGCCTGGGTGGCGATGTGCAGGGTCTACCAGCATTCGGCCTCTCAACTGGCGCTGTTTCTGGCCGATGCGGCGGGCGCGGGGTTGGGCGGGCTGGTGGCTTACCTGATGTCCCGTTATGTCATGGCGGCCCCGGCGCCACTGAAACCTGCCGGCTGAAGCGCTGACAGATACGAAAACGGCCTCGCCACTGTGCGGGGCTTTTTATTGCCTTCGCAAAATCGGACCTGTCGTCTCTAACCCTTGACGGGGAGTGGCCACCGACTGGCGTGAATCAATGGGCTGTGCCTTACTCGAACTTCATTTACTGAGGGATGCGGCCATGACTGAGCGTCATTTGAATCACAGTGAAACGCTTTCGAATGGATGCAAGATCAAGGTGCGATCAGAGATCCTCAGAGATGGCTCGCTCAAGATGTTCATCGGCATCTACACGCCGG
Source organism: Pseudomonas sp. NFPP07 (assembly GCF_900115645.1). NCBI lineage: Bacteria > Pseudomonadati > Pseudomonadota > Gammaproteobacteria > Pseudomonadales > Pseudomonadaceae > Pseudomonas > Pseudomonas sp. NFPP07. Next base: position 287,168 of record NZ_FOXG01000012.1, read on the forward strand.
ACGGCAGCGTTATCGTCGAAGACAACGACCTGGCCCCGGATGGCCTGGACATGGAGGATGCGTTTGAGTGGGGGATCGACAGGGCCAAGAAGATTGGCAACGGGCAGAAGGTTCAATGACCGGTAATGCCTGTGGATTCAACCGGTCGATGCAACACAACTAAATTCTGTGTAAGCAGAAGGAGTGTTGCAGATGAAGCAGAGACCTCGGATCTATTACACCGAAAGCCAGAAAAAACTGATGTGGGATCACTGGCAGAAAGGCGACTCTCTCCAGCACATAGCCCAACTATTTGATCGAAACCATTCATCGATACAGCGCATCTTGGCGGAAACAGGCGGTATCAGACCCGCTGTACGCCGCAGGTCCAGATTGGCTCTGACGTTGGCTGAGCGCGAAGAGATTTCGCGTGCAGTGGTGGCAGGTAACTCGATCC
>NZ_FOXG01000013.1:0-48836 GCF_900115645.1 Pseudomonas sp. NFPP07
TAGGTTGGGTGTGTAAGCGCTGTGAGGCGTTGAGCTAACCAATACTAATTGCCCGTGAGGCTTGACCATATAACACCCAAGCAATTTGCGCGTAACAGCCAGATTGCGGTGTGTGAAGACGAAACGAACCGAAAGTTCGAGAAAACACACAAACTATCGCATACCCAATTTGCTGAAACGTCGAAAGACGGCTCGGCACACCGAATTTCTTGACGACCATAGAGCATTGGAACCACCTGATCCCATCCCGAACTCAGAAGTGAAACGATGCATCGCCGATGGTAGTGTGGGGTTTCCCCATGTGAGAGTAGGTCATCGTCAAGATTAAATTCCGAAACCCCAATTGCGAAAGCAATTGGGGTTTTGTTTTTGTGCGACAAAAAATGCCTCATCCCTCGCAACATTCACGTTGGTCCTCTCAGCTGTCACTGCTGCGTGACAGTGCTAAGGTTCGGCCCTAGCTTTTGCATTTTCCAAGGAAGCCCTTATGCCGGACGCCATGTCCCTCAGCGCTGGTTTTATGGTGGTTCACGGTAACCGCCTGGACGAGTTGCGCAGCCTGGTGGTCAGCTGGATGCGGCGTTACCCCTTGGCGCCGCTGGAGAATGAGATCGCCCTGGTCCAGAGCAACGGCATTGCCCAATGGCTGAAGCTGGCCTTGGCTGAGGATCCTGAGGATGACGACATGGGTGGCTGTGGCATCGCTGCTGCCATCGATGTGCAGCTCCCCGGCAGTTTCATGTGGCAACTTTATCGCATGGTGCTGGGACGCGATGAAATCCCGCCCAAATCACTACTGGATAAAGCGCCGCTGACCTGGCGCCTGATGCGGCTTTTGCCCGAACTGATCGATCAGCCGCACTTCGAGCCCCTACGCCGTTTCCTTACTCACGACACGGATCTGCGTAAGCGCTATCAATTGGCCGAGCGCCTGGCTGACCTGTTCGACCAATATCAGGTCTATCGCGCCGACTGGTTGGAAGACTGGGCCGCAGGCAGGCATCAACTACGCAGCGCTCGAGGTGAGCCCAAGGTCCTGACCCCCGCTAACTGCTGGCAGGCCGAACTGTGGCGGGCGTTGTTGCTGGATGTGGGGGAGGAGGGCATGGCGCAGAGTCGCGCCGGTGTTCATCAACGTTTCATCGAACGAATCCTCAACCTGGAAACAGCGCCACAAGGATTACCTTCGCGAGTGATCGTTTTCGGGATTTCCTCCCTGCCGGCGCAAGCCCTGGAAGCCCTGGCCGGACTGGCCCGCTTCAGCCAGGTTCTGCTGTGTGTACACAACCCTTGTCGTCACCATTGGGCGGATATCGTCGCCGACAAGGACCTGCTGCGCCATCAATACAAGCGTCAGGCGCGCAAGGTGGGAATGCCCGCGGTGCTCGACCCACAGACCCTGCATCAGCATGCCCACCCGCTGCTTGCCGCCTGGGGTAAACAGGGCCGTGACTACATCAATCTGCTCGACAGCTATGACGATCCCAACAGCTATCGCTCGGCCTTTCGCGACGGCCGTATCGACCTGTTCAGCGAGAATCAGCCGCAGACCCTGCTGAATCAGCTGCAGGACGATATCCTCGAATTGCGCCCGCTGGAGGAGACCCGCCAGTTATGGCCGGCGGTCGATCTGCACCAGGACAAGTCGATCCGTTTTCACATTGCCCACAGTGCCCAGCGCGAAGTGGAAATTCTCCATGACCAGCTGCTTGCGCGCTTCAGTGAGGACCCTGAATTGCGTCCGCGGGATGTGATCGTGATGGTCCCGGATATCGACAGTTACGCGCCGCATATTCGCGCGGTCTTCGGTCAGTTGGAGCGTGACGATCGACGTTTTATTCCGTTCACCCTGACGGACCAGGGCCAACGTGGCCGCGACCCACTGCTGATTGCCGTGGAGCATCTGCTCAAGCTGCCGGACAGCCGGTTCCCCGTCAGCGAAATCCTCGACCTGCTGGATGTTCCGGCATTACGCGCACGTTTTGGCATTGATGAGGCCGATCTGCCGACCTTGCATCGCTGGATCGAAGGCGCCGGCATCCGCTGGGGCATGAACGCCGAACAACGGGCCGACCTGGGGTTGCCGGAGGAACTGGAGCAGAACAGCTGGCGTTTCGGCCTGCGCCGCATGTTGCTGGGTTACGCCGTGGGACGCTCCGATGCCTGCGAGGGGATCGAGCCTTACGATGAGATCGGTGGCCTGGATGCGGCCCTGATCGGGCCGCTGGTGGCTCTGCTCGATGCCCTGGAGATAGCCTATCAGAACCTCACTTTGCCGGCTTCGCCGCCACAGTGGGGCGAGCGCCTGCAAGCCCTCACGCAGCAGTTCTTCCTGGCCAGTACCGAGCATGACGACTACCTGCTGAGCCAACTCGAAGACTTGCGCGAAACCTGGCTGGAAACCTGCGAGTCGGTTGGCCTGCATGATGAGCTGCCGCTGACCGTGGTCCGCGAAGCCTGGCTGGCTGGCCTGGACCAGGGCCGCTTGTCCCAGCGTTTCCTGGCCGGTGCGGTGAACTTCTGCACGCTGATGCCAATGCGTGCGATTCCCTTCAAGCTGGTATGCCTGCTGGGGATGAACGACGGCGACTACCCGCGGGCGCAGCCACCGCTGGATTTCGACCTGATGGGCAGCGACTACCGGCCCGGTGACCGTTCGCGGCGCGAAGACGACCGTTACCTGCTGCTGGAGGCACTGCTTTCGGCGCGGGATCAGCTGTACGTCAGTTGGGTCGGTCGCAGCATTCGCGACAACAGCGAACGCCCGTCCTCGGTGCTGATCGGCCAGTTGCGCGATCACCTGGCCAGTGGCTGGAAGCTGGCGAATGACCAGGACGATCTGCTCGACGCCATGACCCAGGAGCATCCACTGCAACCTTTCAGTGCCCGCTATTTCCATGAAGGCCATGGGCTGTTCAGCTATGCCCGTGAGTGGCAGCTGTTGCACCAGACCCCAGTGGCTCCTCAAGCGCTTGAGCCTTTGGCGCCCTATATCCAGGAGGAGCCGTTGAGCCTGGGGCAGTTGCAGGACTTCCTGCGTAACCCGGTACGGCATTTCTTCAGTCAGCGCCTCAAGGTGTTCTTCGAGGCCGCCGACGCGCCGTTGGCGGACGAAGAGCCTTTTGTGCTCGACGCGCTGCAACGCTACAGCCTGAGCGACAGCTTGCTGGAGGCGGCGTTGAACTGCGCCGATGATCCGGACCAGGCCCTGCAGGCCCAGGCGCAACGGCTACAGGCCAGCGGTTTGCTGCCCATGGCCGGTTTTGGCGAGAGCCTGCAACGAGAGCTGATCGAGCCCTTGCCGGATCTGCTGATGCGTTATCGGCAATTGCTGGAATTATGGCCAACGCCGGTCACCAGCGCCTTGCCGATTACCCTTGAACTCAAGGAAGTGAAACTCGAAGGCTGGCTGAGCGGCCTGCACCAACGTAGCGACGGCGGGTTGCTGTCGGTCACCACCATCCCCAACAGCATCGGCTCACCCAAGACCCGCAAATGGCACCGCCTGACCCGGCCCTGGGTCAATCATCTGGTGGCCTGTGCCAGCGGCTACACCTTGACCACCGCGCTGGTGGCCAGCGACGACACCTTGTTGCTGCCGCCTCTGGACCGCGATGCGGCGCTGCAAAGCCTGGGCGATCTGCTGCTGGCCTGGCAGGCGGGCATGTGCCAGCCGCTGCCGGTAGCTGTGAAAACTGCCTTTGCCTGGCTGGGCCAGAGCGACCCGGGCAAGGCCGAAGCGGCGGCGCGCAAAGCTTATGAAGGCGATGGCCAGACCAGCGATGGCGAGCGTCGGGAAAGCCCGGCCCTGGCGCGCCAGTACCCGGACTACAACGCGTTGATCGCCGACGAAACCTTCAGCGGTTGGGTTGATGCGTTGTACCGCCCACTCTTACAGGCGCCCTGGCGCTCCGCGGCCAATGGGGAGGCTGACGCATGACCCGGCAAGCACCTTTGGCCTTGGCGTTCCCGCTACGAGGCAGCCAACTGATCGAAGCCAGCGCCGGTACGGGCAAGACCTTTACCATCTCGGCGCTTTACCTGCGCCTGGTACTGGGGCACGGCGGCGAGCCGGCCGGGTTCGGTCGCGAGTTGCTGCCGCCGCAGATTCTGGTGGTGACCTTCACTGACGCGGCGACCAAGGAACTGCGTGAGCGGATCCGCACCCGCCTGGCTGAAGCCGCACGCTTTTTCCGCGATGAAACCGCCGCGCCCGACGCGCTGATTGCCGAGCTGCGCGATCAGTTCGCCGCCGAGCAATGGCCGGGTTGCGCCAGCCGCCTGGACATCGCCGCGCAATGGATGGACGAGGCCGCGGTCTCGACCATCCACAGTTGGTGCCAGCGCATGCTGCGCGAGCATGCGTTCGACAGCGGCAGCCTGTTTACCCAGACCCTGGAAACCGACCACAGCGATCTGCTGGGCGAAGTGCTGCGCGACTACTGGCGCCTGTTTTGCTACCCGATGCAGGGTGATGCGCTGAACTGGGTGCGGGCCAACTGGGGCGGGCCCGCGGCCTTGCTGCCCAGGGTGCGCGCGCTGTTTGGCAGCGAGCGGGAAGTGGACGCGGAGCAGACGCCGGCGCAGTTGATCGAAGCCTGCTTGCTGGAGCGTCGCGCGGCGTTGGTGCAGCTCAAGGCGCCTTGGCGACAATGGGCTGAGCAACTGCGGGAGATCTGCTTGCAAGGCGTCGCCAGCAAGGCCGTCGATGGCCGCAAGATGCAGGCGCGCTTCTTTGAGCCCTGGTTCGAAAAGATCACCGCCTGGGCCGAAGACGAGTCCATAGAACAACTGGATATCGGTACCGGCTTCAGCCGCCTGACCCCCGAAGGCATGGCCGAGGCCTGGAAAGGCGATGCGCCGGATCATCCCGCGCTGGACGCCATGGCCGGGCTCAAGGCCGCGCTCGATGCCTTGCCGAGCCCCGACGCCGCGGTGTTGCAACACGCTGCGCGTTGGGTCGGCGCGCGCTTCGAGGAGGAGAAGCGCCGCCGTGCCGAGATGGGCTTCGACGACATGCTGCTGCGCCTCGACGCCGCGTTGCAGGCCGAGGGTGGCGAGCGTCTGGCGACGCTGATTCGCGAGCAGTTCCCGGTGGCCCTGATCGACGAATTCCAGGACACCGACCCGGTGCAGTACCGGATCTTCGAAAGCATCTACCGCATCGAGGACAACAACCCCGAGACCGGGCTGTTTCTGATCGGCGACCCCAAGCAGGCGATCTACGCCTTCCGCGGGGCGGACATTTACACCTATCTGCGCGCTCGCCAGGCCACCAGCGGCCGCTTGCATACCCTGGGCACCAACTTCCGTTCCAGCCACGCCATGGTCAAGGCGGTGAACCACGTATTCGAGCGTGCCGAGTCCCGTGAACAGGGGCGCGGCGCGTTCCTGTTCCGGGAAAAGAACGGAGAGAACCCGGTGCCGTTCCTGTCGGTGGCCTCCCAGGGGCGCAAGGAGCAGCTACACAGAGAAGGGCAGGTGGTGCCGGCGCTGAATGTCTGGCACCTGTCCTCGGAGCAAGCCATTTCCGGGGCGCTGTATCGGCAGCAACTGGCGGCGGCCTGCGCCAGCGAAATTGTCGCCTTGCTCAACGGCGGGCAGCAGGCCAGCGCCGGCTTCGCCCGTGACGGCCAGCCCTTCAAGGGCCTGCTGCCGGCGGACATCGCCATCCTGGTGCGCGATGGCAAGGAGGCCCAGGCCGTGCGCGGCGAACTGGCCGCGCGCGGGGTGCGCAGCGTGTATCTGTCGGACAAGGACTCGGTGTTCGCCGCCCAGGAAGCCCACGACCTGCTGGCCTGGCTCAAGGCCTGTGCCGAACCGGATATCGAGCGCCCGCTGCGCGCCGCGCTGGCCTCCATCACCCTGAACCTGCCGCTGGTTGAGCTGGAGCGCCTGAACCAGGACGAGCTGGCCTGGGAGAGCCGGGTCATGCAGTTCCGCGGTTATCGCCTGATCTGGCGTACCCAGGGTGTGCTGCCGATGTTGCGACGCCTGCTGCATGACTTCCAGTTGCCCCAGGCCCTGATCGCCCGCAGCGATGGCGAACGGGTGCTGACCAACCTGCTGCACCTGTCCGAACTGTTGCAGCAGGCGGCCGCCGAGCTGGACGGCGAACAAGCGCTGATCCGCCACCTGGCCGAGCACCTGGCCTTGTCCGGGCAGGCTGGCGAAGAACAGATCCTGCGTCTGGAAAGCGACGAACAACTGGTCAAGGTGGTGACCATCCACAAATCCAAGGGTCTGGAGTACCCGCTGGTGTTCCTGCCGTTCATCTGTTCGGCCAAGCCGGTGGATGGCAGTCGCCTGCCGCTGCACTACCACGACGAGTCGGGCAAGGCCCAGGTGACGCTACGGCCAACCCCGGAGTTGATTGCCCAGGCCGACGACGAACGTCTGGCCGAAGACCTGCGCCTGCTCTACGTGGCCCTGACCCGTGCCCAGCATGCCTGCTGGCTGGGTGTCGCCGACCTCAAGCGCGGCAATCACAACAGCTCGGTATTGCACCTTTCGGCCTTGGGTTATCTGTTGGGCGGCGGTGCGTTGTTGAACGAGTCCAGCGGCCTGGCGCGCTGGCTGCAAGATCTGCAGCAAGGCTGCGAGGCCATGAGTGTCAGCGAAATGCCCAGCGCCTCCGACAGTCGCTTCCATCCGCCGCGCAACGACGCCACCCTGCTGGCACCCCTGGCTCCCAAGCGGCGCGCCACGGAAAACTGGTGGATCGCGTCCTATAGCGCCCTGCGCATCAGCGACAGCCTGGGGGCCGGTAATACCGAGGCGCCGGAAAGCCCGCAGGCGCAGAAACTCTTCGACGATGAACGCCTCGACCCCGATGCCCCACGTGAAGTCGTGGCCAGCGGCGCGGACATCCATCGCTTCCCCCGTGGGCCGAACCCGGGGACCTTCCTCCACGGCCTGCTGGAGTGGGCCGGTGACGAGGGGTTCGCCGCCGACCCCGTCGCTATCGAGGACGCCATCGCTCGGCGCTGTAATCGCCGCGGTTGGCAAGGCTGGATCAAGACCCTGAGCGACTGGTTGTGGCACCTGTTGCAACTGCCTTTGCCCGCCGGGGCGGGGCAATCGCCGGTGGTGCTCGCGCAGTTGAGCCAATACCGGGTCGAGATGGAGTTCTGGTTCGCCAGCCACAAGGTCGATGTGCTCAAGCTCGACGAGCTGGTGCGCCAGTACACCCATCAAGGCGTGCCGCGGGTGACCGCCGAACCTGTCCTGCTCAATGGCATGTTCAAGGGCTTCATCGACCTGACCTTCGAGCATCAAGGGCGCTATTACGTGGCCGACTACAAATCCAACTGGCTGGGCGTGGATGACGCCGCCTATACCGAGCAGGCCATGGAACAATCGATTCTCGACAACCGTTACGACCTGCAATACGTGCTGTACCTGCTGGCCCTGCATCGCCAGTTGCGCGCGCGTCTGGCGGACTACGATTACGACCGGCACATGGGCGGTGCCCTGTACCTGTTCTTGCGTGGCACGGGTTCGGCCAGCCGCGGCGTGTTTTTCACCCGGCCACCCCGTGAGCTGATCGAGCGCCTGGACCGTTTGTTCCAGGGCAAACCCGAGCAGCCCAGGGCCGAGCCGGCGTGGGAACAGGGAGTATTGCTGTGATCGAGGATCTGCTGACGCCGCTGGAATCCCAGCCCGACCTGGCACCCCTGGTTCGGGCCGGCGATTTGCTGCTGTTGCTCGATCGTTGGGTCGAGCGCGGCTGGTTGCGCGCCCTGGACAAGGCTTTCGTAGGCTTCCTCCATGAGCTGGAGCCACAAGGCGATCCACTGGTGCTGATGGCCGCGGCGTTGACCAGCCATCAACTGGGCCACGGGCATGTTTGCCTGGATCTGTTCGAAACCCTCAAGGAGCCGGACTTCGCCCTGTCCCTGCCGCCGGAAGGCGACCTGCAAAGCACGGCGGTGGTACTGCCGTCGCAGGTGCTGGCGACGCTGGACGGCGCGCACTGGTGCAAGGCCCTGGCGGCCAGTCGCCTGGTGGCGCTGGCGGCCGACCAGAGCGAGCAGGCTCGCCAGCGGCCTTTGGTGCTGTCGGGCAAGCGCCTGTATCTGCGCCGTTACTGGGCCTATGAGCGGCGCATCGACAATGCCTTGCGCCAGCGCCTGGCGGTGCAGGAGGAGACCCCCGCGGATTTGGCCGAGCGTCTCGGCGGCCTGTTCGGCGCGGCCAAGGCGGCGGGGCCGGTGGACTGGCAGAAGCTTGCCTGTGCGCTGGCCACCCGCGGCGCCTTCAGTATCATTACCGGCGGGCCGGGAACCGGTAAAACCACCACCGTGGTGCGCCTGTTGGCCTTGCTCCAGGCCCCGGCTGTCGAAGCCGGCAAGCCTTTGCGCATCCGCCTCGCCGCGCCCACTGGCAAGGCGGCAGCGCGCCTCACCGAATCCATCAGCCTGCAAGTGCGCTCCCTGTCGGTCGACGACAGTGTGCGCGAGAAGATCCCCAGCGACGTGACCACGGTGCACCGCCTGCTGGGCAATCGTCCGGGCACCCGGCACTTCCGCCATCATGCCGGCAACCGCTTGCCGCTGGATGTGCTGGTGGTCGACGAAGCCTCGATGATTGACCTGGAGATGATGGCCAATCTGCTCGATGCGCTGCCGGTGCACGCGCGCCTGGTGTTGCTCGGCGACAAGGATCAACTGGCCTCGGTGGAAGCCGGCGCGGTGCTTGGCGATCTGTGCCGCGACGCCGAGGCCGGCTGGTACAGCCCGCAGACCCGCAGCTGGCTCGAGGCCGTCAGCGGCGAACAGCTGGCGGAAAGCGGACTGCAGGAAGACAGCGCCGGCACTCATCCGCTGGCCCAGCAGGTGGTGATGCTGCGCCACTCCCGGCGCTTCGGCGAAGGCAGCGGTATCGGCCAGCTGGCGCGCTGGGTCAACCAGCAGCAGGCCGAGGAAGCGCGCCGCCTGTTGGCCGCCCGCAGCCACGCCGACCTGTATGGCTTGAGCCTCAAGGGCGAGCAGGACCGCGCCCTGGAGCGCTTGCTGCTGGAAGGCCACGGCGACGGGCCGCAGGGTTACCGGCATTACCTGAGCCTGTTGCGCGGCCAGCGCCCGCCTGCCGATACGGCGCTGGAAGATCCGCGCTGGACCGCTTGGGCCCGCGATGTGCTGCTGGCCTTCGACCAGTTCCAGTTGCTCTGCGCGGTGCGCAAGGGGCCTTGGGGTGTCGAGGGGTTGAACCAGCGGATCACCGCCGCCCTGTTCAAGGCGCGGCTGATCGAAAGCGATCAGCAGTGGTACGAAGGTCGTCCGGTGCTGATGACCCGCAACGATTACGGCCTGGGCCTGATGAACGGCGATATCGGCATTGCCTTGAAGTTGCCCGAGCACGAAGGCACGCAAGACGGGCGCCAGGTGCTGCGGGTGGCCTTCCCGCGCAACGATGGCCAGGGTGGCGTGCGTTTCGTGCTGCCGAGCCGGCTCAACGATGTGGAAACCGTGTACGCCATGACCGTGCACAAATCCCAGGGCTCGGAATTCGCCCACACCGCGCTGATCCTGCCCGAGGCGCTGAACCCGGTGCTGACCAAGGAACTGATCTACACCGGCATCACCCGGGCCAAGGACTGGTTCAGCCTGATCGAGCCGCGGGCCGGGGTGTTCGAAGAGGCGGTGCGGCGCAAGGTCAAGCGCCTGAGCGGGTTGATGCTCGACCTGGGTTGAACGCCGGGGAACTGGCGTTCGGCACTCGATCAGAGCGCCGCCGCCAGTGCCGTCGCGCTTGGCTGCTCCAGCCCCATGAAGCGTCTGACCCGTTCCCCCGCCGCTGCTTCGCGGATCGCTTGCGGGCTGGCGTCCAGCTGGATATTGCCGCCCTCCATGAAGATCACCCGATCGGAAATCGACAGGGCGAAGTCCATCTCGTGGGTGACGATCAACATGGTCATGCCTTCTCGGGCCAGGTCGCGGATCACATTCAACACATCGCCCACCAGCTCGGGATCGAGGGCCGAGGTCGGCTCGTCGAAAAGCATGATCTGCGGCTCCATCGCCAGGGCCCGGGCAATCGCCACGCGCTGCTGCTGGCCGCCGGACAGCTGGTGCGGGTACTTGTGGGCGTGGGCCAGCAGGCCGACCTTGTCCAGCAAGGCGTAGGCCTGCTGCTCGCTCAAGGCCTTGCTGCTGCCGTGGTAACGCGGCGCCAGGCAGATGTTGTCGAGGATGCAGCGATGGGGGAACAGGTTGAAGTTCTGGAAGACCATGCCGATGTGCCGCACGCCCTCGCGCACCTGCGGGCTGTTGAGGTTGTCGCCGGCGCTGATGAAGCTGTTGCCGAACAGCACGATCTCGCCCTGATCGATGCGCTCCAGGCCGTTGATGGTGCGGATCAGCGAGGTCTTGCCCGAGCCGGACGGACCGATGATGGAAATCACCTGGCCACTGGCGACGTTCAGGTCGACGCCCTTGAGCACCTGATGATCGCCGTAGCGCTTGTGGATGTTTTGCAGTTGCAGGGCCGGGGCGCTGCCGGCTACCGGTCGTGGGCGAGGGCGGCTGTGCTGTGGTTGTGCCTGTTGCCGGAGCCGCTCGGTGCCGGCGGCATCCAGGGTTTGCGGGGTGCGCAGGTTCAGGTCCAGGTGGCGTTCCAGGCGCTGCAGCAGCCAGGCGAACAGGGTGACGATCAGCACGTAGTACACCGCCACCGCGGCCAGGGTCTCCATCACCAGGAAGTTCTGCGCATACAGGCGCTGGCCGACGGTGAGCAGTTCGGTCAGGGAGATCACCGAGATCAGCGAAGTCAGCTTGACCACGGTGATGTACTCGTTGATCAGGGTCGGCAGGGAAATGCGGAAGGCCTGGGGGATGACGATCAGCCGTTGCAAGCCGATCAGGCCGATGCCCAGCGCGCGGCCGGCTTCCTTCTGCCCCTTGGCCACCGAGATCAGCCCGCCGCGATGGATTTCCGCCATGTACGCCGCTTCGGTCACCACCAGGGCGAGCAGCCCCGAGTAGAAGGGGTTGGACAGCACCGAACCGGTGGCTGGAAACAGCTGGGGCAGGTTGTAGACGAAGACCACCAGCACCAGCAGCGGAATGCTGCGAAAGAACCAGATGTACAGCGCTGCCGGGGTTCTGATCCAGGCGGCCGTGGAGAGTTTGGCCGAGGCCAGGAGAAAGCCCAGCAGCATGCCGATGAACCAGGCCAGGGCGCTGAGCTGGACCACGGTGACGCAGGCATGCCAGAAGCTGGGCAGGGAAAACAGGGAGATGAAGTAGGACCAGTCGAATTGCATAAACACCTCAGGCGGCTTCGGATCGCAGGCATCAGGACGGGCGCTGCGCGCTCGATCGGGGGCCGGTCACGGGCGCATCCGTGCGCCGCAGTGGCTTGTCAGTCAGTCACCGGTTCCAGGTTGTATTTGCCGAGGATCGCGGCGTACTCGCCGTTCTTGCGACTCTCGGCGAAGGCTTCCTGCAGCGCCTTGTAGGTGGCGTCGTTGCCTTTCTTGACGAAGATGCCGAGGGTTTGCTGATAGATCAGGTGCTGGCTGGTGACCACCACCCGACCCTGGGTGCGTTCGGCGATCATCTTCGCCGCGCCGGCGATTTCCACCTGGGCCTGGATGTTCTTCGACAGCAGGGCCTGGGTCACCTCAGGTGCCGAGGGGTACTCGCTGACACTGATCGCGCCTTTGTTGTTCGGCACGCAGTAGTCGCTGGAGAGCTTCTGCAACTGGCTGACCCAGGTGGTGCCCTGTTCCAGCCCCACCTTCAGGCCGCACAGGTCTTCAGGGGTTTGCGGATTCAGGCCGCTGTCCTTGGACGTCATGATCGCCGCGCCGGTTTTCGCATAGGCGATGGTCATGGCTTGGGTCTGCCGTTCCGGGGTGATGTACATGCCGGAAATGATCGCGTCGTAGCGACCGGCGTTGAGGCCGAGGATCAGGCTGGGGAACTTGGTGTCGACGAACTCGGCCTTGGCGTTCAGGTGCCTGGCCAGGGCGTGGGCCAGTTCCGGGTCGGAGCCGACCACGTTCTTCTCGCTGTCATAGGACTCGAACGGCGGGTAGGTGATTTCCATGCCGATCTTCAGCTGTCCGGGTGTCGCGGTCGAGGCCAGGCCGGCGGTGGCGCACAACAGGCCGGCGGTGAGCAGGGTCAGGCGAGCAACGTTGTTTTTGTTAAGCATCGTGGGTCTCTCCAGGGGATGGAAGCAAAGGGCAAAAGGGTGGTCAGGACGCTTGCGACTGGTGTTTCAGGTGGCCGAAGCTCGAAGGCTTGCGGGCTTTTTCCGGCAAGCGGATCTCACCGTTTTCCACGCGCTTGCGCAGGTACTGGTAGGTCTGCAGGGCCTGGCCATACATGTGTTCGCCGATGGCGATCTGCTCGTAGTCGTCCGAGGCCTTGGCGAACTGCGGCAAAGGCTTGATCTGGGTATGGAAGTCGCAGGCGTAGAACAGCGGGAACGAGTAGCGCTCCTCGCTGACGCTGCGCACCCGGTGGGCGGTGGCGACAAAGGCGCCGGCGGTCATCACCTCCAGCATGTCGCCGATGTTCACCACAAAGGCGTCGGCCAGCGGCGGGGCATCGATCCACTGGCCCAGATTGTTCATCACCTCCAGGCCCGGCTTGTCGGCCAGCAGGATGGTGAAGCACTCGTAGTCGGTGTGGGCGCCGATGCCGGGCGCATCCTGGGCCGCGTCGTCGAACGGGTAGTGGATCAGGCGCAGCTTGGAAGGCGGGCGGGTGACCAGGGCGTCGAAATAGTTTTCCTCCAGGCCCAGGGCCAGGGCGAACCCGCTGAACAGGCGCCTGCCGAGGGCGAAGACGGCCGCGTAATAGGCTTGCACCGCTTCCTTGAAACCGGGCAGTTCTGGCCATTCGTTCGGCCCCAGCAGCGGCGTGTTGGCCAGGACCAGGGGATCGTCGGCCGGTACTTCGAAGCCGATGTCGAAGGCTTCCTTGTGATCCGGCTTGCCCTTGGAATACACCTCCTCGCCCTCAGGGACGAAACCCTTGTGGCTTTTCGAGGTGCCGATGTAGTGCTGCATCTTGCTGTCCAGGGGCTGGGCGAAATAGTCCCTGGCGGCCTGGCGCAGGCCGGCGATCAACTGCGGGTCGATGCCATGACTGGTGATGTAGAGAAAGCCCACTTCGCTGGCGGCCGCTCCTAACTGCTCGGCGACGGCCAGCCGGTGCTCCAGCTCGATGCTGAACAGGCCGGCGATGTCCACCACCGGAATGTGCTTGAAGTTGGCCTTGGCCGGGGTGTTATCGATCTTCTCGGGCATGACGCAAGAACCTCACGGACGGGTTGAGTGGGTGAAGCGGTCGAAGTGTTCGCGCTCGGTCCTGGCCATCCACTGGTTCAGCGACCAGAGGTCGGCCACCGGCACGTTGGTGAAGGGCAGGTGATGCAGGTAGCCGTCGGCGCCGAACTCCGGGGTCAGGGTGCTGACCTGGTAGCCACGGGCCTTTTGCGCATGCCAGATGGCTTCCCAGTGCTGCTGGTGGAACGCCAGTTCACGGGCATATTCCGGGGCGGCGGGGTGCGGGACTTGTGGCCCCTGGTCATAGCCGACCCGGGCCTGGATATGGTGAACGCGCTCGACGAAGGCGCTCAGGTCATCGAAGGGGTCATCCAGCAGGCGTTCGCAGGTGACGACCCAGTGGCTGATATCGCTGGTGAAACGCAGGTCGGGCAATTGCCGGATCAGCTCCAGGGTGACCCAGGGATTGAACAGCGAACGGGCGCGGTGGGTCTCGAAGCTGCAGAACTGGCCATGCTTGCGCGCCAGTTCCAGGGCCTGGCCGAAGAACTCGACTTGCTGGGCCAGGGGCCAGCGGTCGTTGCCGGCCAGCACATTGACGAAGCGCGGCGCCAGTTCGGCGGCCCAGGCGAGCTTGCGCTCCAGGTCCAGCAGGTGTTCCTGGAACGCGGCCGATTGTTTTGGCAGGACGTCGTAGGCGGTAAAAACCGTGCAGATGTAGGCGAGGCGATTGCCCCGCAGGAAAGTGCCGAATTCGCCGCGTTCGCGGGCTTGCAAAGGCAGGCGGGCTTCCATACCGTCGAAGCCGGCGGCCAGCAGCTCGTCGAGGGCCTGGGCTGGGCTGGCGGTATAGCCCCAGAGTGTGCGGAATATTTCCAGTTGCATCGGCTAACCTCAAAGATGTCTTGGGCTACTCATGGCACCGCAAAGGCACTGGGCCGAAGCGGCGATACTGGGCAGTAGCAAAAGACATTCCTTGAGCCGGGTCTCTGCGGATCCGGTCTCACCGAGGGCGGTCTGGACGGCTCGCTCTCTGGCGCCGATCTTAAGCAGGCGATGCAGGCATGAAGAATAGGAAGGCTCAAATCGTTACTTCATTTTTTTCTAAACCAATAGCCTGCTACTCATACTTGGGAACCTCGCGGCGGTTTCACCGGCTGTGCTATCGTTGCGGCATCATTGTATGAAGATCAAAGAGAATTCCTGCATGAACGTGGCTGTCTCGGCGACAGAGCGCTTTTCGGGCTGGAGGCAGGTACTGCTGTCCGCCCTGGTCTGTCTGTTGAGCACTTTTGCCGTCGCGCAACCCGAGCCTGCTGCCACCAGCTTGGCAGACCAGCGCGCCAAGGCGGTGACTCAAGTGGTGCTGGGGATTCTCAGTTATGCACGCTGGCCGGTGGAGCCGGCGCAATTGCGTCTGTGCGTGGTGGGGCCGACCGAATACACCGACGACCTGGTCAAGGGTACGACCCAGGCCACGGGCCGCCCGGTTCTGGTGCAGCGCTTGCTGGCCGACAACCCGGCCATCGTCAGCGAGTGCGATGCGGTGTACATCGGCAAACTGACCGACGACCAGCGCGCCCGCCTGTTCACTTCCCTGGTCGGTCATCCGGTATTGAGCATCAGCGAGGGCGGCGACCAGTGCACAGTCGGTAGCCTGTTCTGCCTGCGCGTCAGTGACAATCAGGTGTCATTCGAGGTCAACCTGGATTCGGTGGCGCGCAGTGGCGTGCGGATTCATCCAAGCGTGCTGCAACTCTCCCGTCGTCGACCGGCGGTGCCATGAGCCTCTTCAAATCTCCTGCTCGCCCTACATTGCATTCGGTCATTGGCCGCGGGAACCTGACTGTCGCGTTGCTGGCCATTTCCATGGCCAGCCTGTCCCTGACATTGCTCGGGGTGCTGGCGTTGCGGGTGTATGCCGATCACAACCTGCATCTGATCGCGCGTTCGATCAATTACACGGTCGAAGCGGCGGTGGTGTTCAACGACAGCGCCGCGGCGACCGAAGCCCTGGCCCTGATTGCCTCCACCGAAGAGGTGGCCGATGCCCAGGTACTCGATGCCCGGGGGCGTGTGCTGGCCCATTGGGAGCGGCCGGAAATCGGTTTGCTGACCGATCTGGAAATGCAGATCGCCCGGGCCTTTCTCGAGAAGCCCATCACCGTGCCGATCATGCATCAGGGCCAGGAAATCGGCAGCATCGCCCTGACCGGGCACGGCGGCAGCCTGCTGCGCTTCCTGCTCAGTGGGCTGGTGGGGATTGTCCTGTGTATCGCGGTGAGCGCCTGGGTGGCGCTCTCCCTGGCGCGCCGGCAGTTGCGCGGCATCACCGGGCCGCTGCGCAGCCTGGCCGATGTGGCCCATGCCGCGCGCCGCGAGCGGGCATTCGACGTTCGGGTGCCGCCGGCGGAAATTGCCGAGCTGGACAACCTGGGCAACGACTTCAATGCCC
Source organism: Pseudomonas sp. NFPP07 (assembly GCF_900115645.1). Classification (NCBI taxonomy): domain Bacteria; kingdom Pseudomonadati; phylum Pseudomonadota; class Gammaproteobacteria; order Pseudomonadales; family Pseudomonadaceae; genus Pseudomonas; species Pseudomonas sp. NFPP07. Next base: position 15,699 of record NZ_FOXG01000013.1, read on the forward strand.
TGCTCGATGAGCTGGAAGCCTGGCAAACCCACTTGCAGAGTGAAAACGAAACCCTGGCCCACCAGGCCAGCCATGACAGCCTGACCGGGTTGCCGAACCGGGCGTTTTTCGAGGGCCGGCTGATCCGCGCGCTGCGCAGCGCCAGCAAGCTCAACGAACGGGTGGCGGTGCTGTTTCTCGACAGTGACCGTTTCAAGGGCATCAACGACAACTTCGGTCACGCCGCCGGCGACGCGGTGCTGATGGCGGTGGCGTCGCGGGTGCGCGCGCAGTTGCGCGAGGAAGACCTGGTGGCGCGCCTGGGGGGCGACGAGTTCGCCATTCTGCTGACCCCGCTGCACCGCATCGAGGATGCCGAGCGTATCGCGGAAAAAATCATCGCCAGCATGGAGATGCCGATTGCCTTGCCAGGCAGTACTTCGGTACTGACTTCGCTCAGTATCGGTATTGCCGTCTACCCTGATCATGGCACCACCCCGGGTGCTCTGCTCAACGCCGCCGATGCGGCGATGTATCAGGCCAAGCGTGTCTCTCGAGGCGGGCAACACACCGCGGGGTCGGAGCCCCCCGTCGTTCACGTTCAATCCAGGAGCTAATTCTTTGTTTTCACTGACTCGACCGTTCTTGCGACTTTTCACCACCGGCCTGTTGCTGGCGCTGCTTTCATTGACCGGTTGCCAGAGCGTGCCGCCCAAGGGGCTGACCCCGCAGCAAGTGGCGGTGCTCAAGCAGGAGGGCTTTGAGCTGACGGACGAGGGCTGGGCCTTCGGCCTGTCCGGCAAGGTGCTGTTCGGCAGTGATATCGAGACACTGAATGCCGCCAGTACCGAGATCGTCGAGCGCATCGGCAAGGCCCTGGTCAGCGTGCACATCGACAAGGTCCGGGTCGATGGACACACCGATGGCTCCGGCAGGGAAAGCTACAACCAGCAACTGTCCCTGCGCCGGGCGAAAAGCGTGAGCAAGGTACTGGTGGCCACGGGCATGCGCGAAGAAAACATCCAGCTGCGCGGCCTGGGCAGCAGCGAACCGGTAGCCTCCAACAGCACGGTGGCCGGACGTACCGAAAACCGTCGCGTCTCGATTGTGGTCATCGCCGACTGATGGGCGAAGACCATCAGCGGCTTTACCCCATCAGCAGGCCCTGATCCTGTTCCCGTCATTCTGCGCAGCAGGATGATCCGCTAGAGTTTGCGCAGGTCTTTGCAGCGCTGTTGGCAGGAAGCCTAGGGCCGGAATGGATCAGGCTCGCCCTCGCATTTTTTCAAGCGAGCGATCACGTCAGCGGCAGTTTTAGTGGTGTCGATCCTGCCTGCTGCATCAAGGTAGATGTCTATCATCCGCCCCCATTTGGGTGTGATGTCGATGCACCGCTGAAAGCCCTTGTCAGTCCACCAAAAGAACATCATGAAGAAGTCTTCATCAGGGAAAATGTGGCTAACCTCGACTGAGGAGCCACCCCCTGGGGGCATGTCTCCTTTATAAATTCGGTGCTGTGTGTTCCAGATATAGCGAAACTCCTCCTGCCCATCATGTGAGAAGTTGACTGCTACGACTGGAGATGCGAAATACCAAAACGCAATAGGGGAGACCACAAGGAGTAGAAATATCCACCGGCCATATCTGAATTTAGGTTTATTTACATTCATGTACTTTGACTCCCTTCCCCCACTCTTGCGGTGTGACCGCAAGTACTTCATCCATTATCAGTTTCGCCGTGACGCCCCCGTTTGGGTATTGCCGATAGAGCTTGATGCCAATGCCAATGGAAATTCGATCCGGGGCATCGTCCCATGCTCGCATACCGTCGATATCTGCTGAGCGGTGCGGGCCTGGTAGTTTCCATTGTTCTTTGGGTTTGAATACTACTTCTTCAGCCTTCCGATACGTATCGGACCCTATTTGCTCTAATCCTGCGCCATCAAGTAGGACTCTTTCGGAAAGACCTCCGGCCATCCCCACATAGCCATAGTGGACGTTCGACCAGATATCGTAGAAGTAATCGTAATCACCCTGTTTGTGGTAAACGACGCCGTTGTACTTCCTTGAGAGTATTGGCTTGTGGTCCCATGGGCGACCCTGACCGACTCGCTCTGTCCAGATAGCCAAAGCCTTCGCTCTCTTTCCCAGCGCTAAGCTGTAGAAGTCAGGGCTTTGACCAAGACGAAGATAGAAAGGAAGTTCCTTATACTTCTTCATTTCAGCTGTTGGGCTAAAGCTGTTGAGGTCTTTCATTTGTCGCACAGACGGGCTGTTGATATTGGTATTCATCTCGCCCGCAATGTAGCTCGCCAGTTCTTCCATCTGGTCAGGGTCATTACAGACCTTTTCTTCTGGATTCTCTTCAGGAGCCTTAGAGGCCTCATTGGGATCGACTAAAGCATTTGCAGCGGCGGCCTTCTCGGTCAGCTTCGGATCAGCCAACAAGGTCGCCATCTTTTCATCGTCTACAGAGCCATCTGAGCGGAACACTCCGAGCATTGCGAAGTTGATGATTGCGGCCCCCTCCATAGGTCCCATGACAAAGCCACCGAAGGTATCGCCTGATCCTGTGATGATCGTCCCGCCGTGACTGGTAGGACTCCCCAAGTGCGCCATAGGACGACCATTCAGGATGATCGAAGGAAACCCTGTGGTAATGACTGCGCCACAGCCGCAAGTGTCACCGACTCGGGCTGCTCCCATGAAGTTGATGTTGATGTCACCAGAAGCGGAAGCAATAGGTGTCGTACCGTGACCGGGAAGCGGGCAGAGGTGTTTATCGCCCAGGCGAGCAGAAGAAAGCATTGATCGTCCTTGTGTGTTGGCGGGTCCGTGAGGCTCTTTGTCGAGCTTCGCGAACCTAACAAGTGACGATGGGCAAGGCTTTAGGACGATTCTGAACTTGGATGAAGCCCGCTCTCATTGCGATCAGCTTTCGCGATTCCGTGCAGGCTATGAGTCGGCAAACACCATCTCCCGGCTCTGCCCCATCAGCAGGCCCTGATTCTGTTCGGTCACGCTGCGGATGTAATCCCACAACAGGGTGATCCGCTTGAGCTTGCGCAGGTCCTCGCGGCAGTACATCCAGAACTGCCGGGTGATGTCTATTTCCACCGGCAGCACTGGCAGCAGGCGCGGGTCCTGGGCTGCCAGGAAGCACGGCAGGATCGCCAGCGAGCGTCCTTGCTGGGCCGCCACGTATTGGGCGATGACGCTGGTGCTGCGCAGGTTGGCGCTGGCGCCGGGCAGCACGTTGGCCAGGTACAAGAGCTCCGAGCTGAACGCCAGGTCGTCCACGTAGCTGATGAATTGATGCTCGCTCAAGTCCGCCGGGCGGCGGATCGGTGGGTGCTGGTCGAGGTATTCCTGGGTCGCATAGAGCCGCAGGCGGTAGTCGCAGAGCTTGCAGCAGACGTAGGGGCCATGCTCCGGGCGTTCCAGGGCGATGACGATATCGGCTTCGCGCTTGGACAGGCTGATGAAGTGCGGCAGCGGCAGGATATCCACCGAGATCGCCGGGTAGGCGTCGACGAAATGGCTCAGCTGCGGGGTGATGAAAAAGCTGCCGAAACCTTCGGTACAGCCCATGCGCACATGCCCGGACAGGGCCACGCCCGAGCCCGAGACCTGTTCGCAGGCCATGTGCAGGGTGCTCTCGATCGACTCGGCATAACCCAGCAGGCGCTGGCCCTCGGCGGTCAGGACAAAGCCATTGGTCCGGGATTTTTCGAACAGCAGGGTGCCCAGCGCGCCCTCCAGCGAACCGATGCGCCGCGACACCGTGGTGTAGTCCACTGCCAGGCGCTTGGCCGCGCTGCTGGCCTTGCGGGTGCGCGCCACTTCGAGGAAAAACTTCAGGTCGTCCCAGTTCAGCGAGCCGAGGGAGGTGATGTTTTTTTGCATGATGGACCGGCTTTTATGTGCGTTCTTATTAGAAGTTTGCACATCTATACTCCAAAAACAGTCCGACAACCAACTCGCGACGCACGCCTCATTTCAAGGCGGTCCCACGCCTTGGCTCCCTGCATAAGAACCTCAAGAAGTCAGGAGACCCGTATGAACGCATCCCTCAAGTCCGACGGCACCACCTTGCAGCAGGTCAAGCTGCTGATCGACGGCCAGTGGGTCGAATCCCAGACCCGCGAGTGGCACGACATCACCAACCCGGCCACCCAGCAGGTGCTGGCCAAGGTACCTTTCGCCACGGCGGATGAAGTCGATGCCGCCATCGAAGCCGCGCATCGCGCCTTCCAGACCTGGAAGCTGACCCCGATCGGCGCGCGGATGCGCATCATGCTCAAGCTGCAGGCGCTGATCCGCGAACACTCCAAGCGTATTGCCCAGGTGCTCAGCGCCGAACAGGGCAAGACCATCGCCGATGCCGAAGGCGACATTTTCCGCGGCCTGGAAGTGGTCGAGCATGCCTGCTCGATCGGCAGCCTGCAGATGGGCGAGTTCGCCGAGAACGTCGCCGGTGGCGTCGATACCTACACCCTGCGCCAGCCGATCGGTGTCTGCGCCGGGATCACCCCGTTCAACTTCCCGGCGATGATCCCGCTGTGGATGTTCCCGATGGCCATCGCCTGCGGCAACACCTTCGTCCTCAAGCCTTCGGAACAGGACCCGCTGTCGACCATGCTGCTGGTGGAGCTGGCGCTGGAAGCCGGCGTTCCGCCTGGCGTGCTCAACGTGGTGCATGGCGGCAAGGACGTGGTGGACAAGCTGTGCACCCACCCGCACATCAAGGCGGTGTCGTTCGTCGGCTCCACTGCGGTGGGCACTCACGTCTACGACCTCGCGGGCAAACACGGCAAGCGCGTGCAGTCGATGATGGGCGCGAAGAACCACGCCGTGGTGCTGCCCGACGCCAACCGCGAACAGGCGCTCAATGCCCTGGTCGGTGCCGGGTTCGGTGCGGCCGGCCAGCGTTGCATGGCCACCTCGGTGGTGGTCCTGGTGGGCGCGGCGAAACAATGGCTGCCGGACCTCAAGGCGCTGGCGCAGAAACTCAAGGTGAATGCCGGCAGCGAGCCGGGCACCGATGTCGGGCCGCTGATTTCCAAGCGCGCCAAGGAGCGTGTGCTGAGCCTGATCGAAAGCGGCATCAAGGAAGGCGCCAAGCTGGAGCTGGACGGTCGCGACGTCAAGGTGCCGGGGTTCGAGCAGGGCAACTTCGTCGGTCCGACCCTGTTCTCCGGGGTGACCACCGACATGCAGATCTACACCCAGGAAATCTTCGGCCCGGTGCTGGTGGTGCTGGAAGTGGACACCCTCGACCAGGCCATCGCCCTGGTCAACAGCAACCCCTTCGGCAACGGCACCGGCCTGTTCACCCAGAGCGGCGCGGCGGCGCGCAAGTTCCAGACTGAAATCGATGTCGGCCAGGTCGGGATCAACATCCCGATCCCGGTGCCTGTACCGTTCTTCAGCTTCACCGGTTCCCGTGGTTCCAAGCTGGGCGATCTGGGGCCCTATGGCAAACAAGTGGTGCAGTTCTATACCCAGACCAAGACCGTCACCAGTCGCTGGTTCGACGATGACAGCGTCAACGATGGCGTGAACACCACCATCCATTTGCGTTGAGGAGTCCGCTCATGAAAATCGCATTCATCGGTCTGGGCAACATGGGCGCACCCATGGCGCGCAACCTGCTCAAGGCCGGGCATCAGTTGAACCTGTTCGACCTGAACCAGGCCGTGCTCAAGGAACTGGCCGAACTGGGTGGCAGCATCAGTACCTCGCCGCGCGCCGCCGCCGCAGACAGCGAGCTGGTGATCACCATGCTGCCGGCCGCGCCCCATGTGCGCAGCGTCTGGCTGGGTGACGACGGGGTACTGGCCGGTATCGCCCGTGGCACGCCGGCGGTGGATTGCAGCACCATCGACCCGCAGACCGCCCGCGACGTGGCCGCGGCGGCCGCCAAGCAAGGCGTGGCCGTGGCCGATGCGCCGGTATCCGGCGGTACCGGCGGCGCGGCGGCGGGCACCCTGACCTTCATGGTCGGCGCCAGCGCCGAACTGTTCGCCACCCTGCAGCCGGTGCTGGCGCAGATGGGCCGCAATATCGTGCACTGCGGTGAAGTGGGCACCGGGCAGATCGCCAAGATCTGCAACAACCTGCTGCTGGGCATCTCGATGATCGGTGTCAGCGAAGCCATGGCCCTGGGCGATGCCCTGGGGATCGACACCAAGGTGCTGGCGGGCATCATCAATAGCTCCACCGGGCGTTGCTGGAGTTCCGACACTTACAACCCCTGGCCCGGCGTGATCGAAACCGCGCCGGCCGCCCGCGGCTACACCGGCGGCTTCGGCGCCGAGCTGATGCTCAAGGACCTGGGCCTGGCCACCGAGGCCGCCCGCCAGGCGCACCAGCCGGTGGTGCTGGGCGCCGTGGCGCAGCAGCTATACCAGGCCATGAGCCAGCGCGGTGAAGGGGGCATGGACTTCTCGGCTATCGTCAACAGCTATCGCAAGCCCCAATAGGGGATTTTTCCGGGAGCCCGCGTCGGGCGGGCTCCCGGTTTTTTGCCATCTCTCTTACCTCAATGGACCTCGCTCCCCTGTAGCCGCTGGCACGGGCCGGGATCGAGTGCGCCGTCCTCGGCAATCGCGCTTGTACAGAAAAATCACATCGGTTTATGACCGTTCTTTACGGTCGAATATCGTCCGTAATATTGGCAAGGCAGGCGATGAAGATTCGCAAGTAGCTTTATCGCGACAATGTATAAGGCATGCTCTGGCAGTATCGGGATTGATAGCTAAGGTGACTTGTGTCGACAGCGTCTCTGTCGAATGACGACATGTCATGGATATGGCATGTATATGAGGTTTTATCAGGGAGATAGACCATGGCAGATGTCCTGAGATACGGAGACAAAGTTCATATCAAGAATGGTTACAATAATTGGGATGGCGGTTATCTCGATACTTGTAATCATGCCACCGCCCCGAACAGCCTTTACGGCGTAGTCACCGCAACCACTCCTCATCGCGGCCCGGGTACTGGCACCTGGATCATCGAGTCCGCGACAGGTAAGGCAGTAGGAACCGAGGTTGAAAGTTGCGATGTGATTCTGCTGTGGAACCTCTACAACAACGAGGGTGGCTATCTGGACACCAATGGCCACGCGACAAAACCGTCGATCTACAACGTGGTCACGGCCCTCAAGGAATCGCGGCCGGCGGATACCCTGCACTGGCGAATTTTCGCCGATACCTCAGATCCCAAGGATTTCAAGGTGAGAGAGGGGGATGTCGTGCACTTCCTGAATGGCTACAACGATGTGCGCGGCGGGTTCCTGGATACCTGTGGGCATGCCAGTGGCGAGGGTGTCAAATATGCGGTATCGACGACCCCCTATCTGAATCGGGACGGCAATACCGGCTCATGGAAAATCTCGAAAGCCAAAGACTAAGTGCCCGATACACCGCCAGGCTCCAGGATGTGCAGAAGGGGACGTTGAAATCGTCCCCTTTTTAGTCGTTGTATTAATAGACTTTCTAAAATTTTAAATGCGGGTTGTCTGCTTGGTTTTTTTGTTTAAGCAAGCTTGCTGGAAGTTTAAATGGGCTGTCTGTATTCGCTGGGGTGAGATGGGTGAACTTCTGGTTGGCCAATATCATTAGGCCGGGAAGTGTATGGCGGGGTGTCTGCCTTATTGCTGTGACTTTATAAAAAGAGGCGCTCCTCAATGATGTGAGCGCCTCTTGATGTTTCGCGGAAAGTCCTTCGCTGGATCGATCAGGCAGTTTGCAAAACGGCGGCCTGAATCTTCGGATATCAGGCGAACACGAAATACTTGCGCACGGTCTCGACCACTTCCCAGGTGCCTTTCATCCCCGGCTCGACCACGAAGATATCGCCGGCGCGCAGGTGGATCGGGTCCATGCCGTCCGGGGTGATCACGCAGTAGCCTTCCTGGAAATGGCAGTACTCCCATTTCACATAGTCCACGCGCCATTTGCCGGGCGTGCAGATCCAGGTACCCATGATCTTGCTGCCGTCTTCGCTGGTGTAGGCGTTGAGGTTGACGGTGTGCGGGTCGCCTTCGAGCTTTTCCCATTTGCAGGCATCGAGAACCGGCAGCGGGTGGGTGTCGCGCAGAACGGTGATGGGGGCAGTCGCGGTCATGAGGACTCCGGGGCGTTGGCTGAGAACTGAAGTCGCACCCTATAGCGCCCGGCACCCGGCCAGTTGTCTGTACTCGACATCGGGGTGCCCAGAAACGCAGTACCCGCCCGTGAAGTGTTGCCGCGGTTTGCATTGAAATTTCCGAGCGAGAATCAGTGATTTCCTGGCAGTTCATGCGAAAGATTCTGCGGTCGCCGGAGTATTTCGCAAGAATCTTCACGGGCATCGCTCGTATGATTCAGATCGAAATGGCCGAGAGCAGCGCTATGAGCACAACCCCAAGCTGGTGGGACATCAGCCCGCCCCTGAGTACCGCGACCCCGACCTGGCCGGGCGATACGCCGTTCCAGGAAGAGCGGGTCTGGCAATACGGGCCCGAATGCCCGGTGAACGTCGGGCGCATCACCCTGTCGCCGCACACCGGTGCCCATGTCGACGCGCCGCTGCACTACAGCGCCGATGGCGCGCCGATCGGCGAGGTGCCGCTGGATGTCTACCTCGGCCCGTGCCGGGTCGTGCATTGCCTGGGTTGCGGGCCGCTGGTGTTGCCCCGGCACCTGGAGGGGCACCTGGACAACCTGCCCGAGCGGGTGCTGCTGCGTACCTATCGACAGGCGCCGTTGAGCACCTGGGACCCGGACTTCAGCGCTGTGGCCAAGGAGACCGTCGAGCTGCTGGCCAGCCACGGTGTGCGCCTGATCGGCATCGACACCCCGTCCCTCGACCCGCAGCAATCGAAAACCATGGAGGCCCATAACACAGTGGCCCGCCATGGCCTGGCGATTCTCGAGGGCATCGTGCTCGATGAGGTGGCTGAAGGCGACTACGAACTGATCGCGCTGCCCCTGCGTTTCGCTCATCTGGATGCGAGCCCGGTGCGCGCCATCCTGCGGCCTTTGCCGCGATAATTCCTACAATAGTATTTACAACAACGAAGCTTCGACCCCGCGCGCCCTCGATCAAGGCCGGCGCCGGGTGATCGACCGGCCGCGACCTGACATGAGGAGCCCACGCGATGAGTCAATGTCCCTATTCGAACAACCCGCCGCCCGACAACTGGCATAACGCCGAGCTGAATTTTTCCGACTCCATGAGCTACGGCGACTACCTGGACCTGGGACGCATCCTCAATGCCCAGCACCCCTTGTCGCCGGACCACAACGAAATGCTCTTCATCATCCAGCACCAGACTTCGGAGCTGTGGATGAAACTGATGCTGCACGAGCTCAAGGCGGCTCGCGAGCACGTGCATCAGGGGCAGCTGCCACCGGCGTTCAAGATGCTGGCGCGGGTGTCGCGGATCTTCGACCAACTGGTGCATGCCTGGGCGGTGCTGGCGACCATGACCCCGTCCGAGTACAAGTCGATCCGCCCGTACCTGGGGCACTCGTCGGGTTTCCAGTCGTTCCAGTACCGCGAAATCGAGTTCATCCTCGGCAACAAGAGCGCGACCCTGCTGCGCCCCCATGCCCATCGTCCGGAACTGCTCAAGGAACTGGAGCTGGCAATCGCCACGCCGTCGCTGTACGACGAAGCCATCGGCCTGATGGCCAAGGCCGGGCTGGCCATCGACCCCGAGCGCCTGGCCCTGAACAGCCAGGCGCCGACCCAGCATGACCCGTCGGTGGAGGCCGCCTGGCGCGAGGTCTACACCGACCCGTCGCGCTACTGGGATCTGTACCAGTTGGCGGAGAAGTTCATCGACCTGGAAGACTCCTTCCGCCAGTGGCGCTTCCGCCATGTGACCACGGTGGAACGCATCATCGGCTTCCAGCCCGGCACCGGCGGCACCGAAGGCGTCGGTTACCTGCGCAAGATGCTCGACACCGTACTGTTCCCCGAGCTGTGGCGCGTACGTTCGACGCTGTAAGCGGCAAGCCAACAAAAAGGCCCGGCATTCATCGAATGCCGGGCCTTTTTGTTTATGCCGAGCTGTAGCCGCTGGCGCAGCCTGCGATCGGCTCCGCAGGAGCCGCAAAACCGCTCACTGCGGTGGGGCAGGCTGAACGCGGTCGCCTATTTTACGGCCGCTGCGCGCCCGATCGCAGCCTCGCGGGGCTCGGAGCGGCTACAAGGTTTCCTCGTTTTCTGTAGCCGCTGGCGCAGCCTGCGATCGGCTCCGCAGGCGCCGTAAACCGGCCACTGCGGTGGGACAGGCTGAACACGGTCGCCGGTTTTGCGGCCGCTGCGCGCCCGATCGCAGCCTCGCGGGCTCGGCAGCGGCTACAAGGTTTCCTCGTTTTCTGTAGCCGCTGGCGCAGCCTGCGATCGGCTCCGCAGGCGCCGTAAAACCGGCCACTGCGGTGGACAGGCTGAACACGGTCGCCTGTTTTGCGGCCGCTGCGTACCCGATCGCAGCCTCGCGGGGCTCGGCAGCGGCTACCGGGGCAGGTGCCGCCGTTGTCAGGCCATCGCGCGAGCGCCAGACCTGGCCACGCGCAGGCGGTAGAACGCCCAGATCAGCGCAACCCACACCGGGATGGCGTAGACCGACACCCGTATGCCGGGAATCATCAGCATCACGCTGACGATCATCAGCATGAAGGCCAGGCACAGGTAGTTGCTGAACGGAAACCAGAAGGTCTTGAACGACGGCACTATGCCTTGCTGGCCCATGGACTTGCGGAACTTCAGGTGGGTCAGGCTGATCAGCGCCCAGTTGATCATCAGGGACGCGACGACCAGCGCCATCAGCAGTTCCAGCGCTTCCTGCGGCGCCAGGTAGTTGACCACGACGCAGAGCAGGGTGATCAGCGCCGAGACGCCCAGGGCCAGCAATGGCACGCCCTGCTTGTTCAGCTTCATCATCGCCCTGGGCGCGTCGCCCTGTTCGGCCAGGCCGTAGAGCATGCGGCTGTTGCAGTACACGCCGCTGTTGTACACCGACAGCGCCGCGGTCAGGACCACGAAGTTGAGGATGTGCGCCGCGGTGTCGCTGCCGATCAGGGCAAAGATCTGCACGAACGGGCTGCCGCTGTAGGAGTCGCCGGAAGCGTTGAGGGTCTGCAGCAACTGGTCCCAGGGGTACAGCGACAGCAGCACGGTGAGGGCGCCGACGTAGAAGATCAGCACCCGGTACACCACCTGGTTGATCGCCTTGGGGATTACCTTGCGTGGCTCGCTGGCCTCGGCGGCGGTGATGCCCACCAATTCCAGGCCGCCGAAGGAGAACATGATGAAGGCCATGGCCATCAGCAGGCCGGTGCCGCCATTGGGGAAGAACCCGCCGTGGCTCCACAGGTTGCTCACCGCCGCCTGCGGGCCGCCGCTGCCGCTGGCCAGCATGTAGCAGCCCAGGGCGATCATGCCGATGATGGCCACCACCTTGATGATGGCGAACCAGAACTCGGCTTCGCCGAAGAACTTCACGTTCATCATGTTGATCAGGTTGACCAGCACGAAGAACACCGCCGCGCTGACCCAGGACGGGATTTCCGGCCACCAGAACTGCACGTACTTGCCCACGGCCGTGAGTTCGGCCATGCCCACCAGCACGTACAGCACCCAATAGTTCCAGCCGGCGAGAAAGCCGAAGTAACCGCCCCAGTATTTGTGCGCGAAGTGGCTGAAGGACCCGGCCACCGGTTCCTCGACGATCATTTCGCCGAGCTGGCGCATGATCAGGAAGGCGATGAACCCGGCTATCGCATAACCGAGGATCATCGAAGGGCCGGCGGACTTGAGCACGCCGGCGGAGCCCAGGAACAGTCCGGTGCCGATCGCCCCGCCCAGGGCAATCAGCTGGATATGGCGGTTCTTCAAGCCACGCTTGAGTTCGCCGGGTTTCAGGATCTCATCCACTAATCACGCTCTCTTCTCATTGTTATCGGATCTGTCCGTATTCGCGGCCAGATCGCGGCTGACGGCGGACGGATCAGATATTACTCTCGGTGAACTTCTCGTAATACAGCTGGACGCTCTCAAGTTGCTGATCTTGCAACCAGTTCCTGATCGACTCGACCATCGGTGGCGGCCCGCAGACGTACATGTCCACCGGAGTATCGCGCAGTTCGCTGCAATCGAAATGCTCGGCGATATAACCGCGCTTGCCCGGCCAGTCCGCCGTCGGCTCGCTGATCACCGGAGTGTAGCGAAAGCCCGGCAGTTGGCCGGCATAGGCCTCGATACGCGCGGTTTCGCACAGGTCAGCGACGTTGCGCACCCCGTAGTACAGGTGCACCGGCTGGGTGCAGCCGTCGGCGACCAGTTGCTCGAGCATGGCCAGCAGCGCCGACAGCCCGGTGCCGCCGGCCACCAGCACCAGCGGCCGGACGATATGGCGCAGGTAGAAGGCGCCCAGCGGCGCCTCCAGCTCAATGCGGTCGCCGACCTGGCAGCGTTCGCGGAGGTAATTGCTCATCGCCCCGTCGGGCAGCAGGCGCAGGAGGAATTGCAGCTGCTGGCTGCCCGAACGGTTGGCGAACGAGTAGGAGCGCTTGCTCGACGTGCCGGGGACCGACAGCCGGGCGTATTGCCCCGGCAGGAAGTCCAGCGCCGCCTGACCCTCGTCGAGCTGCAGTTGCAGGATCGCCGTGCTGTCGGAGATCTGGCGCACTGCGCTGACTGTGGCGCCGAGCTGTGCGGGCCCCGCGGCGCTGCACAGACTGGAATCGAAGTCGAAGTAGAAGGTGGCATCGGACTGCACCCGGGTCTGGCAACTGAGCATCTTGCGCTGCTCCAGGTCGGCGCTGGAGAGGGCTTCCTCGTCCACGTAGTCCTGGCTGTAGGTGCCCGATTCGCAACGGCCCTGGCAGGTACCGCAGACACCCTCGCGGCAGTCGAGGGGAATCTTGATGCCGTTGCGCAGGGCGGCGTCGAGCAGTATTTCATTGGCGTTTACAGGGAAGAACAGCGTCTTGCCGTCGGCAAAGCTGAACGCGACCTTGTGGTTCATGCCCGGTCTCCGTCAGAGGTGGTAGAAATCGAGCACCGAGTTGATGGTGTCGTTGAGCAGCAGCACATGCTTGCGGGTGATCAGCCAGCTGTCGCCGTGGGCCTTGAGGCTGTAGGTGGCATGGCCGAAGAACTGCTCGGCGGTGGCCAGGCGATAGAACAGCGTGTGCCAGTTCAGCCGTACTTGCAGGCTGCCGTCGGCCAGCTCGGCGATTCGCACGTTGCTGATGTTGTGCAGGGTGCGCGGCATCGGAATGGTCGAGGCGGCCTTGCCGGTACGCAGGCGGAACACCCGGTCTTCCAGGCCCGAGCGGTTGGCGTAGTAGATCAGCGACATGCCGCGTTTCGGGTCGGTGGTGTAGACATGCTCGGAGTCCCACTGCGGCAGGTGGAACTCGCTCTGCGGGTCGAAGAGTTCGAGGTAGGCGTCCCAGTCCTGGGCGTCGCACAGCTCGGACTTGCGGTAGAAAAACTGCTCGATACGGTATTGCAGTTGCGCACTCATGTTCACACCTCACGCAGTTTCAGGGATTGCCGGGCCAGCCCGTCGAGGAGGAATCTCTGCCAGTTGCGGTGCTGGTTGACGTACAGCCCTTCGTGGGTGAATTCGGTGCCGGTCATGGCTGGCTGGATGCCGATGGCTTCGCTGTTGCGGGTCGGCCCGGTTGCCCAGCGGTGGCTGCCGCGGGAGATGTCGCTCCAGCGTTCCAGGCGGCCCTGGAAACCGCGCTGGGCTTCGCGGAATTCCACCAGGTCGTCGGGGGTGCCCATGCCCGAGACGTTGAAGAAGTCCTCGAACTGGCGGATGCGGTTTTCCCGGTCGGCGTCGGACTCGCCCTTGACCCCGATGCACTGGCTGATGATCTCGGTCTTGTTCCAGGCCAGCGGGCGGATGATCCGCAGCTGCGAGCTGATCTGGTCGAGGAAGAACAGGCTCGGGTAGACGTTGAGGTTGCGCAGGCGGTGCATCATCCATTCGGCTTTTTCCTGGCCGTACTCTTCCACCAGTCGCGGCATGATGGTGGCGTAGCCGGAGCGCACCGCGGGGTTGGGCATGTCGCTGAACAGCACGCTGTGGCCGTTGTTGAAGGCGAACCAGCCGTCGTCGGTGTTGGCGTCGCCGGCGCCGAGCTTGCTGTAGTCGAGGGTGGCGCTGGCGCCGCCGTTCTCGCTGTTGACCTGCTGGCGGTGCTGCACCGTGGCCACGTAGTTGTAGTGCACGGTGCTCACGTGATAACCGTCGAGGCCGTTCTCGTTCTGCAGTTTCCAGTTGCCGTCGTAGGTGTAGGCGGACTTGCCGGGCAGGACTTCCAGCTCACCAGTGGGCGACTGGGCGACCATCATGTCGAAGAACACCTTGGCGTCGCCGAGGAAGTCCTCCAGGGAGTTGTCAGCGTGGACGTCGAGGCTGATGAAGACGAAGCCCTTGTAGCTGTCGATGCGGGCCTTCTTCAGGCCGCGGGTGGCCTTGTCGAAGCCTTCGGGGTATTCCCCCGGCGCCTTGACCTTCACCAGGCGCCCGTCGCTCTTGTAGCACCAGGCGTGGAACGGACAGGTGAAGGTGGACTGGTTGCCCTTGCCGAGCCGGGTCAGGGTGGTGCCGCGGTGCTGGCAGGCGTTGATCAGCGCGTTGAGCCGGCCTTCGCCGTCGCGGGTGATGATCATTGGCTGGCGCCCGGCGCGCATGGTGACGAAGTCGTGGTTGTTGGCCAGCTCGCTTTCGTGACAGGCGTAGATCCAGTTCTTCTCGAAGATCAGTTCCATCTCCAGGTCGAACAGCTCGGGTTCGGTGAACATGTCCCGGGCGATGCGGAATACGCCGTCGTCCGGACGAAAATCCAGGCAGCCGTCGATGAAGCTTTTCCATTGTTCTGTGTTTCTTGCACCACTCATGAGTGAGTACCTTTCTTGTTCAGGCCAATCGGTGCATGCATTAGAGAGAGTGCGGGGCAGGGGTGGCTATCCGCTTAGTCGGCCAAGGCCATCCACAAAATTGCATGGCCACGTTCATCTGTAGCCGCTGCCGCAGGCTGCGATCGGCTCGGTCCGCGTTCGGGCGCAGCAGGCGCAAACCGGGTATTGCGGTGTTTCAGGAGGATCGCGGGCTCAGGTCTTGCGACGACTGCGTCGTCGATCGCAGCCTGCGGCAGCGGCTACGGGGCGGCGTTCAGGTGTGGTGGAAATACCCAGGGCCTGGGTGGCAGGCGATCAACGGCTGCACCGCGATGTCGCGATGAGCTACTGTTTGGCGCAGTCTTGCGTGGGTTTTGCGCACCGGGTGGACGGGTTCTATCCACTTAGTCGGCGATTGCTATCCAGTCGGTTGGCAGTGCCGGGCGGTGGCGCAAAACTTGCTCTTGCAGGTCACTACTTCAAATCAGACGCGCCGTCAGAGCGCGCAAAAAAAATATTGCCGTGGGTGCGCCGTGATGAATAGCAAGGCTGATTCGCAGTTTCGCGATATTCGTATCGATCGTTACGACCTCGAGGGGGCGAGAAGCTGGATGTCTGGCATTTGCGGGCCGCATCGGCTCGAAACCAGCACCCCCGAGCGCATCCGCTTTCACCACAGCGCCAACGTGTTCAAGTCGCGGGCCACGACCCTGGGCACCATCGAATACGGCACCGACGTCACCATCGATATCGAAGACGCCGAGCGCTTCAGCAGCTACAGCCTGAGCCTGCCGCTGAGCGGCGATCAGGAACTGAGCAAGGACGGCCGGTTGCTGCGTTCCAACCGCGACCAGGGGGTGATCATCGCGCCCAATGAAAGCCAGATGCTGGCGATCTCCGGTGACTGCCGCAAAGTCCAGGTGGTGATTACCCGGGCGGCCATGGGCGAGGCCCTCGAAGCCTTGCTGCAACGCCCGCCGCAAGCGCCGCTGCGCTTCGAGGCGGTGATGGATGCGGTGGAGGGGGCGTCGGCGTCCTGGTGGCGCATGGCGCGCTATTTCATCGCCGAGCTGGAGCGCAGCAGCGAGCTGTACGAACAGCTGGCCTTCACCCGGGACCTGGAAAGCTCCTTGATCAAGGGCCTGATCCTGGCCCAGCCGAACAACTACTCGGCGCAGCTGCGCGAGGTGCTGGAGGTCAAGTTGCCCCACTACCTGGTCCGCGCCCGCCAGTACATTCACGCCAACGCCCGCGAACCGCTGGGCCTGGAAGACCTGGAAGCCGCCGCCGGGGTTTCGCGCTTCAAGCTGTTCGAGGCCTTCAAGAAGTATTTCGCCCTGTCGCCGATGGTCTACCTGAAGAAGTACCGGCTCAACGCGGTGCGCCAGGAGATCCTCGAACACGGCTCGGCGCGGACCATTTCCGAGATCGCCCTGGGCTGGGGCTTCTGCCATCTGGGGCGGTTCTCCGCCGAATACCGCAAGCTGTTCGGCGAGTCGCCCAGCGTCACCCTGCAGCGCCACGACGCGCGGCGCCTGGGTGGTTTCTAGGCAAGCCTACTTGCGCAGCACCAGGTCCAGCAGGCCGTCCTGTTCCTTGATTTTCTGCAAGACGATTTCCGAGCGGATGTCGGTGACCCCGGACGTGCGGTTCAGGTGATTGACGATGAAATCCGAGAAGTGCTTGAGGTTGCGCGCCTGGACCCGCAGCACATAGTTGCTGGCGCCGGTGACCACATAGGCGGTCACCACTTCCGGCCACTGCTGGACCTTCTTGATAAAGGTCTCGTGCCAGTCCGCCACGTCCTGGCGCAGCGACACATGAACGATGGCCTCCAACTCGATCCCCAAACGCTCGGCATTCAGTACCGCGCGATAGCCACTGATGATGCCTTCGCCCTCCAGCAGGCGCAGGCGACGCAGGCAGGCCGAGGGCGAGAGGGCGACTTTCTCCGCCAGCTCCTGGTTGCTGATACGGCCGTCCTGTTGCAGGAAGTGCAGAATTCGCAGGTCTGTAGAGTCGAGAATCATGGTTGGCATTTATCCGCGTTTTTTTAAGTTGTAGTCGAATAATCTTCGAGACTATGCCGCTCTCATAGCGCATTTTGCACGAAAATTCTCCAGGGCTTCGTTCATTATTTCTTCACCGCGCAGCCGCCGATGCCGCCCCTGGCATGGCGTGTGCCGCCGCATGCCTTAGTGAAAAACAGGACTTCCCATGACAACAAGAAACCACTGCCTGGCCCTCGATGCACAGGACCCGCTGGCACCGCTGCGCAACCAGTTCGCGCTGCCCGACGGGGTGATCTATCTCGACGGCAACTCCCTCGGCGCCCGCCCGGTCGCGGCCCTGCAACGGGCGCAACAGGTGATTGCCGAGGAATGGGGCAATGGCCTGATCCGCAGCTGGAACACCGCCGGCTGGCGCGACCTGTCGCAGCGCCTGGGCGACCGCCTGGCCAAACTGATCGGCGCCGATGCCAACGAAGTGGTGATCACTGACACCACCTCGATCAACCTGTTCAAGGTGCTCAGCGCCGCCTTGCGGGTGCAGGCGCTCAAGGCGCCGCAGCGGCGGGTGATCGTCAGCGAGAGCAGCAACTTTCCCAGCGACCTGTATATCGCCGAAGGCCTGACCGAGATGCTGCAGCAGGGTTATTCCCTGCGCCTGGTGGACAGCCCCGAGGAGTTGCCCCAGGCCATTGGCGAAGACACCGCGGTGGTCATGCTGACCCACGTCAACTACAAGACCGGCTACATGCACGACATGCAGGCGGTGACCGCGCTGACCCACGAATGTGGCGCGCTGAGCCTGTGGGACCTGGCCCACTCCGCCGGCGCGGTGCCGGTGGACCTGAAGCAGGCCGGCGCCGACTACGCCATCGGCTGCACCTACAAATACCTCAACGGCGGCCCGGGCTCGCAAGCCTTCGCCTGGGTCTCGCCGGCCGTCTGCGACCTGGTCAGGCAGCCGTTGGCCGGCTGGTTCGGCCATGCGCGGCAGTTCGACATGGAAGCGCAATACCAGCCGAGCAGCGGCATCGCCCGCTACCTGTGCGGCACCCAGCCGATCACGTCGCTGGCCATGGTCGAGTGCGGCCTGGAGATCTTCGAGCAGACCGACATGGCCAGCCTGCGGCGCAAGTCCCTGGCCTTGACCGACCTGTTCATCGAACTGGTGGAACAGCGCTGCGCGGCCCATGGCCTGAAGCTGGTCACCCCGCGCGAACACGACAAGCGCGGCAGCCATGTCAGCTTCGAACACCCCGAAGGTTATGCGGTGATCCAGGCCCTGATCGCCCGGGGCGTGATCGGCGACTACCGCGAACCGCGGATCATGCGCTTCGGCTTCACGCCGCTGTACACCCGCTTCAGCGAAGTCTGGGACGCGGTGCAGATCCTCGGTGAAATCCTCGACCAGAAAACCTGGTCCCAAGCGCAGTTCCAGGTGCGCCACAGCGTCACCTGATACCCCTGGCCTCGTTGTCCTGCCGTGGCGATTTTTTCGGCGGCGGGGCTTCGGTCGCCTCCAATAAAGCGTTCTGAGAAAACATAATAATAAGGAACATGCAGAATGAAGCCGCCCCTCTGGTCAGCCTTGCCGCTTGCCATCAGTACCTGTCTCGGCCCACTGGCGTATGCCGCCTCCGACCATGGATTCGTCGAAGACAGCAGCCTGACCCTGACTAACCGCAACTTCTATTTCTATCGCAACAACCTCAACAACCCCGGCGCCCAGAACTATCGGAACGAGTGGGCTCATGGGGTCCTGCTGGATTACCGATCCGGCTATACCCAGGGAACCGTCGGCTTCGGCATCGACGCCTTCGCGCAGGTGGGGATTAAACTCGACAGCGGCAAGGGGCGTAGCGGTACGGGTTTGTTGCCACTCGACTCCGACGGTCGCGCCGAGGATGAATACTCCGAAGCGGGCGGTGCGCTCAAGATGCGGATCTCGAAAACCGAACTCAAATACGGCAACCTGACACCGCTCAACCCGGTGTTCGGCACGGGCAACGCGCGACTGTTCACCCAACAGGCTAACGGCTTTCAGCTGACCAGCAGCGAGTTGAACGGCCTGCTGCTCGACGCCGGGCACTTCACTTCAGGCAACGACAGTGCATCGACCAATGACGACGGCGCCCTCAAAGCCTTGTATGCCGGCGTGGAAACCCGCAGCGTCGATTACCTGGGTGGCGTCTATAGCCTGAACGACCAGTTAAGCGTCAGCCTGTACGGCTCGCAGTTCACCGATATCTGGCGGCAGTACTATGCCAATGCCAGCTACACCTACCCAGTCAGCGCAAGCCAGTCGCTGAACCTTGACTTCAATATCTACCGCACCAACGACACCGGCCAGAGCCTGGCCGGGAAGATCGACAATACCACCTGGTCGCTGGCCGGTTCCTACAAGGTCGGCGCACATCGCTTGACCCTGGCCTATCAACGCGTCGATGGCGATGAGCCGTTCGATTATCTGGGGTTCGATCAGCAGCCGGGCACCTCGATCTTTCTCGCCAACTCAATACAGATCGTTGATTTCAACGCACCCAACGAACGTTCCTGGCAACTGCGATATGACTTGGACATGGCGCCTTTCGGTGTGCCGGGGCTGAGTTTCATGTCGCGGTATGTCAGCGGCGATCATATCGACGACAGCCACTATGACGGTGGCGTCAATGGCGCCTATGGCCGTTACGGTAGCGACGGAAAACGCTGGGAACGGGACATTGAAGCGCGCTACATCGTGCAGTCCGGCAAGGCCAAGGACCTGTCGCTGCGAGTGCGCCAGGGCTCGCTGCGTTCAACCAGCCAGGTGGCTCGAGCGGATACCACCGACAACAATGAAGTTCGACTCATTATCGAATATCCGCTGAGTATTTTCTGATCCATTCGCTGCCGCATATGACGGCCCCAGGCATCACCCCAACAATGTGCTCTCTTCAAGAAAGACAATATTCAGAGGACAGAAACATGAACGATAACACCGGCTTTGAAGCCATATCCAAGCGTGAGCATGGCCTCAGGCGCCAGCTAACGGCCGGGCAGATGAGCATGATCGCCATCGGCGGGGCGATCGGTACCGGCCTGTTCATGGGCAGCGCCTACGCCATCGGTTACGCCGGGCCCAGCGTGCTGCTCAGCTACGCCATCGGCGCGCTGATCACCCTGCTGCTGATGGGCTGCCTGGCGGAAATGACCGTGGCCCATTCCACCTCCGGCTCCTTCGGCGCCTACGCCGAGTTCTACATCAGCCCGCTGGCCGGGTTCCTGGTGCGCTATGCCTATTGGGCGGCCATCGTGCTGGCGGTCGGCGCCGAGGTCACGGCCATCGCCATGTACATGAAGTACTGGTTCGCCCACGTGCCGGAATGGGTGTGGATCGTCTCGTTCTCCAGCGTGCTGATCCTGCTCAACGCCATCAGCGTGAAAACCTTCGGTAGCTTCGAGTACTGGTTCTCCACCATCAAGATCGCCGCCATTGTCGGTTTCATCATCCTCGCGGTGTACGTGGTGTTCGGCTCCGGCAATGCCGACTACGGCCTGCACAATTACACCGCCCACGGCGGCTTTTTCCCCCACGGTGTGCAGGGCATGTGGATCGCGGTGATCGTTTCGATCTTCAGCTACCTGAGCGTGGAGATGATCGCGGTGGCCGCCGGCGAAGCCGAGGACCCGCAGCGGGCGGTGAAAAAGGCCTTTCGCGCGACCATGGTGCGGCTGGTGGTGTTCTACCTGCTGACCCTGGCGCTGATGCTGGCCATCGTGCCCTGGGTCCAGGCCGGCAAGGCGCAGAGCCCGTTCGTCACGGTGATGCAGACCATCGGCATTCCCGGCGCCACCGGGGTGATGAACTTCGTGATCCTGATCGCCGCGCTGTCGGCGATGAACAGCCAGCTGTACATCACCACGCGCATGATGTTCAGCCTGTCCCGCGGCGGTTATGCACCCAAGTCCATGGGCGCCCTGAGCAAGAGCGGCATCCCGTTGAACGCCTTGCTGCTGTCCAGCTCGGGCATTGGCCTGGCGACCCTGATCAACGTGCTGTACCCGGAAAGCTCGTTCACCCTGATGATGGCGATCTCGATGTTCGGCGCGATCTTCACCTGGTTCATGATCTTCCTCACGCACTACTGCTTCCGCCGTTACCACCAGCGCCATGGCGAGCAACAGCTGTCGTTCCGCATGCGCCTGTTCCCCTGGAGCACGTTGCTGGGCCTGGTGCTGATGGGGGCGGTGATGATCACCACCTACTTCACCGAGGCCTTCAAGATGACCCTGGTGTTCGGCGTGCCGTTCCTGCTGATCCTGACGGCGGTCTACTTCGCCTGCTTCAGAAAAAACCGGGCCGCCGCCGAGCTGAACCCGTCCAAGGTCTGACCCAAAACCTGTAGGAGCGAAGCTTGCTCGCGATCCGCGCAGCGGCCATTCACCGCGGCGTTGCGACGAACGCTATTCGCGAGCAATCGAGCGTCGACCGGCGGCTCCTACAAGGGGCTCAGGGTTTCCAGGAGAGCCTTGGCGTAGGGCGGCAGGGCGTTGAAGTCGCGGGCACAGAGCAGCAGCTTGCGTTGCGCCCAGGCCTCCACCAGCGGCAGCACGTTGAGCGATGCATCCGGCCCCCGGCGTTCGACGGCGGCCCGGGGCACCACGGCCAATCCGGCGCCCCGGGCGACCATGCGCATGACTCCGTCGAAGCCGTCGGCGCGGATGCGGATCGGCATTCGCAGCCCCAGGTGCAAGGCCTGTTCTTCCAGGTACACGGCCAGGGCGCTGTGGGCAGCGAGGCCGACATAGTCGTGGTGCAGGCTGTCGCTGAAACTCACCGCCCGGCCGTCCGCCAGCGGGTGGTGGGCAGGCAGGACCAGTACCAGCGGGTCGTCGCGAAACGCCAGGGTCTGCAGGTCCTGGGTATCCACCGCGTCGGAGACTATCCCCAGGTCCGCCGCGCCCTGGCGCAGGGCGTGGGTGATGTGCAGGCTGGGCAGTTCCTGCAGGTCGATGTCGAGGTTGGGGTGGGCGCAGAGAAAGTCCGCCAGCGGCTCCGGCAGGTATTCGGTGATCGCCGTGGTGTTGCACAACAGGCGCACCTGGCCTTTGACGCCCCGGGCGTATTCGGCCAGGTCCTGGCGCAGGTGCTCGGCCTGTTGCAGCAGGCCGCGCGCGTGCTGGGCCAGGGCCTTGCCGGCGGGCGTCGGGCTCACGCCTCGGCGGCCGCGCTGCAGGAACTCGGTGCCCAGGGACGCTTCCATGGCGCGGATTCGTGCGCTGGCCGCGGCCAGGGACAAATGGCTGCGGCTGGCGCCGGCGGTGATATTGCCGGCGTCGAGGATGTTCAGGTACAGGCGCAGGTCGGTCAGGTCGAAGTGCATGAGGGTGTCCTTGATAGCGCCGCTGTGCGGCTATCGCGAGCAAGCTCGCTCCTACAGGGGCCACACCCTTCGATGTAGGAGCGAGCTTGCTCGCGATAGGGGCATCACAGCCGCTGAAAATCCAAAGCCTCTCGCCAGACAAGAGGCTGCCTCAGTATATGGCAGATTTTCAGCCCACCGCCGCGGGCGCAGGATAGCGCCATGAACACGTCCCTCGCGTTTTACCAGAACCTCGGTTTACTCCTGTCCCTGCTGGTGATCGGCACCTTTGTCCTGGCCGGCATGATCAAGGGCGTGATCGGCCTCGGCCTGCCGACCATCGCCATGGGCCTGCTCGGCCTGGCTATGGCGCCGACGCAGGCTGCGGCTTTGTTGATCATTCCGGCGACCCTGACCAATGTCTGGCAGCTGGCGTTCGGCGGGCATCTGTGGACATTGCTCAAGCGCTTGTGGCCGCTGCTGCTGGCGATCTTTATCGGCACGGGCCTGGGTAGCCTGTGGCTGGGCATCGACGGTGGGCGCTGGGTGGTGCGGGCGCTGGGGGCGGCGTTATTGCTCTATGCCCTGAGCGGGTTGCTGCTGCCGACCCTGCGGCTGCGACCACGCATGGAAAGCTGGCTGGGCCCGGCCTGTGGCCTGGTGACGGGCGTCATCACCTCGGCCACCGGGGTGTTCGTGATTCCGGCGGTGCCTTATCTACAGGCCTTGGGGCTGCACAAGGACGAACTGGTGCAGGCCCTGGGGCTGTCGTTCACCGTCTCGACCCTGGCCCTGGCGGCCGGGCTGTACTGGCGCGGCGCCCTGGGCGGCGGCGAACTCAGCGCCTCGCTGCTGGCCCTGATCCCGGCCCTGCTCGGCATGTGGCTGGGCCAGGCACTGCGCCAGCGCATCAGCGCGGTGTTGTTCAAGCGGGTGTTCTTCAGCGGCCTGGGGTTGCTTGGTGCTCACCTGTTAATCAACGGCTAGCGGACGACGGGCTGAGCATGTCGATGCGGCGGATATCGAAGTCGCGTTCCAGGTAATCCATGCGCTTGTCGAAGAACGCCTTCATATGCGGCAGGTTGGAGTGCACGTCCAGGTGCGCCTGGGATTCCCAGATCTCATAGAAGATGAACAGGCTCGGGTCCTGCTGGTCGCGCAGCATGTGGTATTCGATGCAGCCGGGTTCGGCGCGGCTGGGTTCGACATAGGCGCGAAACAGCGCCTCGAAGGCCTCGGACATTTCCGGGCGGGTCTTGGCGTGGAGGATAAAACCGTGCTGTTCGGACATGCTGCGTTCCTGGGTAAAGGGAGTTTTAAAAATTCTACGACACGAATCCGCCGCCTATTCGTGCGTATTGGTCAAATGCTTTTTGCCTGGATCGCGCTTATTCATATCGTCTTTCAACGATATTCTCCGCCCCATCGTTTTTTAATCTTCTCGACCCGGCCCTGCGGCGCAGCGCCAAAGGGTTGTTCCTGATGAGGCTGGATCATGAAAAAAGTACTGTTGCTCAACGGTGGCAAGAAGTTCGCCCACTCCGACGGCCGCTACAACGCGACCCTGCATGAAGCCGCGGTGATGGTGCTGGACCGTGGCGGCGTGGACGTCAAAGTCACCCACATCGACGAGGGCTACGACATCAAGGAAGAAGTGGCCAAGTTCCTCTGGGCCGACGTGATCGTCTACCAAATGCCGGGCTGGTGGATGGGCGCGCCCTGGATCGTGAAAAAGTACATCGACGAAGTCTTCACCGAGGGCCACGGCAGCCTCTACGCCAGCGACGGCCGCACCCGTTCCGATGCCTCGCAGAAGTACGGCAGCGGTGGCCTGATCCACGACAAGCAGTACATGCTGTCGCTGACCTGGAACGCTCCGCAGCAAGCCTTCGACGACCCCACCGACTTCTTCGAAGCCAAGGGCGTGGACGCGGTGTACTTCCCGTTCCACAAGGCCAACCAGTTCCTCGGCATGCGCGGCCTGCCGACCTTCCTCTGCGTCGACGTGATGAAGCGCCCGAACATCGAGGCCGACGTGCAGCGCTACGAAGAACACCTCAAGGCGGTGTTCAACCTCCCCGCGTAAATCCGGCTACTATCGGTGGCGTGCCACAAGCCTGACACAGGATGTAGCCGCTGCCGCAGGCTGCGATCGCCACCGAAGGGGGCGCAAGGTCGTGAGATCGCTGAAGGCCTTCGGCCTTATCGCAGCCTGCGGCAGCGGTTACAGGCGCCCAACCGAGATAGAGGACTTACGTGAAAGCCAGATCCGACGAACTCCAGATCTTCGTCTGCGTCATCGAGTGCGGTTCGATTTCCGCGGCGGCCGAGCAGGTCGGGCAGACGCCGTCGGCGGTCAGCCGCACCCTGTCGCGCCTGGAAGCCAAGCTCGACACCACGCTGATCAACCGCACCACGCGGCGCATGGACCTGACCGAAGAGGGCAAGTATTTCTTCGAGCAGGCCAAGCTGATCCTCGACCAGATGGACGAACTCGAAGAGCGCCTGTCGTCCCGCCAGCAGACGCCGTCCGGGCGCCTGCGCATCAACGCCGCCTCGCCGTTCATGCTGCATGCCATCGTGCCCTACATCGCCGAATTCCGTAGCCTGTACCCGGACATCCAGCTGGAGCTCAACAGCAACGACCTGATCATCGACCTGCTGGAACAGAGTACCGATATCGCGATCCGCATCGGCACCCTGGCGGACTCGACCCTGCACGCGCGTTCGCTCGGTTGCAGCCCGCTGCACATCCTCGCCAGCCCCGACTACCTGAAGCGGCACGGCACACCCGCCAGCGTGGCCGAGCTGAGCGACCATACCCTGCTGGGCTTCACCCAGACCGAAACCCTCAACCACTGGCCGTTGCGCCATGTGCACGGCGACCGCTGGCCGATCCAGCCGGGCATCAGCGCCTCCAGCGGCGAGACGGTGCGCCACCTGGCGCTGGCAGGGCAGGGCATCGCCTGCCTGTCGCACTTCATGACCATCGACGACATCCGCGCCGGGCGCCTCACGCCGCTCCTCGCCCAGTTCAACAGCGGCTATCGCCAGCCGATCAACGCCGTGTACTACCGCAACTCGCAGCTGGCCCTGCGCATCCAGTGCTTCCTCGACTTTATCCAGGGCAAGCTGGCCGAGTACGCCAACCCGCTGTTCGAAGGCTGAGGCCTTTCTGCTGTAGGAACCGGCTCGCCTTGCACCGCCCGGGCAGGCGCCGTCGCTGGCAAGTCGGCTCCTGCAGCGGCCAATCTCCGTGGGAAGACCGATCCCTGATTTGTGATCCCTGCGCAAGAGTGATTTGGGCCAACCTGCCTGTTTCGGCAGGAGTCGCCCGTCGATACTGGCGCCATCACTTACCCACCCAGGGAGTTTCTCCATGAATGTATTCGTTACCGGCGCCGCGGGTTTTATCGGCGGCTCCATCGCCACCGGCCTGGTTAAGGCCGGCCATCAAGTCACCGGCCTGGTGCGCAGCGCCGAACAGGCCGCCGAACTCAGCGCCCTGGGCATCCAGCCGGTACTCGGCAGCCTGGACGACAGCGCCGTGCTGAGCGAACAGGCCCGTGCCGCCGACGCGGTGATCAACGCGGCCAGCAGCGACCATCGTGGCGCGGTGGAAGTCCTGCTCGCGGCCCTCAAGGGCTCCAATAAAGTCTTCTTGCACACCAGCGGTTCGAGCATCGTCGGCGACGCTTCGGGCGGCAAGGTCAGCGACGTCGTCTATCAGGAAAACAACCTGCCAGAGCCCACCGTCGACAAGGCCGCGCGCGTGGCCATCGACAACCTGGTGCTGGCCGCGGCCAAGGACGGGGTGAACTCGGCGGTGCTCTGCAACACCCTGATCTACGGCCACAGCCTCGGCGTGAAACGCGACAGCGTGCAGCTGCCGCGGCTGCTTAAGCAGGCGCGCAACAGTGGCGTGGTGCGGCATGTCGGGCCGGGGCAGAACATCTGGTCCAACGTGCATATCGAAGACGTGGTGGCGCTGTACCTGCTGGCGCTGACTCGCAACATTCCAGGCACCTTCTACTTCGTCGAAAGCGGTGAAGCCTCCTTCATCGACATGACCACCGCCATGGCCCAGGCCCTGCACCTCGGCGCGCCGCAGGACTGGCCGCTGGCCCAGGCCGAAGCCGAATGGGGCTATGAAATGGCCAACTACGGCCTGGGTTCCAACAGCCGCGTGCGGGGCAAGAACGCCCGCGAATTGCTGGGCTGGGTACCGCGGCGCACCTCGGTGCTGGAGTGGATTCGCCACGAGATGGTCTGACCCGCTATCCCTGTAGCCGCTGTCGAGCTTGCGAGGCTGCGCTCGGCGGCGTAGCCGTCGTAAACCGGCTGGCGCGTTTTTCCAGGCAGTTCGTGGATTCAGGTTTTGCGGCAACTGCGTTGCCGATCGCAGCCTCGCAGGCTCGGCAGCGGCTACACGGGCAGCGTGATCCTGTAGCCGCTGCTGCAGGCTCGGGCCGCGTTCGGACGATCGACCGGTACGGTCGTGACGACCTCAAGCGCGGCACCGTAGCCACCGTCACTCGTCCCCTCGCCAGACGGCCGCTTCAAGCGGCCGTTTTTATTTGCCGATTGCTCCGCCCCCGATCTTGCCCCTATCGTTCGACCTGCCAAAAAACAATAAAAGGACGGACCTTATGCGCATTGTTCTGTTTAAGACCATGGCTCTGACAGCGGCCATCGCCGCCAGCTCGCCGACCTTCGCCGCGTTGCTGGAAGGTGGCGCGGTCGCCGCGCCGAACCAGTATGGCGCCGACGTCGCGGCGCAGATTCTCAAGAAGGGCGGCAACGCGGTGGATGCCGCGGTCGCCACCGCCTTCACCCTGGCGGTGACCTACCCCGAGGCCGGCAACATTGGCGGTGGCGGTTTCATGACCCTGTTCATCGACGGCAAAGCCTACTTCCTCGACTACCGCGAAACCGCGCCCAAGGCCGCGACCCGCGACATGTACCTGAATGACAAAGGCGAGGTGATCGAGAACCTCAGCCTGGTCGGCGCGCGCGCCGCCGGGGTGCCGGGCACGGTGATGGGCCTGTGGGAGGCGCACAAGAAGTTCGGCAAGTTGCCCTGGAGCGAACTGATCACCCCGGCGGTGGGCTATGCGAAAAACGGTTTCAAGGTCGCCGACAAGCAGTACCAGTACCGCGAGGACGCGCTGAAGCTGTTCAAGGACAGCACCAATTTCGGCGACTATTTCGGCAGCATGAAAGTCGGCGAAACCTTCCGCCAGCCGGAGCTGGCCGCGACCCTGGAACGCATCGCCGACCAGGGCGTCAAGGAGTTCTACGAGGGCAAGACCGCCGACCTGCTGGTGGCGCAGATGCAGGCCGACAAAGGCCTGATCACCAAGCAGGACCTGCAGGACTACAAGGTCGCCTGGCGTGAGCCGCTGCAGGTCAACTGGCGCGGCAATACCCTGTACACCGCGCCGCCGCCCAGCTCCGGCGGCGTCGCCCTGGCGCAACTGATGACCATCAAGGAAGAACGCACGGCGGACTTCAAGGGCGTCGAGCTGAACTCGGCCAAGTACATCCACTTGCTGGCGGAAATCGAAAAACGCGTGTTCGCCGACCGCGCCGATTACCTTGGCGACCCGGCGTTCTCCGAGGTGCCGGTCAAGCAGCTGACCGACCCGGCCTACCTGAAAAAACGTGCCGCCGAGATCAACCCGACGGCCATCTCGCCCACCGAAAAAGTCCGCCCGGGCCTGGAGCGGCACCAGACCACCCACTTCTCCATCGTCGATGCCGACGGCAACGCGGTGAGCAATACCTACACCCTCAACTGGGACTACGGCAGCGGCGTGGTGGTCAAGGGCGCGGGCTTCCTGCTCAACGACGAAATGGACGACTTCAGCGCCAAGCCCGGGGTGGCCAATGCCTTTGGCGTCGTCGGCGGCGACGCCAACGCCATCGCGCCGGGCAAGCGCATGCTGTCGTCCATGAGCCCGAGCCTGGTGACCCGCGACGGCAAGGTCACCCTGGTGCTGGGCACGCCGGGCGGGTCGCGGATCTTCACCTCGATCTTCCAGGTGCTGAACAACCTCTACGACTTCAACCTGCCGCTGGAAAAAGCCGTGGCCGCGCAGCGCGTGCATCACCAGTTGCTGCCCAAGGACACCATCTACTACGACGCCTACGCGCCACTCAGCGGCAAGGTCGCCGACGAGCTGAAAGCCCTGGGCTACACCCTGGAAGACCAGGGCTGGGAGATGGGCGATATCCAGGCGATCCGGGTCACCGGCAGCCAGCTGGAAACGGCCTCCGACCCACGCGGACGCGGCGTGGGCAAAGTCGTCAAATAACCTGCCCCTGTAGGAGCGAGCTTGCTCGCGATGGCGTCCTGCCTGACCCACCGTGTGGTCCTGATCGCGAGCAAGCTTCGCTCCTACAGAAAGCCATTCCTCCCCGTGGCCACTGGCTGCGGGGTTCTGCTCCTTGCGCTACAGCGGATGAAAATCCCCCTCGCCAATTTTCATTATTCGCGACACGACTTGTCTGTCCGCGACAAAGCGTGTCTCTGTGCGAAAGTTACTTTCATGTGGTTTGAAAATCAGGTCACGAAATGATTTATGAGTTTCACAAGCATTCGACGTGACCCTTTTTCGAGGAGTACCGCATGACACCTGCATCGGGCTACTGGCTGCTGGGCTATGCCGCCATCGCCATCATCGCGCTGATCGTCCTGATCGCGCGCTACCGGATCAATCCGTTCATTGTCATCACCCTGGTCTCGGTGGGCCTGGCGCTGATGGCCGGGATGCCGCCGTCCGGCGTGGTCGGGGCCTACGAGGCGGGTGTCGGCAAGACCCTCGGGCACATCGCCCTGGTGGTGGCGCTGGGCACCATGCTCGGCAAGATGATGGCCGAGTCCGGCGGCGCGGAGCAGGTGGCGCGAACCCTGATCGATCGTTTCGGTGAGCGCAACGCGCATTGGGCGATGGTCTGCATCGCCTTCCTGGTGGGCCTGCCGCTGTTCTTCGAGGTCGGTTTCGTGTTGCTGGTGCCGATCGCCTTCACCGTGGCGAAGCGTGTCGGCGTGTCGATCCTGATGGTCGGCCTGCCGATGGTCGCCGGCCTGTCGGTGGTGCATGCCCTGGTGCCGCCGCACCCGGCGGCGATGCTGGCGGTGCAGGCCTACCAGGCGTCGGTGGGGCAGACCCTGCTGTACGCGATCCTGATCGGCATTCCCACGGCGATCATCGCCGGCCCCCTGTACGCCAAGTTCATCGTGCCACGCATCCAGCTGCCGGCGGAAAACCCGCTGGCGCGCCAGTTCATCGAGCGTGAACCGCGCACCCGGTTGCCCAGTTTTGCGATCACCATGGCCACCATTCTGTTGCCGGTGGTGCTGATGCTGGTCGGCGGCTGGGCCAACCTGATTTCCACCCCGGGCAGCGGCCTCAACCAGTTCCTGCTGTTTATTGGCAACTCGGTGATCGCCCTGTTACTGGCGACCCTGTTGAGCTTCTGGACCCTGGGTCTGGCCCAGGGCTTCAACCGCGAATCGATCCTCAGGTTTACCAACGAATGCCTGGCGCCGACCGCCAGCATCACCTTGCTGGTGGGCGCCGGCGGCGGCCTCAACCGGATCCTGGTGGACGCCGGGGTCACCGACCAGATCGTCGGCCTGGCCCATGAATTCCAGCTGTCGCCGCTGCTGATGGGCTGGCTGTTCGCCGCGCTGATGCGCATCGCCACCGGCTCGGCCACCGTGGCCATGACCACCGCTTCGGGCGTGGTAGCGCCGGTGGCCATCGGCCTGGGGTATCCGCACCCGGAACTGCTGGTGCTGGCCACCGGCGCCGGCTCGGTGATCTTCTCCCACGTCAACGACGGCGGCTTTTGGCTGATCAAGGAATACTTCAATATGACCGTCACCCAGACCTTCAAGACCTGGACGGTGCTGGAGACCCTGATCTCGGTGGTCGCCTTCGCCCTGACCGTCGGTCTTGCCCAACTGCTTTGAGCCCAGGTGCCGTCCATGGACATCCTCTACCAGATCCGTTCCCGCCAGGATTCCTTCAGCGCCGGCGAAGGCCGCATCGCGCGCTTGATGCTCGATGACGTCGGTTTCGCCGCCTCGGCCAGCCTCGAACAGCTGGCGCAGCAGGCAGAAGTCAGCGCCGCCACCCTGTCGCGGTTTGCCCGCAGCGTGGGCTGTCGCGACCTGCGCGACCTGCGTTTGCAACTGGCCCAGGCCAGCGGCGTTGGTAGCCGTTTTCTCGACCCGGCGGGCACCCCGGAGCAGTCGGGTTTCTACCGACAGATCGTCGGCGATATCGAGTCGACCCTGCACCAGCACCTGGCGGGGTTCGACGAGTCGCGCTTTCGCGATGCGGTGCGCTTGCTGGGCAAGGCGCAGATGATTCACGCCTTCGGCATGGGCGGCTGTTCTACCTTGTGCAGCGACGAATTGCAGGTGCGCCTGGTGCGCCTCGGCTATCCCATCGCCGCCTGCCACGACCCGGTGATGATGCGGGTGACCGCCGCGGCCCTGGGCCCGCAACACGCGCTGATCGCCTGCTCCCTGACCGGCATCACCCCCGAATTGCTGGAGACCGTCGAACTGGCCCGCAGCTACGGCGCCAGGGTGCTCGCCATCACCCTGGCCGACTCGCCGCTGGCGGAACTGGCCGACGTGCTGCTGCCGCTGCAGAACGCCGAAACCTCCTTCATCTACAAACCCACGGCCGCGCGCTACGGCATGCTGCTGGCCATCGATGTGCTGGCCACCGAGCTGGCGCTGGCCCTGCCCGAAGACAACCAGGAACGCCTGCGCCGGATCAAACTGGCCCTGGACGATTACCGCGGCGGTGACGATTGCCTGCCGCTGGGAGACTGAGATGCGCTACGACACCCTGATCCGCAACGCCCTGGTGATCGACGGCAGCGACCGCCCGGCTTACCCCGCCGATGTCGCCCTGCTCGAGGGCCGCATCGCCCGCATCGGCGACCTGCAAGGCGCCCGCGCCAGCGAAGAAATCGACGCCGCCGGGCGGGTGCTGGCCCCCGGTTTTATCGACGTGCACACCCACGACGACACCGTGGTGATCCGCCAGCCGCAGATGCTGCCCAAGCTCAGCCAGGGCGTGACCACGGTGATCGTCGGCAACTGCGGTATCAGTGCCTCGCCGGTGAGTCTGCGCGGCGAGCCACCGGACCCGATGAACCTGCTGGGTAGCCAGGCGGCCTTCGTCTACCCGCGTTTTCGCGACTACCGCGCGGCGGTGGACGCCGCGCAGCCGGCGGTCAATGTGGCGGCGCTGATCGGCCACACGGCGCTGCGCAGCAACCACCTGGACGACCTGTATCGCACCGCCACGACCGAGGAAATCGCCGCCATGCGCGAGCAGTTGCGGGCCAGCCTGGAAGACGGCGCCCTCGGCTTATCCACAGGCCTGGCCTACGCCAGCGCCTTCTCGGCCGAGACCGACGAGGTGCTGCAACTGGCCGCGGAACTGAGCGCCTTCGGCGCGGTGTACACCACCCACCTGCGCAGTGAATTCGAGCCGGTGCTGGAGGCCATGGACGAGGCGTTCCTGATCGGCCGCCAGGCCAAGGCGCCGGTGATCATTTCCCATCTCAAATGCGCGGGGGCGGGCAACTGGGGGCGCAGTCCGCAATTGCTGGCGTCCCTGGAGCTGGCGGCGAAAGACCATCCGGTGGGCTGCGACTGTTACCCCTACGCGGCCAGTTCCTCGACCCTCGACCTCAAGCAGGTCACCGATGCCTTTCGCATCACCATCACCTGGTCCACCCCGCACCCGGAACTGGGCGGCCGCGACCTGATGGACATCGCCGCCGAGTGGGGCACGACTCTGCTGGAGGCCGCGCGGCGCCTGCAACCGGCCGGCGCGGTGTACTACGGCATGGACGAAGCCGATGTGCGGCGCATTCTTGCCCACCCGCTGTCGATGATCGGTTCCGACGGCCTGCCGGAAGACCCGTTCCCCCATCCACGGCTGTGGGGCGCTTTCCCGCGGGTACTCGGGCACTTCAGCCGCGACCTCGGCCTGTTCCCGCTGCACACCGCGGTGCACAAGATGACCGGGCTGTCGGCGGCGCGTTTCGGCCTCAAGCAGCGTGGCGAAATCCGCGAAGGGCACTGGGCCGACCTGGTGCTGTTCGACCCGGCGCGGGTCCGCGATGTGGCCGACTTCAAAAGCCCGCAACAGGCCGCCGAAGGGATCGAGGGCGTGTGGGTCAACGGCGTGCGCAGCTATGCCGAAGGCCAGGCCAACGGCCGCCGGCACGGGCGCTTCCTGGCGCGGGAAGGGGATTTACGCGAAGGGTTCAATGGCTGAAGGCGCGCGGCGTCGAATAGGTGAACACCGTCACAGTGATGGCCTGATGATATTAAAGAAAGCCTTGGCCTAGCCGAAGTGCTGACATCCACCTGCTATACCGTGGACATCTTTCATCAGGGAGTCGCGCAATGAGCTTTGGCAGAACCACCCCCATCCTGCGGATCTTCGACGAGGCCAAGGCGCGGGAGTTTTATATCGACTTCCTCGGCTTCACGCTCGACTGGCAGCACCGCTTCGAAGACAACTTCCCGCTGTATATGCAGGTGTCGCGCGGGGAGTGCGTGCTGCACCTGTCGGAGCACCATGGCGACAGCACGCCGGGCTCCGCGTTGCGCATCGAGACCGACGAGCTGGAGGCCTTCCAGCAGCAGTTGCTGGCCAAGGATTACCGCTTCGCCCACCCACAGATCCAGGCCATGCCCTGGGGCAGCCAGGACCTGACGGTGCTCGATCCGTTCGGTAATCGGCTGGTGTTCACCAACGCCATCAGCGTCTGAGCCAGCACCTCGCATCTTGCGCCTGAACCTTGTAGCCGCTGCCGAGCGCAGCGAGGCTGCGACAGGACCG
>NZ_FOXG01000013.1:49231-136870 GCF_900115645.1 Pseudomonas sp. NFPP07
GCGCCCCCTGCGGGGTCGATCGCAGCCTCGCGGGCTCGGCAGCGGCTACAGGGAGGTGGGTGTTCGCTGGCTGTGGCGAAACTCTCCCGGGGTCATGCCGGTGCGGCTTTTGAAGGTCCGGTGAAAGGAGCGCTGTTCGGTAAAGCCCAGGTACTGGGAAATATCGTGAATCGCCAGATCGCTGTGCAGCAAGTAATGCTCGGCGAGCTCCTGGCGCAGGTCATCGAGAATCTGCTGGTAGCCGGTGCCGGCCTGTTGCAGCTGGCGCTGCAGGGTGCGCACGGAGGTGGCCAGTTGTTTCGCCACCTGCTCCTTGCGCGGCAGGCCTTCCTTGAGCAGCTGGCGCAGGACGTTTTTCACCTGCTGCGGCAGCGGCGCATCGCTTAGCGAGGCCATCAGGCCCAGGGCATGTTCCTCCAGGGTACGCAGCAACTGGGCGTCGGCCTGGCGCAGGGGCAACTGCATGTATTGCGCAGGCGCGATCAGCGCCGAATA
The DNA here is from genome assembly GCF_900115645.1 of Pseudomonas sp. NFPP07. NCBI lineage: Bacteria > Pseudomonadati > Pseudomonadota > Gammaproteobacteria > Pseudomonadales > Pseudomonadaceae > Pseudomonas > Pseudomonas sp. NFPP07. Next base: position 49,727 of record NZ_FOXG01000013.1, read on the forward strand.
GGCTTGGTCGAACAGCACCGGGCTGCCGAAAAATGCCTCGTACTGGGCCAGCTCGGCCCCCGCCGGCAGCGAATGCTCGAACCACACGGCGATGGGGCTCAACCGGGTATCGGCGATCCACTGTGCGTACAGCAGCCACGACGCCAGCACGTTCTCCACCATGTGCCGGCGCGAGGTGGGGCGCTGGTGGCGGCAGCTCCAGGTCAAGTGTATTTGCCCGTCGACCTGCTCGGCGCGGCTGATGCCCATGTCGCCCACCAGCTTCTCGAACGGCATGATCCGGTTCATCGCGTCGCCCAGGGTCGCGCAGTTCATGGTGATGTAGCCCAGCACGTTCCACGAGTTGGGCAGTACGAACCGCGCCGAGTTGAGCCCGAACAACGGGTCTGCCGAATGCTCGCAGAAATAGTCCAGCAAACGCTCATGGGCCTCGCCGGGCAGGCGCAGGCTGTTGTCGCTCAATTGCCCGGCCTGCAAGCCCGCGGCCGCCAGCGCAGGTTCGATGGCGATACCCAGCTGCTCGGCATAGCGCAGGTACTTGAGCAGCGGTGGGACCGAGGTGTAGCCGAGGCTGTGCATGGTGGGTTTCCTGGCGCCGGAACGTGGATGGACGCGCGCGGGAACCGAGTGGGAGGCTGTTCCAGCAGGCGTCGGCGCCCTGAAAGGTAATTTGAAAGCGGGACTAAAGTAAATGCTTCGGGCCCCTTGTCCCCGGCTGACCCAATTGGCTACTCGAACTGGCCTGATACGACCGTGACACCCATGCGCCGCGAACTAGTATGGAGGCCTTGCAAACCAACACTTACAAGCACGACACAAGGGGCACAGGCATGCGACGCTGGAACGGCTGGGGCGAACAAAGCACGGTGGTCGAATTGCCCGCCCAGGGCGCAGGGTTTCTTGCGCAGCGTATCGGCACCGGGCGCCGGCTGGCGGATGCTTCGCTGGAAGCCGCGTTGGCCCGGGTGCCGCCGTCGCGGCTCAGGCCCCATGCGCTGTACAGCATCGAGGCCCCTGACCGGCTGCTGCATGCCCGCGGCCAGAGCCTGCCGGACTGGCTGGCCCTGCGCGAAGGCACGCTGGAGCGCTACCCGGACGGCGTGGCCTTTCCCGACAGCGCCGAGCAGGTTCGCCAGCTGCTGGCCCTGGCCGAACAGCAGGACCTGTGCCTGATCCCCTACGGCGGCGGCACTTCAGTGGCCGGCCACATCAACCCGCCCGTTTCGACGCGGCCGGTACTGACCGTGTCCATGGCGCGGATGAATCGCCTGCTGGAGCTGGACGAAAGCAGCCTGATCGCCACCTTCGGCCCCGGCGCCAGCGGCCCGCAGGTGGAAAGCCAGCTGCGCGCCCGCGGCTATACCCTGGGGCACTTCCCGCAGTCCTGGGAGCTGTCGACCCTGGGCGGCTGGGTCGCCAGCCGCTCCAGCGGCCAGCAGTCCCTGCGCTACGGGCGCATCGAGCAGTTGTTCGCCGGCGGCACCCTGGAAACCTTCGCCGGCCCCTTGCAGATTCCCGCCTTCCCGGCGTCGGCCGCGGGGCCGGATCTGCGCGAGGTGGTGCTGGGCTGCGAGGGCCGCTTCGGGATCATTTCCACGGTCAAGGTGCGGGTCAGCGCGCTGGTCGACGACGAGCGCTTCTATGGCGTGTTCCTGCCGGACTGGCCCAAGGCGCTGCAGGCCATCCGCCAACTGGCCCAGGCCCGGGTGCCGCTGTCCATGCTGCGGCTGTCGAACGCGGTGGAAACCGAGACCCAGCTGGCCCTGGCCGGCCATCCGCGGCAGATCGCCTGGCTGGAAAAATACCTGAAGCTGCGCGGAGCGGGGCAGGGCAAGTGCCTGCTGACCTTCGGCGTGACCGGCAACCGCCAGCAGAACGCCCTGTCCCTGCGCCAGGCCAGGCAGCACCTGAAGGCCTTCGGCGGGGTGTTCACCGGCACCTTGCTGGGCAACAAGTGGGCGCATAACCGCTTTCGTTTTCCCTACCTGCGCGAGAGCCTCTGGCATGCCGGCTATGTGGTCGACACCCTGGAGACCGCCACCGACTGGAGCAATGTCGACAACCTGTTGCAGCGCATCGAGGCCAGCCTGCGCGATTGCCTGGCGGCCGAAGGCGAACAGGTCCATGTCTTCACCCACCTGTCGCATGTCTACGGCGAAGGCTCGAGCATCTATACCAGCTACGTGTTCCGCCCGGCCGTGGATTACCCGGCCACCCTGGCCCGCTGGAAGGCGCTCAAGCATGCAGCCAGCCAGACCATCGTCGAGCACGGCGGCACCATCAGCCACCAGCACGGCGTGGGCAAGGACCACGCGCCCTATCTGGTGCACGAAAAAGGCGAACTGGCGATCGCCGCCCTGCGCAGCCTCAGCCGGCACTTCGACCCTGCCGGGCGTCTCAACCCCGGCACCCTGCTGGAGGAGTAAGGCCCATGAGCACGGATTGGAATGCGCAATGGCGCCAGGCACAGCTGCCGACCCTGGCGGGCCAGAGCTGGGACCTGATCGTGATCGGCGGCGGCATCAGCGGGGCCGGGATCCTGCGTGAGGCGGCGCGGCGCGGCTGGCGCTGCCTGCTGCTGGAACAGCGCGACTTTGCCTGGGGCACTTCCAGCCGCTCCTCGAAAATGGTCCATGGCGGCCTGCGCTACATCGCCAAGGGCCAATGGCGCCTGACCCGCGATTCGGTGCGCGAACGCCAGCGCCTGCTCGACGAAGCGCCCGGGCTGGTGGAGCCCATGAGCTTTCTGATGCCGCACTATCGCGGCGTGTTTCCCGGGCCGCGGGTGTTCGGCGGCCTGCTGGCGGTGTACGACGCCCTGGCCGGGCGGCGCAACCATCGTTTCCATGATGTCGAGCAGATGCGTTACCTGGCGCCCGGCATCAAGGCCGAAGGCTTGCTGGGCGGCTCGTGTTTTCTCGATGCCCTGACCGACGATGCCCGGCTGGTGATGCGGGTGCTGGCCGAGGCGCGGGCCGATGGCGCCCAGGCGTTCAATGGCCTGCGCGTGCAGCAGGTGCTGCGCGAGCACGGGCGAGTGTGCGGGGTGTCGGTCGAGGACGTGGAAAGCGGCCAGTCGCTGACCCTGCGTTGTGCGGTGCTGGCGGTGGCGAGCGGGGCCTGGGCCGGGCGTTTTGCGCCGCCTGGCGAGAACCGCCACTTGCGGCCCCTGCGCGGCAGCCATCTGTTGCTGCCCGGCTGGCGCTTGCCGGTGGCCCAGGCATTCAGCTTCCTGCATGACAGCGACCGGCGCCCGGTGTTCGTGTTTCCCTGGGAAGGCGCCACCGTGGTCGGCACCACCGACCTCGATCACCGCGAAGACCTCGACCAGAGCGCGCGCATCAGTGCCGAGGAGCTGGCCTATCTGCTGGCGGCCTGCGAGCAGCAGTTTCCCGAGGCGCGCATCGGCGCCGCCGATGTGCTGTCGACCTGGTCCGGGGTGCGCCCGGTGGTGGGCAGCGCCGCCGCGGCGGGCAAGCCTTCCAGTGAAACCCGCGAGCATGCGCTGTGGTGCGAGCCGGGCTGCGTGACCCTGGCCGGCGGCAAGCTGACCACCTTTCGTACCCAGGCCCTCGAGGTGTTGCAGGCCTGTGCGGCGATGCTCGGGTGGACCCTGGACGCTGCCGACGCGGCGGTGTTCGCGGCCGTGCCGGCGGTGGAGGTCGCGGGCCTGAGCAGTGGCCAGCTGCGCCGCCTGGCCGGGCGCCATGGGCGCGACCTGCCGCGACTGGCGCAATGGCTGGCGCAGCTGGGATGCGCTTGCGTCGGCAGCAGCGACACCTTGTGGGCCGAGCTGGCGTTTGCCGCCCAAAGCGAGATGGTCCTGCACCTGGACGACCTGCTGCTGCGCCGCACCCGCCTGGGCCTGTTGCTGGCCAACGGCGCGGCGGCCGAACTGCCGGCGATCCGCGCCTTGTGCCAGCCCCTGCTCGGTTGGGACGACGCGCGCTGGGAACAGGAACAACAGCGTTATCACGACCTGTGGCTGCGTTATCACAGCCTGCCCGAGGTCGCCTATTGAAGCCTAGCCAAGAGCCACCCATGAACAACGACAAGCCCTATCTGCTGGCGATCGACAATGGCACCCAGAGCGTGCGGGCCCTGTTGTTCGACCTGCAAGGCAACCTGCTGGGCAAGGGCAAGGTCGAGTTGCAGGCCTACTATTCCAGCCAGCCCGGCTGGGCCGAACAGGACCCCGATTACTACTGGCGCAAACTCGGCGAGGCCTGCCAGCAGTTGTGGCAGCAGACCGGCATCGATCGCCGGCAGATCCGCGGTGTGTCGCTGACGACCCAGCGCGGCACCCTGATCAACGTCGATGCCGACGGCAAACCCTTGCGTCCGGCGATCCTCTGGCTCGACCAGCGCCAGAGCGAAGTCGAGGGCGATATCAAGGGGCTCTGGAGCTGGCTGTTCAAGCTGATCGGGGCCCAGGCCACGGTGGATTACTTTCGCGCCCAGGCCGAGGTCAACTGGATCGCCCGGCACCAGCCCGAGGTCTGGGCGGCCACCGACAAGCTGTTGCTGCTGTCGGGCTTTCTCACCCATCGGCTGACCGGGCGTTTTGTCGACTCGGTCGGCTGTTGCGTGGCCTTTTTGCCCTTCGACTACAAGCGCCTGCGCTGGGCCGCGCCCCGTGACTGGAAATGGCAGGCCCTGGCGGTGCGCCCCGAGCAGCTGCCGAGCCTGCGCAAGCCGGGCGAGGTCTTGGGGCATATCAGCGCCGCGGCCAGCCAGCTGACCGGGATTCCCGAAGGCTTGCCGCTGATTGCCGCGGGGGCCGACAAGGCCTGTGAAGTGCTGGGTTCCGGGGTGCAGGACAGCAGCACTGCCTGCCTGTCCTACGGCACCACGGCGACCATCACCACCACCCGGTCCCGCTACCGGGAAATCATCCCGCTGATCCCGCCTTACCCCTCGGCGATGCCCGACCATTACAACTGCGAAGTGATGATCTATCGCGGCTACTGGATGGTCAGCTGGTTCAAGCAGGAGTTCGGCCTGCGGGAAATGCAGCAGGCCCGCGAGCAGGGGCTGGAGCCGGAGGTGCTGTTCGATGCGTTGGTCAACGCGGTGCCGCCCGGCTCCATGGGGCTGATGCTGCAACCTTACTGGTCGCCCGGAATCCGCGAGCCGGGCGTCGAGGCCAAGGGCGCGATGATCGGCTTTGGCGACGTGCACACCCGGGCGCATATCTACCGGGCGATTCTCGAGGGCCTGGCCTACGCCCTGCGCCAGGGCAAGGAGCGCATCGAGCAGCGCACCCGCACCCCGATTACCTGCTTGCGGGTGGCCGGCGGCGGTTCCCAGAGCGATGCGGCGATGCAACTGACGGCGGACATTTTCGGCCTGCCCGCCGAGCGTCCGCATGTGTACGAAGCCTCCGGGCTCGGCGCGGCGATTGCCTGTGCGGTCGGGCTGGGCCTGTACCCGGATTTCCCCACGGCCATCGTCGGCATGACCCGCGTCGCCGAGGTCTTCCAGCCGCAACCCCAGGCGCAGCAGCTCTATCAACGGCTGTACCGCGAGGTGTATGTGCGCATGTACCGCCAGCTCAGCCCGCTGTACCGCAGCATCCGCGAGATCACCGGTTACCCGGCCTGAACCCGGTCGCACGCCAGCGGTTGTCGCGCCCGGGTTTTGCCGGCGCGCGCCGAACCTGGCGTACGACACACCGATTGCGGCGTCCGACGGTTTGCGCACGGCCGACGACATGCCGTCGGCGTTGCGCTTGCGCGGGACCCGGTAAGGGGCGGCTTCGTCTTGCCTCGGGCTGGCTGGCGCGGCGGTGCAGGGTTCAAGACGCTGCACCGGGTGCCGATACTCAAGAGGCAGGCACGCTTGGGGGAGCGCGAAAGCTCCCCCTGACCCTTTCAGGAACGGAGTCCAAAAAAATGAACACAGCCATTGCATGGCCGGAGGTTTTTCTCGGGGCGTTTGATGCGATCAGCGAGCGCATGGCGCAGGTGCTGGAGCTGAGCGATTGCCGGGAGCACTGGATTCAGGCCGAGCTCAGCCTGTATGCCTGGCAGCACGATTATCCGGATATCTGGACCAGCGGTAAGGCCGGAGGACGTACGAAAGTCGACCTGTACACGGAAGATCTCGACATGGCGGCCGAGGTGAAATGCCTGGGGGATGTGTCTTTTGCCAGGTGCCTGATGGGCAAGGGGATGGCCGAGACCCGATCCGTGTTGCGAGAGGATGGCGATGGCCGGCTCTGGTTTCCTCAAGTCGATCCGGGTGAGTCTCTGGTCTGGTCGGTGTTTGCGGATCTGCGCCGTTTGCAACGGATGGTGGGGGTTCGGAATAAGTTTCTGGTTCTGGTGATTGCCAAGGATTATGTGGCTGAGACGCAGATGGGGGAGACGCTGCGGCGGCTTCGTTTGTCGCAAGAGGAGTGGTCGTTGGAGTTGAAGAATGCCACGGTGCGGATTTGGCGGATCGAGTAGTTCGGGCTCCTGTAGGAGCGACTGGCCGATGCTCGATTGCCTGCGATGGCGGTGGTGGCCTCGCTGCTGATGTTGGACGGGGTACATATCCATTCCTGCGGTAACGGCGGCTTAGGGTTCCGCCCTTACGGCGGGTCACTTTTGGCAAACGCCCGGAATGCCGGCCCAGCCAAAAGTAACCAAAAGGTCTCGCCCCTGGCGTACGGCCTTCGCTTCGCTCAGGTTCCCTCGCTCCGGCGTCCATCAGGGGGCATCGACTCCGGTCGGCTTCGCTTCGACCTCCATACGATGTCCTCGACTGCGTCGAGGGGCGCTGCGCGCCTGTCCCCTGATGAACACCTCCACTCGGCCTCCCGATGGGGCGGGTAGATCAAGATCAAAAGCCAAAGCCAAAGCTGCGCCATGCGCGACCTACCGGTCGGCGCTAAATTTTGTAGCCGCTGCCGAGCCTGCGAGGCTGCGATCGGCCGCGCAGCGGACGCAGGGTCTTGAGACCGCTGGAGGACCTTCGGTCCTATCGCAGCCTGCGGCAGCGGCTACAGGGGTTGTGAGCGTTAGTTCGTGTATGGAGCTGTCTGAGAGTGAGGTTCTTCCCGATAGGGCGGCTGGATCAAGATCAAAAGCTGCGCCATGCGCGACCTGCCGGTCGGCGCTAAACCCTGTAGCCGCTGCCGAGCCCGCGAGGCTGCGATCGGCCGCGCAGCGGACGCAGGGTCTTGAGACCGCTGGAGGACCTTCGGTCCTATCGCAGCCTCGCAGGCTCGGCAGCGGCTACAGACCGGTTATATCGGCGCTTTTTGTAGGAGCGAGCTTGCTCGCGATCAGGTCCCGCAGCTGACAGGTTTGTCGTGTAAGACGCTGTCTGAAAGTGAGGCTCTTCGCTTTCTTTTGTAAGGCTTTTCCGAGAAACTCCGGGCCGCTTGCGTCTGGGAAGGGCGCTGTCTAGCCTCGGGTTCGTCACCGGTTTTTCGGTGATCGGGTTTAGCAGCTCGCTTCCAAGTCACGCAGGTATCGCTGTCAGCTCAACCAACGGTATTCGGTTGCTGTTTGCTGTCATGGCGGCTGTGCGTGGGGCACCTTCGGGTGCGCCGGAATCTTGGACCGGTCTGCTAACCCGCGTACAGCTGCCACCCTCATTCGTTTAGCAGCGGTAGGTGGTGGCTCCATTCCAAGAGGATCCGCCATGAAAAAGCTCGTCCCCGATCCACCCGTTTCCCTTCCGTGCTCGCGTAGAAATCCTGAGCATGATCGTGCCAATGAAAGCATTCTTCAGGCGCTGTGCCGGCCTCGTGGTGATGGTTCGCCGATGGATGCGCTCAAGCCAACCGTGGGCACTGTCGTTGGCCGTGACTCGTTGTTTTGTGTTCGCGAGGGCATCAGCGCCGAGGAGGCGTTGCTTCACGTTTCGATCCTGCTCAAGGCCGCCGAGGAGGTGTCCGATGAGATCACCGAGCGGGCCAGCGGTGTGGAGCGTGGCCTGATCTGGTCGATGATTCACAACGTGGAGATGGCGCGGGGTGTGGTGGATGCGCTGCTCGACGGCAGCCGTCCGCCAACGCAGGCCTGAATCCGGACCCCGAACCTTGGAACCTGGAACCTTGGAACCTTGGAACCTTGGAATCCGGAACCCGAACCCTGTAGCCGCTGCCGAGCCCGCGAGGCTGCGATCGGCCTGGGCGGCATTCCGACGAAGCGGACGCAAGGTCTTGATACCGCTGGAGGACCTTCGGTCCTATCGCAGCCTGCGGCAGCGGCTACAGGGATTTGGGAGGGTGGGCGGCCTGTCGCGAGCGAGGTTGCTCGCGACAGGGCCTTGAGGGTCAGACGCGGAAGTGGCTGACCATCATTTGCAGCTGGTTGCCCAGGCGCGCCAGTTCGACGCTGGAGGCGGCGGTTTCATCGCTGGCGGCGGCGGTCTGTTCCGACACGTCGCGCACGTTGATGATGCTGCGGCTGATTTCCTCGGCCACGGCGCTCTGCTGTTCGGCAGCGGCGGCGATCTGCTGGTTCATCGACTGGATGTTCGACACCGTGCGGGTGATGTTCTCCAGGGAGACACCGGCCTTGCGGGTCAGGTCGACGCTGCTGTCGGTCAGGCTGCGGCTGTTGTTCATCACGTTGGCCACTTGCTGGGTGCCGTTCTGCAGGCCGGCCACCAGGCCTTCGATTTCCTCGGTGGATTTCTGCGTGCGTTGCGCCAGGGCGCGGACTTCGTCGGCGACCACGGCGAAACCGCGACCGGCTTCACCGGCGCGGGCGGCTTCGATGGCGGCATTCAGCGCCAGCAGGTTGGTCTGTTCGGCCACGGCCTTGATCACGTCCATGACGCTGCCGATCTTCTGGCTTTCCTGTTGCAGCACGCTCATGGCGTCGGTGGAACGCACCACTTCGCTGGCCAGGCGTTCGATCTGGGCGATGGCTTCGGCCACCACCTTGTCGCCTTCGCGGGCTTCGCCGTCGGCGGCGGCCGCGGCTTGCGAGGCTTCTTCGGCGTTGCGCGCGACTTCCTGCACGGTGGCGGTCATCTCGTGCATGGCGGTGGCCACCTGGTCGGTCTCGACCTTCTGGCTGTTGACCCCGGCGCTGGTTTCCTCGGTCACCGCCGACAGCTCTTCGGCGGCGCTGGCGATCTGGGTCACGCCGTCGCGGATGCCCGTGATCAGTTCGCGCAGGGTCACGCCCATGCGGCCGATGCCTTGTTGCAGCACGCCGAGTTCGTCGCGGCGGGTGACGCGCACGTCTTGGGTCAGGTCGCCGGACGCGATGCGCTCGACCACGGTCATGGTTTCACGCAGTGGACGGGTGATCTGGCGGGTGATGATCACCGCGGCCAGGATGCCCACCAGCAGCGCCAGCAGGGTGCTGATCAGTTGCAGGCTGCGGGCCTGGACGCTTTCTTCGTCGCGGCGGTCGAGCTGGAACTGGTACAGCTCTTCGCTCTGGCTGACGATCAGGGCACCCTGTTCGGTCATTTCCTTGCGCGCCTGGCCGGCTTCGCTGACCGCGGCCTTGAAGGTCAGCAGGGAGGTGCGGTAGTCATCCAGCGCTGTTTTCAACTGGCGCAGGGCATCGCCCTGGGTGCTGCTGAAATGGCTGTCCAGGCCACCCAGCGCGGCAATCGCCGCGTTGATCTGGGCGGCGGCATTGCGCTCGGCTTCCGCGGTGCTGTTGTAGATGTATTCACGGACTTCGAAACGCGCCAGCAGGAACTCCTCACGGGCCTTGGTGATGGCCTGGAACTGTTCGAAGCGCTGGTCGCTCAGGGGCATTTGCTGAACGCGCGTGGTGATGCTGTTGATCAGGTTGCGCGCCGTTTCCGAGTTGCCGTTCATCACCGCGCGGGCGGCGTTGGCGTTGCGGTAGGCATTGCGCATCTTGTTCAGGGACGCCTGGTAGGCGCTGATGGTGGCGCCCTGTTCCTTGAGCAGCTTGATGTTGGCCGGGTTCTTGAAGCTGTTCTGCAGCTTCTGTTGCTGGGCCGAGAAGTCGTCCAGGGAGGCCTGCACATTCTGCGCGGCGGTTTCGTCGCCGTTGGTCAGCATGTATTGCAGGCGGGTCACGCGCAGCTTGGTCAGCCCGGCGTTCAGTTGGGTGATGTCGCTCATCCAGTTGCTGCGGTCGATCAGACCGCCCAGGCTGGTCCAGCCCGTGATGGCGAGGATGGTAGTCAGGGCCAGGACCAGGCCGAAGCCCAGGCCTAACTTGAGATTGACGCTGATGTTGCCGAACCAGCTATTCATGCAATTCCTCCAGGAACGTTGTGCTGCTTGATCGTGTATCGCTGGAAGATTGTTGTTATTGGTGGCCAGCAAGGATTTGTTCGCAGGTGTGTATCGGCGGCAAGGGCAATAGCTGAAACGATTTCGTCGCATTAGTTTCTTGCACCATTTTGGGGCTTTTCAAGGGCCGGATTTCGCTCCAGAAACCGCCTGGCCGATTGAGCTTTTTTTCACATCCGTTTCACTGGGCGGCCACGCCTCGCTGCCTAAAGTCCGACCCTCGATCGGGTGCCACGCACCCGATTTGTCATGAGCGGCGGTTAGCGTCTGCTGCGCTGCTCAACTCAATGTCTGGTGGTCATATAGGGGCGGCTCGCACGTGGCGTCAGGACTCAGTCTTCCGGTGGCAAAACCCGCGCTCGTCGCGAGCCGTTTTGCCCGTTATCGCAATACCCTGGTGATCGCCCTGGTGGCCTTGCTGGTGCTGCCGCTGGTGTTCTTTGTGCTCAAGCCCGCGGCGGTGCCGGACCTGGCCCACGGCAACCTGGCCGGCGCCAGGGCCTTGAGCGCCGGCTGGGCCAAGGGCCAGATGATTGTGCTGATTCGTCACGTCGAGCGTTGCGACCATTCCAGGGCCGCCTGCCTGAACGTGCCCGACGGCATCACCGACCGTGCCCGTGACGTGGCGGTGGGTGTCGGCGCGCAGTTCGAGCACCTGGGGCTGGACCAGGCCGACATCTACCACAGCCCGCTGACCCGCGCGGTACAGACCTCGGGTTATATGTTCAGCAAGGCCGGCAGTGGCGAAGACTGGCTGTTCGACTGCAAACGCAGCCTGTTGCGCGATGCCCTGGCGCACAAGGTGGCCGGGCGCAACCTGGTGCTGGTGACCCACAGCGAATGCATGGCCGCGCTGGAGAAGGCGCTGAAGCTGCCGTCTTCGACCCTGGGCTACGGCGCCTCGTTGTTCGTCTCCACCGATCCCCTCGACGGGCGTCCACACATGCTTGGCTTCATCGAAGCCAGCGACTGGCGTTCCGTCGCCTTCAATCGCCCCTGACCGTCCCTTGTCCGAGACTCTGCATATGCCGGCGCTTTCCCGTTCCCGCTTTACGGCCTGGAGCTTTTATAAATGGAACCTCGGCCTGCCGCTGCTGTGCGCGGCGCTGGTGTTCCTGATGTTCGACATGACCCGGATCGACATCGCCTTCAGCGACCTGTTCTTCGATCCGCTGAGCCAGACCTTCCCGCTGGATCACTCCCATCTGTTCGAGAAGATCACCCACAAATGGGCGCGGATCATCCCCAACTGGACCGGCGAGCTGGCGCTGATCGGGCTGCTGCTGTCGTTTGTCTGGCCGTTGTTCAAGGGCGCAAGGTTCGGCCGCGGCAAGGCCTTGCTGGAGAGGCTCCGCGTGGCGCCGGTATTGCGTTTTACCGCGCGCCATCGCCGGGACTTTCTGTTTGTGGTGGTGGCCTTCGCCCTGTGCACCGGGGCGATTCACTACCTCAAGGGCCACACCAGTGTGTACTGCCCGGTGGAAACCACCCAGTACGCCGGCAAGATCGAGCACAAGGAGTGGTATGAGAACTTCGAGCTGTTGAAGACCGCCGGTGACGGCCGCTGCTGGCCGGGCGGCCATGCCTCGGGCGGTTTCACCCTGCTGGCGCTGTACTTCGTGGCCCGGCGTTATCGCTGGCGCCACGCCAAGGCGCTGCTGTACGGCTCGCTGCTGCTGGGCTTCGTCTATGGCACCACCCGGGTGCTGCAGGGTTGGCACTACATGTCCCATACCTTCTGGGCGGGAATCGTGGTGTGGCTCACCTGCTTGCTGACGGCGCTGCTGTTTTATGGCCGCGCCCGTCTGGAACAACCGGTGCTGGCGCACAGCGAACCGGGGGCCGAGCAGTCCGCGGTGCCGATCGCGGCGGCGGACCGATAACGCTGCTTCAGTAGCTGACCAAATCGTCGTTGCCAGGCGCCTGGCGGGAGAGGGCCCCGGCGCAGTTTTTGGCGCTTGCCGATGTTTTTTTGCTGACCAGAACTGTTAGGGTGCGCGCCCCCGGAGAAAAGAGTTCCCGGGTTCCTGGTTTATGGAGTCATGCATGAAACACTTGAGCAAAGTTGCCGCCTCGGCGCTGGTTGTCCTGGCCCTGGCTGGCTGCACCGGCACTGCGATGAAAACTCAGCAACTGGATAGTAGCCAGTACACCGTGGTCGGTCACAGCGAAGCAACGGCTACCGGCATCATGCTGTTCGGGGTCATTCCAATCCGGCAGAACAACCGCTTCGTCCGCGCCCAGACCGCCGCCATCCAGGCCAAGGGCGGTGACGCGATGATCAACACCCAGATCCAGGAAAACTGGTTCTGGGCCTGGGTCCTGAGCGGTTACACCACCAAGGTCTCCGGCGATGTGGTCAAGCTGAAAACCGTTCAGTGAGCCATGCCGGCGCCAGCGCGAAAGCCTGGCAACGAGATAAAAAAAGGCACCCATGAGGGTGCCTTTTTTATATGCGCTCACTGTGCCGGTCAGTGGCCGACAAAGTAGTAGGCCTGGCGACTGACCGTGACCTTCTTCAGTACCTTGAGCGGTGGCTTGGGGTCTTCCTCCAGGGCCATGACCGCCACGTTGTTCGGCGAGGTGCCGAGAAACTCATTCAGCTGGGCCTCGGTCTGCACGTCCTTGAGCAGGCTCTGGGTGTAGAACACGCTGGCGCCGGCCGCGCGTTCGTTGGCCTGATACAGCGCCACCTGCTGCCCGGCGGCCTGTAGCGTCTGGATCTCGCTGATCAGCGGCACAAAGGACAGCTTGCGATCGGCGCGTGGCGCGGCCCACTGCGCGGCCACCAGGTAACTGCACACCACCAGCGTCAGCACGCCTATGGCCAGGCCGCAGCGCCGACGCCCCACGACGCTCCAGAACCCATCGCCCGCGGCGCGTTGGCGCAGGCGTTCGTACAGCACTGCCGCGTATTCGGCCGCCAGCACCGCCGCGGCCGGGGTCAGCGACATCAGGTACACGGTGCGCTTGCTCGAAGCCAGGCACAGCAGGGTGAACTGGGCTACGAGCCACAGGCTGAAAAACAGCAGGTAGCGGTTTTTCACCAGGCTTTTGCGAAAGTGCCACAGGCCCAGGTAGACCAGGATGTTCCACGGCAGGAAGGCTTGCGGCAGCTTGGCCAGGTAGTAATAGAAGGGCTCGTAGTGCCCGGCCTCGACAAAGGAGCCATCGAAGCGCCCGACGCTGTTGGTCCACAGCACTTCGCCCAGGGCTTGCAGGCCCCCGCGCTGGTACAGGAAGCACAGCCAGATCAGCAGCGGCACCAGGCCGAGCAGGGTCAGCAGGGCGGGCTTGAGCCAGTGGCCGAGGGCGAAGCGCTTTTCGATCAGGCTGTCGGCCAGCAGCCAGGCGAAGATCACCACCCCCGGCATCGCCAAGCCCAGCACGCCCTTGCTCAGGGTGGCGATGGCGATGCCGAGGGCGAACAGCAGCCAGCCCAGGGTGGCCGGCTGGCCTTCGGCCTGGCGCCGTTGGGTGTGGAAAAACGCCAGCAGCGCCAGGGTTACGCCGAGGCTGAGCAGGGCGTCTTCACCGACCCCGCGCACATTGCCCCAGTAACTGGCCATGGTCGCCAGCATGGCGCCGGCGACCCAGGCCACCGCTGGCGGCCGGCCGAAGCGGCGCAGCATGGCGTACAGCAGCATCACGCTGAACAGCCCGGCGAAGGCCGAGGCCAGGCGCACCGCCCACGGCGTGCCACCGAATACGCGGATGGCGCTGGCGTCGAGCCACAGGCTCAGCGGCGGTTTTTCCAGGAAGGGCTGGCCGAACAGGCGCGGCGTCACCCAGTCATCGTCCAGGTGCATCTGCATGGCGATCCCGGCGACCCGGGCTTCGGTGGAGCCTTGCAACTGGTGGTTGCCCAGGGCGAAGAAGAACAGCAGGGCGGCAAGCAGAAACAACAGCGGTGCGGGTCGCGACATGAGGGGACTGCCGAAGAGATTGCGCCGGGGAGGATCAGGCGGTCCGAGTATACGGAGGCGATTCTTAACAAATCGTGAACGAGGGAGGATTGGGGAGCAGCAGGCTCCTGCCTGTTTTCCCTGCTGAACGGGGTGCCCGCATGGGGGGAACGACCGCAAGCAGGTTGCGGCAATCGTCACTACGCTGGGAGGTGCGCCTGGCGGGTGATTGATCTTTGAAAACGCCCTGGGCGTCTTTCTTTCCTACGGCTGAACAGGTGCCTTGAACATGCGCAAACTGTGGCGAAAGTATCTGGACCTGCTGGATGGCGACCTGAACACGCGGGTCTTCGACAACGTCAAGAACCTGCTGGTCTGCGCCTTGCTGTTCGCCGCCGGGACCAATGCGCTGCACAGCGACCACCACCTGTTTCTGGGCCTGTTCGGCTCCGGCCTGACCGGCTGGGGGCTGATCGGGGTGTCGGCGCTGCTGATGCTGCTCAATGTCAGCGACGGCCTGCGCCGGCTGGCCAGGCTGCCTTATCACCGGCTGCTGCAGGTCGCGTTGTTCCTGGTGTACCTGGTCCTGGCCGTGCGGGTGGTGGAGATCGTTTGGAACTTCCGGGCCGAGTAGCGCCAGTCACATCAGGGCGTCGTTGACCCGCGCGGTGAGCACATGATCCTGCCAGCGCCCGGCGATCTGCAGGTAGGCCCTGGCATAACCTTCGCGCTCGAACCCCAGGCGTTCCAGCAATGCGGCACTGCGCTGGTTGTCGGGGATGTAGTTGGCCATGATCCGGTGCAGCTTCAGCTCCTCGAACATATGGCCGATGGCGGTCTGCAGCGCCTCGTGCATCAACCCCCGGCCCTGATGGGCCGCGGCAAGGGAATAACCCAGGTAACAGGCTTGGAACGCCCCGCGCATGATCCCGGTGAAATTGCACGTGCCGATCATCTGGCCGCTGGCCTTTTCCAGCAGGGCGAAATGCACGGCATTGCCAAAACCATAGGCGACCGCCTGCTGTTCCAGGCGCAGGCGTACCTGTTCGGTGCTGTAGTAGTCGGCGGGACGCAACGGCGACCAGGGCGCCAGGTGTTGCTGGTTGTCCAGGTGATAGGCGCTTTCCAGTTCGGCCTGAGCCGGGCTCAGCACCACCAGGTCGAGGCGGGCGCTGTGGAGTTCAAGGAGGGCCATGAAAGTATCTCGACATAAGGAGGACAAAGGCTTGCTGTCATCGCGACAACACACAAAAACTCTACAAAAAAACGCGTGTCGACCGCCTCGGAAATACCCTATACAGCTAGCACCCCGCAATCGTCCATGGCGTTCGCGGGCGCCCGTACCACCCACCACGCAGGAGATGGACATGTTCAGGTTCCTTACGGTCACTGAATTAGAGCAAACCCCTCGGCATCGTCATGGCGGCTCCGTCAGCGGAGCCATTGCTGCCTGGGAGCTGAAAAATCTGGCTCTCAATACCAAGGGGTTTGTCATATGTCCAAAGAATTACTCGGAGTTTCTGCTGTAGGGCTGATGGTGCTGGGCGAGTTTTGCGCGATCTACAGCGAAGTGGTCGCCGCCCGCCTGGCGCATACGGGCAACACGTCATGGCCGGACCTGGCGTTGCCTGTACTGATCATGTGTTTCGCCGGTATCTGCCTGATTGGCGCCTATTGGCTGGGCTATTTGGCGGTCGGCGATATCTGGATGATCACGGTGGTGTCGGTGACCTCGCTGTTGCTGCTCGAACCGCTGGTGATCTGGTCGGTGTTCCGTGAGTTGCCGGGGCGCGGCACTCTGATCGGTTGTTGCCTGGGCGCGCTGGGCATGCTCTCGGCGGTCTTTCTGTAAATCGTGCAATGACTCGAATACGGCCTGGCGGCGATCCCACCAGGCCGTTTTTTTGTCCGCTGTCGAGGGTTCGATGAATCCTGATAAACGTTCAGCGATCGTTCAGCACTTGTTCCCGCAACATGCTTGCCGTCACGCCCACTGAGTGGCGATCAACCTGGCGGGTAGATGATGAGTCAGCGGCAACGTTTTGGCGTGGAGTCTTCGGCAATTTTCCTGCTGGCCCTGCTGCTGTTCACGTTCGGCATCTGGGACCAGCCGGCGCAAGGCTTCGATGGGCGCTGGATGTTGTTCTTGCAGGAGATGTTCCGCCACGGTGCGAGCCTGTTTCCCACCACCTATGGCGAGCCTTATCCGGACTATCCGGGCACCGCCACCTTGTTCAGCTATGGCTTTGCCCAGCTGTTCGGCGCGCCTAACGAATTGGCCAATATCCTGCCCACGGCGCTGGCCTCGTCCGGGGTGCTGGCGCTGCTGTACCGCCTGCTGGCGCCGTTCGACCGCACCTGGGCGCTGCTGGCGGTGCTGCTTACGGCGCTGACCACCCAGTGGCTGGAGAAGTCGCGCTCGGTATGCCTGGACCAGATGGTCTCGCTGCTGTGCCTGGGCTGTTTTTACCTGCTGCACAGCGGCGAGCAGTTGGGTTCTAAATGGCGCCAGTACGCAATTTTTCCGCTGTTTGTCATCGCCTTCGCCATCCGCGGCCCCCTGGGACTGATCGAGGTCTGCGGCGTGGCCTGTACCTACTGGGCATTGAGTATTTGCCGGGCACCGGGTGACGGCTGGCGACTGTTGAGCAGGGTACTCGTCCATGGGTTGATCGGCCTGATCCTGCTGGCCGCCTGCTGGTGGGCGTTGATGCAACTGGCGCAGTTCAGTGGCGGCGAAGCCTTCGCCCGGAAGGTCTACCAGATGCAGGTGGGCGGGCGCCTCGATGAAAGCGGCGAGCCGCTGTATTTCTACTTTCAGCTCAGCCTCTACCGGTACTTCCCGGTGGTGCCGCTGGCGCTGGCGACGCTGTTCGTCCTGCGTCGGCAATGGTCCACGCGGCACTCCGACGACAAGCTGCAACTGCTGGCGCGCCTGGGTGCCTGTGGATTGATGATCCTGCTCGGCTTGTCGGTGCCGCACTTCAAGCGTGCCTATTACATCCTGCCCATGGTGCCGATGTTCGCGGCGGTCGCGGCTTACGGCCTGCTCCACCCGCGGCGCTGGCTGCTCAGGGTGCGCTGGTTTTATCTCGGCCTGGTGGCGCTGTTGCCGGGGTTGTGCGCCGTGGTGCTGCTGGTCTGCCGGCACAGCTGGCAGAAGCACGGTTATTGGCCGGCGTTGTCATTGCCGCTGATGATGGCGGTGTTTTTCGGCCTGCAGGTGCTGGCGCTGCATGTCTGGCAAACCACTCGCAATGCGCCGGGGCGGCGCCTGGTGCTGCTCAGCCTGTTGGCTCTGGTGGCGCAGTGGTGGCTGCTGGTGAAGGTGATCGAGCCGGCCAAGGACCTGCAATTCGCCACCCGGGGTTTTGTCGGGCAGGTCGAGCAACTGCGTGGGGAGGACCGCGGCACCCTGGTGTTTCTCAACCTGGGCAAAGACACCTGGGCGGTGCGCTACATGATGAACCTGGACCACGATGAGCAGCCGCGGTTTATCGGCAAGGACGACCTGTCGCCACTGGCGTCGCTGCCGCGTCCGGCCTGGGTGATCCTGGCGCGCAAGGATCGGGCATTGCTGACGGGAACTGCGCTGGAACAGGCGACCCCGGTGTTCGAGGGGCGCTTGAATGACAATCCCTGCCTGGTGTTCGAGCTGAAGTGAAGGCCAGGCAGCCCCAGGGCGGGGCTGCCTGAGGGCGGATTATTTATCCGACTTGATGCTGGTCCAGACCCGGGTCCGCACGCGCTCCAGCTTTTGCGGCAGCGGCTGCACCACATAGAGTTTTTTCAGGGCTTCGGGGGTTGGTGTCAGGTCGGTATTGCCGGTGATCTCCTTGTTGATCAGCGCAATCGAATCCTTGTTGGCGTTGGGGTAACCGAGGAAATCACTGATGGGCGCGATGACTTTCGGGTCCAGCAGGGTGTTGAGGAACTCATGGGCCTCGGCGACATTCTTCGCACTCTTGGGAATGGCGAAGGTGTCGAACCAGATCGGCGCGCCTTCCTTGGGCAGGCGCCAGTCCACCACCACGCCGTTGCCGGCCTCTTTGGCGCGATTGCCGAACTGGTAGAAGCTGCCGGAGTAACCGATGGCCACGCAGATGTCGCCGTTGGCGATATCGGTCATGTATTTGGCCGAGTTGAAGTAGGTGACGTAGGGGCGGATCTTCAGCATCAGCTCCTTGGCTTTTTCATAGTCCTGCGGGTTCTGGCTGTTGGGGTCCAGGCCCAGGTAATGCAGGGCCAGCGGCAGGATTTCCGACGGCGAGTCGAGCATGGCCACGCCGCAGGATTTGAGTTTCTCCATGTTCTCCGGCTTGAACACCAGGTCCCAGCTGTCCACCGGCGCGTTGTCGCCCAGCGCGGCCTTGACCTTGGCCGGGTTGAAGCCGATCAGCACCGTGCCGTACATGTAGGGCACGCCGTACTGGTTGCCCGGGTCGTTGCGGTCCAGCAGCTTGAGCAGCTCGGGGTCCTGATGCTTCCAGTTGGGCAGCTTGGACTTGTCGAGCTTCTGGAACACCCCGGCCTTGATCTGGGTGTCGAGGAACTGGTTCGACGGCACCACCAGGTCGTAGCCCGAGTTGCCGGTCAGCAGCTTGGCTTCGAGGGATTCGTTGGTGTCGAAGGTGTCCCAGGTGACCTTGATGCCGCTGTTCTTGGCGAAGTCCTTGGGCACCGACGGCAGGATGTAGTCGGCCCAGTTGTACACCCGCAGCTCGCGCTGCTCGGCCTGTGCCGCGCCGGCCAGCAGCGACAGCCCACAAACGGTGGCACTCAGTATGCGTTTCATAGTGGCCATGAATGGTTTCCCCAGCGTGGTGATGGTTTTTATGTTCTGTACGCGGCAGGCGGTCCTTGAAAGGCAAAGGACAAAGAGGGTCAAGGTTCACAAGGGCGGTTCTGGTGACAGCCTGGGCCATCGAGTCAGTGGTCCGGGTTCGATTCTTGCCGACGGCCCCTGGGATTCACAGCACGGGGTTGGCCAAAAGGGGATCGTAATGGCCATTGATCGTGGCCATGGCAGGCAACGCGCTGGCCCTGGGTTCAGGGAATGAAGCCCGGCAACCGCGCCACCCGCTCGGCCAGGTACTCCATGAGCAAACGCACGCGCAGGGGCCGGTAGCGGCGCTCGGGGTAGATCAGGAACGCCTCGTTGCCTGGCCCGCTCCAGTCGGGCAGGACCCGCACCAGTTGCCCGCTGTCCAGCAGGTCGCTGACCAGCCAGGCCGGGGTGACACAGAGCCCGGCGCCCTGCAACACGCCGTCACGGATGGCCAACGAGCTGTTGCTCCGGTAGCGCCCTTGGGGGGTGACGCTGGCCTTCTCGCCGCGCGGGCCGCTCAGCTCCAGGCGGTCGCCCGCCGCCAGCCAGGCGAAGCGCAGGAAGTTGTGCTCGCCCAGGTCGGCCGGGCTGTTCAAGGGCGGATGCTGGCGCAGGTACTCCGGGGCCGCCACCAGGTAGCGCGGCGACGTGGCGATGCGCCGGGCGATGGCGTTGGGCGGCAGGTCACCGCCCAGGCGCAGGGCCAGGTCGACGTTCTCCTCGGTGAGGTCGACGAAGCGATCGTTGAGGATCAGCTCCACCTCGATGTCCGGGTATTGCGCCATGAACGCCAGCAGCAAGGCATTGAGGTGCAGCACGCCCAGGCTCACCGGCACATTGACCCGCAGCACGCCCTCGGGGCGTTCGGTCAGGCCGCGCACCTCGGCCACCGCTTCGCTGTATTCCTCCAGCACGGCTTTCGCCCGTTCGTAGAAACGCTTGCCCTGTTCGGTGGGCGTCAGCCCGCTGGTACCGCGGATGAGCAGGCGGGTGCCCAACTGCTGTTCCAGGGCCGCCACCAGTTTGCTGACGGTGGGCTGCGTGCTGCCCAGCTCCCGGGCGGCCGACGACAGGCTGCCCAGCTCGACGGCGCGGACGAAGCAATGCATCGCTTTGAGACTGTCCATGGGTATTCGATATCGGAATGGGCTATATGAAGTTATGCCTTCTATCACGGTTATTTCGAATGGAGCAATCTGGCTCGCCTCAGCCTTACGGCCTCAAGGAGCTACCCGGATGAAAGCCCTGCACTCAAGATTTTCCCTGCCGCTGATAGTCACGGCCCTGCTTGCCGCAGGTCCTGCCCTGGCCCAGGACAACTGGCTCACCACCTGGATGGCCAGCCCGCAACCGACCTGGGGCAACGAGTTGCCGCTGCCCACGCGGATTCCCGAGGCCCTGGCCGACAGCACCATCCAGCAGAAGCTGCGCGTCAGCGTCGGTGGCAGTCGGGTGCGGGTGGTGGTTTCCAACGAATACGGCCAGCAGCCGCTGCGGATTGGCGCGGCGCGGGTCGCGGCCATGGAGAAGGGGGAGTCCGTTCGCGCAGGTTCCGGGCACATCCTGAAGTTTGGCGGCGAGGAGCAGGTCAGCATCGCACCAGGCGAAACCCGCACCAGCGACCCGGTGGCGTTGGCGGTGCCGGCCCTTGGTGAGCTGGTTGTCTCGCTGTACCTGCCGCAGCCCACGCCGCTGACCACCTTCCACTGGGACGGCAAGCAAACCGCGTTTATCGCTGCGGGCAACCACGTCGACACTCAGCAGTTAGCGGGTGAGCGGCAAGTGGAAGCGAGGCTGTTTCTCAGCGACATCCTGGTGGACGCCGCGCCCGACAGCCGGGCGCTGGTGGTGCTCGGCGACTCCATTACCGACGGCAACGGCTCGACCCTGGACAGCAACCGCCGCTGGCCCGACTTCCTCGCCCAGCGCCTGGCCGCCGAAAACATCGCCGTGCTCAACGGCGGCATATCCGGCGCGCGCCTGCTCGAACACGGCATGGGCGCCAGCGCGCTGGCGCGTTTCGAGCGCGACGTGTTGAACAAGCCCGGCGTGAAAAGCGTGGTGCTGATGCTGGGAATCAACGACATCAGCTGGCCCGGCACCGCCTTCGCGCCCAACGCACCCTTGCCTGCACTGGACGAGCTGATTGCCGGCTATCGACAACTGATCGACCAGGCGCACCGCCACAACCTGCGCATCATCGGCACCACACTGCTGCCCTTCGAAGGCGCCCTGGAAGGCAGCATCATCGAGCACTACCACAGCCCGCAAAAGGAACAACTGCGCCAGGCGCTCAACCAGTGGATACGCACCAGCCAGGCGTTCGATGCGGTGATCGACTTTGATCAGATGACCCGCGATCCGCGGCAGCCAACCCGGTTGTTGCCGCAGATCGATTCGGGCGATCACCTGCATCCGGGGGATGCGGGGAATAGGGCGATGGCGGAGGGGGTGGAGTTGGAGGTGCTGATTTGAGGGCGATAGATGTGTGTGGGGAGAAACTGGGTGCTGTCTTGATGAAAGCGGGCGGCTTGGAAGCCGCCCTATTTACTTACGTCGAGAGAGCCTCGGCTTGTAAACGTCGCCCGATGATATCCAGCAAATCACAACCGTCGCGTAGGGGGATCACCAACAGCTGCGCCAATTCGTTCACGGTGATGGCGTTGCCTTGCAGAGGGTGGTCTGTCGCCAATTGCTCTAGCAGTTGGGTGGCGCAACGGATGCGATAGGCTGCGTTTTCATGCAACACGTCCAGAGGCGCTTCCGTGTCGATAAGCAAGGCCGGGATCGTACAGTCCAGGCCGGTGATGGGCATGTAACGGACCATGGTGTCTTCTCCATTCAGGCTGCATGAGCAGGCGTTGAATGAGACGGGGCCACCTGTCCGAGAGCCCTGTTTATCAGCAATTCGCTCAGCATGACGAACTGTTGGATTGCCAGTGCTCTGGTGCGCTGTTGGTTTCCCAGTTCGGCGATCAGGTCGTCGGTCATTGCATTGAGCGAGGCAAGATTCTCGCGGGTATGCAGCAACAGCGTTTCCGTATCGATGTTGGGCGCCAGGATAAAGAGTGAATGCGAGATTTCGCTGGGCGTTGCAGGTTCAAACTCGGACGTTGGCTTGCTGATGACGTCCAGTTTTGAATGTTCTGAAAACACAAGACTCGCGAAAAAATCGGAGGTGCTGGGGCAGGGCGGATTTGGCGTGATTTTCTTCATGGTCAAGCTCCTACACTGTCGAAAGAAGCGGCCACTCCCTGCTGTCAAACAGGATTGGGTGGCAGCTGTACGCGGGTTGACAGACCGGAAGTGTAGGAACCCGGCGCATCCGAGAATGCCCCACGCACAGCCGCCATAGAGAACTGCGCGTGCGAAAGCATGCCGTCTTTTGGGGCGGTGCGGAAGGTTACACTTTTTTGGCCTGTCAAAGCCTATCGCTGATATTTGCGACCCTTGAAGGTTATCTCAAGGCTTTTAATTACATCAGTTCATCGAGGGCTTAAAGGCTGTAAGAAGCGTCTGCTTTGTTTGTGCGAAAGTTCTGGTGGGAGTTGCCTTTTCAAGGCTTAAAAGAACTCCATGAAAGATGAGTTGCTCTTGGTTTTTTGAATAAATCCAACGGGTTACTTCGATTAAGAGGAGTCATTTGGCTAACTTTCGGAATTGCATTTTCGGGTTGCTGCAAATCGATCTGAAGTTCATACGCAGACTCCTCACATCATCTTTCCAAGCAGATTTGCTACAGTCGCCGCCCGACGAATTCGATGACAGGGAGTCATGCATGGCAAAGCCAGCCGCACGCATCACCGATCCGACCAACTGCCCAATACCTGGGCACGGCGCCAAGGCAATCGCCTCGGGTTCCTACGATGTGTTCTTCGACGGACTTTCAGCTGCCCGAAAAGGGGATACCTGCACCTGCGGCAGCGCCTTGGCCTCTGCTGTATCGGCAACGGTCTTCATCAATGGCAAAAACGCAGCACTGGTCGACACCCTCGGCACCCACGGTGACGTTGTGATTGCCGGATCGGCTACGGTGATCATCGGCGACTCGCATTCCCCCGCGCCGTTTATCCCTCCCGTGCCCCTTTCCATTCAGAAAACCTACGGGCAGTCGTTCAGTATCACCAACAGTGAAACAGGTAATCCCCTGGCCTTTCGGGACTATGTCGCGACCATCAATGGGGTGGAGACATCAGGCACTACCGATGCCAACGGCATCGCGCACGTTAAGACAACGACACCTGACGCCAATATTTCACTTCACTTCACATCAAATTCAACGCTCCCGCTCGAACGCTTCACGAACTGTCGGAGGAACGCTGATGACCGCCAAGTTTGCGACACAAGCGACTGCACAAGAAATAAAGCCTGGCGAATTCATGTGCCCTATCCCAATTACCGTGAATGACCGGGCCGCTACACGTGAGGCGATCATTAAAAAGGTTCGATCGTTGGGTGTAACCTTTGTCGAGCGCTCATCCTGGGGAGCAGTGAAAGGCAAGCCGGACATGATCATGGATTGGGACTACAGCATGATTGCCCTGCACCACGCCGGGCGCAGCCATAGTTGTACTCCCGGCGCGGAACAGATGCAGGAAATCCAGAAGGGCCATCTGAGCCAAAAATACGATGATATTGGCTACCACTACGGGATTGACTGCACTGGGCAGATATTCGAAGGGCGAGACATCCGCCTGCAAGGCTCAAGCGTTTTGAAATTCAACACTGGCCTGATCGGCATTGTCCTGCTGGAAAACCTGACAACGCCGGAAGAGGGCGGCGACTGGGTCGCTAAAGGCCGCGTAGCCCTTGACCACCTCGGCTACAGCACAACAAACGTGATACCAGCCGTCCAAATTGATACGTTGATGCACTTGATCGAGGCTCTGAAAAGCGTCTTCGTCATCAAGAACTTTGGCGGTCACAGGGAGTACCCTGGACAAGCCTCGGAAGGAAAGATCTGCCCCGGGAATATCGGGATGGAATTGGTCAGAAACATCAGGACCAAAACAAAACTGATGCCCCCACCGGCGCCGAAAGAATGAAAAAACTATTGATCGCAGCGGCAGCGGCATTGGCGTTATGGGCCGTGCTTTATATTGGCTACTACGAAGCACTGGAGGATGGTGACATTGAGACGATTCTATTCATCAAGAAGCATCCGACCTTTCAGATGAAGTTTTACAACATCCACGCCAATGATGGAGAGATCAGGCAAGTCGAACGCCTCGCGGAGGAGGAGCGAAAGTGGATCATCGACTACTGCAGATATCGGCTCGGTATCGATACTGACCTGAAAACCCAGGGCGATGTTGAGATGTGTAGAAAGAAGTAACGTCTCTCAATAGCTAAATATTCGAGCCAAAACCACCAATTCAGGGACAAAAAAGAACTTGCGAAAATCCATTAGTTACTTTTTTCTAGCTTGTTTGGTGGGGCAGGGTGATTTGAATTCGACCAATAAAATATTGATTTATATGTTTGTTGTCAGTTCTTTTTTGGTTGGAGTACCAACTTGGATGCTGTACTTAAGGTGGCCACCCTTTGCACACAATCCAACTAGCATGATTCGTAACCATGCTTGAGTTTGAGTTGTCGCTTAGCTGCAAGTGGCGATAGGTTGGTATCTGTAAAAAACATGGTTGTAGACCCCCTCACATCGGCGTTGTGAGTCTCAGACCAAAGTGAGAGTCCCTCCAAGTGTTGAGGTGCGAAGGGACGCAATTTTGGACTACTATAGTTGACAGGGCTCATTCTTCAGAGTTTTCTTGCGCAGCCCAAACCCATGAGCGCGGACGGCTAATGACGTCCGCGTTCGTTGAGTAATTTGGTGGTTGTGTAGGATGAAGTTTATAAGGTGTAGTTAACTTCTCGAGTAAATGGTGATATTGCGTATAAGTTCCGTGTGGTCGACAGAGCCAATAACATATTCCTCGTCATCAATTTCTGTATAGTTGCCCCAAACATCATCGAGAAGTGATATTAGTGTTTCTGAATAATCTATCGGTGTTGCTCCGATGTTCCATGGAAATGTTTGATTGCTCGAGTTGATCCAGTATCGGACATGTCTTTTTGGGGGTTTTGCATACCGTGAAGGTGAAAAGTGAGGGATGCAAATTAGTTCGGGCTTTAAACTTAGGCCGCTTTCAAATGAATCACTGCTCATTTCGTCGTGGCTTTCGTGTTTTAGCTCTCCGTAATGTATAAGTATTTTGTCGATAGTAGATAAGTATCTCTTAAGTTGGTCGGTGCTGAAGAGTTTCCCTCCTTGTGTCCATACAGGTAAGTCGAGGTTCGGAACTAATGGGTGTAAAGCAAGTAGTTTGTTGAACGATAGGTCCTTCTCTGTAGCCAAAACATCTGAGGCCCATTTTTTCCAAATGCTAATGTCACTAGTGATTACGCCATCATGCCGACTTGCCTCACGATTGTTTGATGTGGTTGCAATAAAGCCCGTAACTCCACTGAGCTCTCCGCACCATAACCCCTGAAAAGTAATTGAAGCGGGTCTAACGGATATGTATCGGGTGCCTATGGCGAGTTTTCCTATTATATTACCTTCTTTATCAGTTAAGGTTGTCAGTGATGAGGAATCACAAGAGGTGCGTTGGTGGATTTCTTTATCGCTGCATTTTTTCCAATCGTTGGCTGTGATGATTTTGTATGGTGTCTCGTCGTTATATTGGCAATATATGTCTATATCGGCCATAGGGAAAATGGTTTTTACTAATCTTTCAAGCTTGAGGTTTGATTTTTTAGTCTCGGTTAGTTTGGTTTCATGGTTGAGATAGTCCATGGAGTCTTCTGTTTTGGGGTTGTTAAGAAGACTTTTTAATACTCCATTTTTTAGTGCTATTTTTATCTCGGTTCCTTGAGTTCTTAGCCTTTCTTTTATACTTGGCTGTGAAACTGTGGGGCGATCAGGGAGCCCATGTTCAAACTGCATTTTCCATTGGGACTCCTCTCCCGCTTTTGGTTCAAATCTTCTTGTTATTATGGATATATTTTCTCCTAGCATGAATACCGAGAAGAAGCCAATTCCAAATTTTCCGACTGATTTGAATTGTGTGCTGGCTAATCCTGGAAGCTCGCTTCGTAAGTGTGCAGATCTCCAAAGTGACGTACCGAAATCGGTGAGTACATTTGTAAGTACGAACTTGCTCATGCCAAGCCCGTTATCTTTAATGGTGATATGGGGAATATCTTCTTCAAAGCTTAGTGTGACGGTGATCTTTCCCTCGTTCTCATCAATGTAGCCCAAATTTCTGAGCGCTCGGATTGAGTCGGCTGAATTTTGTATTAGCTCTCGAATAGCTACATATGGATGTTCGCCATAGAGTGCTGCTCCTCCAAGATTTGCTATGACAAATGGTATGTTACTGATCTTGGGTGATGTGTCGATTGGCTCCCATCCGATTGCTCGGACATGTTTCGAGAAAAGCTCTACAGATCCAGCTCCTGTAACACGTTCCGCTGCAAATTGTGTTCTACCAAACTCTCCCAAAATGCTATGAGCATGACGCAACTCCTTATCCACCATATTAATGGTGTCATATGCAAGCCACCAAGCTCTTTTCTCTGAAGCACTGAAGCTAGAACCAGCAGTAAATTTAAGTTCATTGCTGTTTGTGAGTCGTGGTACGCCCATTTTAGCTTGAAAGCGCCAGTGCTCTTGAGATACTCCCTCTGGTTGTTGCAGTGCAAATAAAAACCATGGGGCGCGTTTCGCATCTAAGTGGGCGGCGTCTGCGGTTCTCAGAATGAAAGCAATTTTAAGCGCGTCGACATCCCAGTTGGTATTTTCTAAGCAAGATGGGGGGGATAAAACCCGCTTTTCGAAGGTTTGAAGTACTTCAGATGTGCTCCAATGATGACTGGCGGCAAGTTCGCCGATCAGATCTCCGTAATATTCCCTGAGTTCGAAGTCTTCAATTATATACATCTGGTCGTCACATCCAGGTATATTCCACCTAAGTTTAGGAAGGATTTTTGCTTGGTCCGCGTGCAAATGACGGAGTGTGAAAAATAAAGCTTGTTTTTCTTCTGGACTGTTCGGGGTGGGATCATTTTGGTCAAAGTTTTGACCGATCAAATCTTTCCACTCTATTGTTTTCTTAATTTCCTCAATGCCTCCAGCAAACGCTTCCTTTGTGTGGGCGGAATCATGAAGGAGAAAGGCCCCTCCTAAAACGTATGCCTCCGCTTCATTTAAAGGGTAGTTAGTTCCTAGTATTTCGTCTGCTAACCTCCATAATGAATCCACATGGCTTATATCATGTACTGTTAGTCCATGCAGTTGAGTGTGGATACTCGCAATTAGGTGTTTGACGTTATTGCGAGCAGCAAGAAAGCTTCCTCGTAATTTGTCGCGCTCTACTTTGTATTCGGTTGAGTTGCTGTTTAGTGTGCGATTATACAGTGCGTAGCCGAGCGGCATTTCTGACATTATCTTATTCCTTGATTCTGTTCGATGCACTTTAATAAAGTGGTGAGTTCTTAGTGTTGTTTGGGTGTTTTTGAAATTCGGTTGAGCAGCTTAAACTCTTGGCTGCAGTACTTTTATCTGAATTCACGCTATCAAAATGCCATGCTCTCGTCCACCATCCGCTTCTGGCATTTTTCGTCATCGCAGTGCTTATGCTTGAGCAATGTCATTTGCCAATATGATCCTCACGCGAAGGTAGAGCTCAGTGAATAACTAAGCTGATAGGTTGCCTACCCTTGACTGCTCTATCGATCGATCAGTAACTCCTGGTTGCTCCCTAATCGCTTTCAGACTAATAGAGTAGTGAGTCGGTAGTAATATCGGGTGGCAGCTTGCATGATCCGGGCTTGTCGTAGGTGCCATTGTTGCGTGACTTTCGAGCCCACTAGAACGCCATTCAGGAACAGCGCCATATCGAAGGGCTTGGTCACGCTCGACCTCCAATGTAGGCCAAAACCACATCGACCCGGTTAGGCGATGGGCTTGAGCAGGCATGAGAGCTACCTCTGACACCGTTTTGGTATTCCAAAAATTAGCATCAGGGATGCCTGGAATACCATTTGGAATACCAAAACGAGTGGAACTCAAAACTCTTCTACGGAAACCAATGGAGCTGAAGCCCTTGATTTCACTGAATTTCAGGCACAAAAAAAGACGTCCGTGGACGTCTTTGATTGATTATTTGGTGGAGCCGGGGGGATTTGAACCCCCGTCCGCCAGTACTCCGCTGTCGGTACTACATGCGTAGCCGTGTCTATTGAGTTAACCCTCAGCGACCCGACGGGCAGGGTGCTTTGGGCGAGTTGTGTAAGTTTTAGCCGCTTCGTCCACAACGTACTGCACGGCGATTCTGTTCTGTATGACAATCATTTCGGGTTTACAGACATCCCCTGATGATTGCTGGACCCGAAGGTACCAGAAGGAAGGCTAGCGCCGCTTACGCAGCGAGAGCGTATTCCCCGTAGGTTTCGTCATTGGCAACTATAGGAAGTTGCAACAGTGGATTTACGAGTTCTGTTACCAACTCGGCATGCACCTAAAGTTTCGCAACCGGCGTCGAATCCTAAACGGCCCCGAACCTGCTGTGCATTACCAGCAGGTTTGTACAGTCTACGCCAAAATGGCCCGCAAGGCCATCCCGAAGGCGGGGCCTGTTAGCCGCCGCCTTCACCCTTGGTGCTGTTCTGGATGGTCTGGATCGCGCGGGTGGTCAGGGCGATGCATTCCTTGGTGCCTTCCTCGGTGTTTTTCGCCTGGGCCGCCTGGGCTTGTTGCACGGTGGCGTCGATGTTGGCCTGCAGGTCCGCGGCCTGGATGGTGGTCCGTGCATCACGGATGGTTTGCAGGTTCACCTGGCACAGGTCTTCCTGGTTCCCGGCGAAGCCGGGGGAAGCCAGGATCGAGGCGGTCACGAACAGGCCTAACAGTACAGAGCGTTTCATATGCGTCTCCTTGAACTGAAGGGCCAGGCGCTGCTGGCCATCAGCACGAACTGCCGGGTTTCGGGAAGCTCCCGTTTTCCGGGGGCTTGATCGGTGGACTGCGCGGGTTCGCCAGGGTTCTATTTTTCTGCCCAGGGGCACGACCACTGAGCATGCGGGCGTAAAAAAGGGGGGAAACGCCTAATGCCGGTGTAGGAGCGAAGCTTGCTCGCGATGGTCGTCAACGGTAGCGCGTATTGACTGGGTAAATGCAGTGCTCTCACGTCCATCGCGAGCAAGCTCGCTCCTACAGTGGGTACATGCCGATCAAGCCGTTCTAGCCTGGGTCACGCGGTCCACCAGGTAGACCAGCCCGTGATAATCGATCCCGCCATGCTGGCTCAGGCCGATTTCACAGGTGCGGCTGGTGGAGATGCCTTCGCTGCAGTACTGCACCGCGTCTTTGAGGCTGCGCAGGGCGTGGGCGTTGAGCTCTGGTGTGGTGAAACCTTTGTCGCCGGCGAAGCCGCAGCAATGGATGCCTTCCGGGATTACCACGTTGTTGCTGCAACGCCGCGCCAGGTCGATCAGCGCCTGGCTTTCGCCCAGGTGTTGGGTGCTGCAGGTGACGTGCACGGCGACCGGCGCTTCCTGAGGGGTGAACTCGAGCTTGTCCATCAGGTGGGTGCGGATGAAGCGCACCGGGTCGTACAGGTCCAGGCGCACGTCACCCAGGTCTTGCACCAGACGCAGGGTGCAGGGGCTGGTGTCGCAGTAGATCGGGTCGAGGCCACCGCGGCTGGCGTGGAGCAGGGCGCCGATCAGTTCCTGGCGCTTGTGCTCGGCCTGTTCCGCATAGTCCTTGGAGGCGAACGGCTGGCCGCAGCACAGGCTTTCGACGTTGTCCGGGATCACCACCTGGTAACCGGCTTTTTCCAGCAGGCCACGGGTTTTGTCGTAGAGCGAGCTTTGCTCTTTGTCCACGGCCGCCGGGCCCATGACTCGCGACACACAGGCCGCCAGGTAGACCACCCGTGGCCGCTGGTCGCTGACGGCCGGGCTGAACCGAATGGCCCGCTCCGGCTGCGGCATGGCGCTGGTCCATTGCGGCACCTGGCCCTTGGATAGTTTGGTCAGCGCCGCCGAAACCCTGGCCAGGCGTGGCGCCCCCAGCAGCATCCGCGCACCGTTGGCCACGTGCAGAGTGAACCGCGCGCCCTGCAGGGTGGTGGCGAAGTGCGAGCCGAGCCAATCGGCCGCCTTGGCGTGCGTGGCGTGCTGGCTGCGCAGCTTTTTCACCAGCTCGCCGGTGTTGATGCCCACCGGGCAGCGCTGGGCGCACAGGCCGGTGGCCGCGCAGGTGTCGATGCCCTGGTATTGATAGGCCGCTTCCAGTTCGGTGGTGTCGATGCCGGCGCGCTTGCGGGCCTGGATATCGCGCCAGATCACAATGCGCTGGCGCGGGCTCAGGGTCAGCCCCTTGGACGGGCACACCGGTTCGCAGAAGCCGCACTCGATGCACTTATCCACAATCTCGTCGGCCGCCGGCAGCGGCTTGAGGTGCTTGAGGTGGATCTGCGGGTCTTCGCTGAGCACCACGTCCGGGTTGAGGATGCCGTTGGGGTCGAGCAGGCGCTTGAGTTGCCACATCAACTGGTAGGCATCGCTGCCCCATTCCAGTTCGACGAAGGGCGCCATGTTGCGCCCGGTGCCGTGCTCGGCCTTCAGCGAGCCGCCGAATTCCACCGCCACCAGTTGCGCCACGTCATCCATGAAAGCCTGGTAGCGCGCCACCTCCTCGGCGCTGTTGAAGCCCTGGGTGAAGACGAAATGCAGGTTGCCCTCCAGCGCATGGCCGAACAGGATCGCCTCGTCGTAGCTGTGTTTGTCGAACAGCGCGATCAGGCGATTGACGCCGATCGCCAGCTGTTCCACCGGGAAGGTCACGTCTTCGATGATCACCGTGGTGCCGGTCTTGCGCACCGCGCCGACGGCGGGAAAGGTGTCCTTGCGGATCGCCCAGAGCCGGGCGTTTTCCTTCGGGTCTTCGGTGAAATCGACCTGTTTTTCCACCGGGAAGGAGGCGAGGGACGCCATGATCTGCGCCAGTTGTTCCTGCAGCAGCGCGGAAGACGCGGCGCGGGACTCGATCAGCAGCGCGCAGGCATTGGCGGACAGTTGCTGGACGAAAGCCGGCATCCCGGGTTTGTCCTGCACCGAACGCAGGCTGCGGCGGTCCAGCAGTTCCACGGCGGACACCGATTGGTTTTTCAGCACGGTTACTGCGTTGCAGCAGGTTTCCACATCCGGGAAGACGATCAGCGCCGAAGCCTTGTGCGGGTGGTCGATCACCGTGTCGTAGGTCACCGCGCTGATAAAGCCCAGGGTGCCTTCGGAGCCCACCAGCAGGTGGCTGAGGATGTCCAGCGGCTCATCGAAATCCACCAGGGCGTTGAGGGACAGGCCGGTGGTGTTTTTCAGGCGATATTTGTGGCGGATCTTCGCCGCCAGTTCACTGTTGGCGCGGGTCTCGCGGCCCAGGCTGGCCAGGCGTTCCAGCAGATCGCCATGGCTGCTGCGGAAGGCCGCGACGCTGGCGGCGTCTTCGGTGTCCAGGCGAGTGCCGTCGGCCAACACCAGGCGCAGGCCGGCCAGGGTGTGGTAGGTGTTTTGCGCAGTACCGCAGCACATGCCGCTGGCATTGTTGGCGACGATGCCGCCGATCTTGCAGGCGTTGATCGAGGCTGGGTCGGGGCCGATCTTGCGTCCGAACGGTGCCAGCCAGGCGTTGGCCTGGGCGCCGATCACCCCCGGTTGCAGGCGGATCTGCTGGCCCTGGTCGCGGATCTCGCGGGCATTCCAGTTATCGCCGAGCACCAGCAGCACCGAATCGCTGATGGCCTGTCCCGACAGGCTGGTGCCGGCGGCGCGGAAGGTCACCGGCACGCGGTCGCGCTGGGCCAGCTTGAGCAGGGCCACCACTTCGTCTTCGGACTCGACGCGGATCACCAGTTGCGGAATCAGCCGATAAAAACTCGCATCGGTGCCGAAGGCCAGGGTGGAGAGCGGATCGTCGAAACGCCGCTCCTGGGGGATCAGTTGTTGGGCATCACGCAGAAAAGCCGCCGGTAGACTCATTGGTCCTCCAGAATCAGCACCACCAGGTCTTTCGGGCCGTGGGCGCCGTAGGCCAGGACCTGCTCGATATCGGCGGTCTTCGACGGGCCGGACACCAGCAGCGCGTTGGTCGGCATGCCCTGGGCCCAGGCGTATTCCTGCTGGACCTGATAGAAGTTGTCGCGGATCTCGCTGGCCTTGAGCAGGGCGAAATGCACCGGTGGCACCAGGCTCATCAGCCGCGGTTCTTCGCGGGTCGGCCAGAGGATCAGGCTGCCGGTGGCGGCGATGGCGCCGAGGGTAGTGGTGAGGCTGGCCGGGGTGTCGTTGAACAGCTCGGCTTTCCATTCCTCGACGGGCCGATCGTAGGCCTTCAACGTCGGCAGTCCGGGATGCTCGGCCCAGTATTGGCTGACGCGCCGGCCGTGGGGCGTGGTCGGGGCGATCAGCAGGCTCGGTAATTGGCGTTCGCCCAGCAGGCGGGCGAGCAGCGCCGGCCAGTCCTGGGCGGTGGTCTGATGAATCTCGGTGTGCACCGCTTCCATCTGCTTGCGCAGCTGCGGGATGCGTTGTTCCGGTGTGTAGGTATAAGG
Source organism: Pseudomonas sp. NFPP07 (assembly GCF_900115645.1). Taxonomy (NCBI): domain Bacteria; kingdom Pseudomonadati; phylum Pseudomonadota; class Gammaproteobacteria; order Pseudomonadales; family Pseudomonadaceae; genus Pseudomonas; species Pseudomonas sp. NFPP07. Next base: position 82,307 of record NZ_FOXG01000013.1, read on the forward strand.
CTCGGTGACCAGTGCCTCATCGAAGTTATCCACAATCGGCGTGGTGCCCGTCAGGCTGCTGCGCAGCTTGCCGAGGATGTTCTGTTTGGCGCTCATCGACGTTCTCCCTGTTTGGCCAGATGCTCGCGGGCCAGGTCGTGCAAGGACCGGGCGGCGGGTTTCGGTGCGCTGTGGTTTTGCGTCCAGGGGCCGACGTTGCTCGGGGTCAGCGCGCGCAGGCGGGTGGCCGCCAGTGTAAACAGGCGATACAGCGTGGGTGAGCTGTTGAGCCTGGCCCAGGCGTTCCAGATAAAACGTTCCTTGCGCGAGTACTTGCTGCCCTGGCCGCGCATCACCTGATGGGGGCTGTCCGGGGCCTTGACGTTCTCTTCGCGCAGGCGGCGCAGCAGGCTCGGGATCGGGATCTTCACCGGACACACTTCGCCGCAGGCGCCACACAGCGAAGACGCGCTCGGATGATCCGGCACCTTGGCCAGGCCGACCATGTGCGGGGTGATGATCTTGCCGATGGGGCCGGGGTAGACCTCGCCGTAGGCGTGGCCGCCGATGCGGGTGTAGACCGGGCAATGGTTCATGCAGGCGCCGCAGCGGATGCAGTTCAGGGTCTGGCGCAATTCGCTGTCGGCGAAGGCCTGGCTGCGACCGTTGTCGAGCAGCACCAGGTGCACTTGCTGCGGGCCATCCAGCTCATGCTCCTTGCGCGGGCCGGAGATCATGTTGACGTAGGTGGTGATCGGCTGGCCCAGCGCCGAGCGGGTCAGCAGCGACAGCAGCGGCACCACGTCGCGCAGGTTCTCGACGACCTTCTCGATACCGGTGACGGCGATGTGCACGGGCGGCACCGTGGTCGACATGCGGCCGTTGCCTTCGTTTTCCACCAGCAGCAGGGTGCCGGTCTCGGCCACGGCGAAGTTGACGCCGGAGACGCCGATGTCCGCTTCGAAGAACTTCTGCCGCAGGACCCTGCGACCGATCTGAATGAGTTGGTCAACGTCCTTGGTGTACTCCACGCCAAGTTTGTCGTGGAACAAGGACGCGACCTGACCGGCGTTCTTGTGGATCGCCGGCATGATTATGTGTGAAGGCTTCTCGTGGTCGAGCTGGACGATGAACTCGCCCATGTCCGACTCAAGGCATTCAATGCCTTGTTCAGCGAGGACATGGTTCATCTCCATCTCTTCGCTGACCATCGATTTGCCCTTGATCACTTGCCGCGCCTCGTGAGCCCGGATGATCGAGAGGACGATGCCATTGGCCTCGTCCACCGTTTCCGCCCAGTGCACTGTCACACCGTTGCGGGTCAGGTTCTGTTCAAGCTGCTCGAGCAGGTCGGGCAGCTTGGATAACGCACGGGCCTTGATCGCATTGCCCAGGGCCCGCAGGTGTTCGCGCTCGTGGGCATCGCTGAACGACGCCGCACGTTTGGCCATGAGGGAATCCATGGCGCTGCGAAAGTTGTTTCGCAGTTGTCGGTCACCCAGGGCCTGGTGGGCCCGGGTGCGAAAATCGTCCGACACGTTGGTCGTCGGAATCAGCTCCGGGGCGCTCATGCGGCACCTCCGGTACGTTGCCAGAGGAAGCTGGCCAGGTGTTGGCCGCGCAGCGCTTCCCGTTGTTTCTCCAACGAGCCGTTGATGTTCATCAAGCAGCCGCAGTCGGCGCTCAGCACCTGGTGGGCGCCGGATTCCTTCAGCGCGCGGGTCTTGTCCGCGACCATCGCGCCGGAGATGTCCGGCATTCGGACGCTGAAAGTCCCGCCAAAGCCACAGCATTCGCTTTCGTGGTCGTGTTCTACCCGCTCCACGTTGCCCAGTTGTGCCAGCAGCTCACGACCGTGCAGGTGGGTATTCATCTCGCGCCGTGCCGAGCAGGAGGTGTGCAGCGCCACCTTGATCGGCTCGCCACTGTCCTTGAGCTGCACCTTGCATACGTGCAACAGGAACTCCGCCAGCTCATAGGTACGTTCGGCCAGGGCCTGCACCTGCTTCAAGGTTTGCGGCTCGTCCTTGAACAAGTCCGCGTAGTGCTCGCGCAGCATGCCCGCGCAGGAACCCGACGGCACCACCACCGGATAGTCGCCGGCGAACAGCGCCAGTTGCGAGCGGGCCACGGTGCGCGCCTGCTCGGTGTAACCCGAGGTGTAGGCCGGTTGTCCGCAGCAGCTTTGCCCTTGCGGGTACTCCACGCGAATGCCTTCGCGCTCGAGCAGGTGAATCGCATCCATCCCGGCTTCGGGATAGAGCAGGTCGACCACGCAGGTGCCGAACAGGTAGACCCGCGACGGTTTCTCGCTGGGGTACTGGCGCGGTTCGGCCAAGGGCGGTGCGACACGGGTCGCGTTAGGCACGGCGTTGTAAAAAAGCTCGCTCATCAGGCGTGTCTCCGGGTGGTCCCGGTTATCCGTCTGCGGCGGCTGCTGAATATAGAGAGACAAGCTTTCAGCAGCCTTGCAGACCGGGTTGTGAGTTGCAGGCGCCGCAAGGGTGCTCCGGCGCCGGTTCTTTCGGTGTCGCGATCAGTGCACCAGCATGCCGGTGAACCAGTAGGCCTGGGCCAGGGTGATCAGGCCGACGATGGTGGCAAAGAATAGGCTGTGCTTGAGGGTGAAGCGGAACAGGTCCGATTCCTTGCCTACCAGGCCGGTGGCGGCGCAGGCCACGGCGATCGATTGTGGCGAGATCATCTTGCCGGTCACGCCGCCGCTGGTGTTGGCCGCTACCAGCAGGGTGTCGTTGACGCCGATCTGGTGCGCGGTGGTGGCTTGCAGCGAGCTGAACAGGGCGTTGGACGAAGTGTCCGAACCGGTCAGGAACACCCCCAGCCAGCCGAGGAACGGCGAGAAGAACGGGAACGCCGCGCCGGTGCCGGCCAGCACCAGGGCCATGGTCGAGGACATGCCGGAGTAGTTGGTGACAAAGGCGAAGGCCAGCACCATACCGATGGACAGGATCGGCCAGCGCAGTTCGTAGAAGGTCTCTTTTAAAGTGGTCAGACCAGTTTTGAAATTGATCTTCAGCACCAGCATCGAGATCAGCGCGGAGAAGAAAATCGCTGTGCCGGTGGCGGAAATCGGGTCGAGCTTGAACACCGCTGGAATCGCGGTCGGAGTGGCGACGATCGGCGCGCTCTTGATCACCAGCTGATCCAGGTGCGGAATCGCGAAGTTGAATACCCAGCTGTACATCGAGCCGCCGGCGGCGAACATCGCCTTGAACGGCTTGAGCGTCCAGATAGTGACCAGCACGGTGAGAATCAGGAATGGCGACCAGGCCTTGAAGATTTCACCAAAGCTGTAGGGCGAAGGCTGGGTGGTACGCGGCTGGCCGAAACCGCCGTTGCGCACGGCCGCGGCGCCGACGCTGGCGGTGGCCGCGGCGAACGAACGCTTGGGTTGCCAGACCTTGAGGAACAGGGTCAGGGAAACCAGGCTGGCCAGGGCCGAGGTGATATCCGGCAGCTCCGGGCCGATGAAGTTCGAGGTGAAGTACTGGGTCACGGCAAAGCTCAGGCCGGCCACCAGCGCCGCGGGCCAGGTCTCTTTGACGCCACGCAGGCCGTCCATCATGAACACCAGCCAGAACGGCACGAATAGCGACAGCAGCGGCAGCTGGCGGCCGGTCATGGCGCCGATCTTGAACGCGTCGATGCCGGTCACCTGGCCAGCCACGATGATCGGAATGCCCAGGGCGCCAAAGGCCACTGGGGCGGTGTTGGCGATCAGGCACAGGCCGGCGGCGTACAGCGGATTGAATCCCAGGCCCACCAGCAGCGCGGCGGTAATGGCGACCGGCGCGCCGAACCCGGCGGCACCTTCGAGAAAGGCCCCGAAGCAGAAACCGATCAGCAGCACCTGCAGGCGCTGGTCGTCGGTGATCGACAGCACGGAGCTGCGGATGACCTCGAACTGGCCGCTCTTGACCGTCAGTTTGTAGAGGAATACGGCGGCGACGATGATCCAGGCTATGGGCCACAGACCGTAGGCAAATCCATAGCCAGCGGCGGCAAGCGCCATGTCGGCGGGCATCTGGAAGGCGAAGATCGCCACCAGAATCGATAGCGCCAGGGTGATGCTGCCGGCGACGTGTCCTTTGAGACGGAACACGGCCAGAGCCAGGAAGAAGAAGACAATCGGGATGACGGCGGCGAGGGCGGACAGGCCGAGGCTGCCGAGCGGGCTGTAAAGCTGTTGCCAGGTTTGCATATGGGGTGGCCCCTAATTGTTGTTGGTCAGGCACTGGTCAGCGTATTTGGTTAATTGGTAAGACCAATTTACAATCGCTGTTGGCTAGGGTAAAAGCCTTGTGAGCGATGTGTCAATTTGCCGCCCTAAAACTTTTGTCGAAGGTGCGGTGCAGATGGCATCTGATCCGCTCGCCAACCTGCGTTCTGATAGGTGCTGGCGGGGCCCCGATAGGCCAGAATAGAGAGCCCGGCGCGCGGTCGGGATCGTGGAGAGTGAGTTATGGGGTTTGATCAGATTCGTCAGCGCCGTTTGTCTGACGATATTGTCGAGCGGCTCGAGGGGATGATCCTTGAGGGCACGTTGAAGTCCGGTGAGCGCCTGCCGGCGGAGCGTGCGTTGGCGGAACAGTTCGGTGTCTCGCGACCGTCGTTGCGCGAGGCGATCCAGAAACTCACGGCCAAGGGCTTGCTGGTCAGTCGCCAGGGTGGCGGCAACTATGTGGTGGAGTCGCTGGGCTCGACCTTCAGCGATCCGCTGCTGCAGTTGTTGGAAAGCAACCCTGAAGCCCAGCGTGACTTGCTGGAGTTTCGCCACACCCTGGAAGCCTCATGTGCCTATTACGCAGCATTGCGTGCCACCGAGGTGGATCGTGAACGGCTCACCGCGGCCTTCGAGGAGTTGCAGGATTGCTATTCCCGGGCCGGCGATGTGAGCCGGGCGGAAGAGGGCGCGGCAGACGCGCAATTCCACCTGGCGATTGCCGAGGCCAGTCACAATGCCGTGTTGCTGCATACCATTCGCGGGCTGTTCGATCTGCTCAAGCGCAACGTGGTGACCAACATTGGCGGTATGTACAAGCAGCGCACCGAAACCCGCGACATGCTGATCAGCCAGCACCGCGAGCTGTACCAGGCGATTATCGAAGGGCGGGCCGAGCAGGCGCGCGAAGTCTCCAGCCGGCACATTCTGTATGTGCAGGAAGTGCTGGAAGAGGTGCGTCAGGAAGTGCAGCGCGTGGCCCGGGCGGAGCGGCGCAAGGGGATTTAGTTGGGAGATTCATCGCTGGCCAGCTCGCTCCTGGTAGGAACGAGCTGGCTCGCGATCATGGCATCAAGGCAGAAGAGCGTTACTCTTCCTTGCCCTTGTTGCGCACCGCGCGATGCAGCTCACGATCGGAGTCGCGCTCGCGTTCGGTATGACGCTTGTCGTATTCCTTCTTGCCCTTGCCGAGTGCAATCTCGCACTTGACCATGTGCTTGCTCCAGTAGAGCGACAGGCACACGCAGGCATAGCCTTTCTGCTGCACGGCCGCGAACAGCTTCTCCAGCTCGCGCTTGTTGAGCAGCAGTTTGCGCGAGCGCACGGGGTCGGCGATCACATGGGTGCTGGCAGTGGTCAGTGGCGTGAAGTGACTGCCCAGCAGCCAGGCTTCGCCGTCCTTGAGCAGCACGTAACTGTCGACCAGTTGTGCCTTGCCCGCACGCAGACTCTTTACTTCCCAGCCGGCCAGGACCATGCCAGCCTCGAACCGATGTTCGATGAAGTAATCGTGACGCGCCTTTTTATTTTGCGCGATGGTCCCTGTTGGGTGTTTCTTCTGTTTAGCCATAGGGGCGGCATTATAGGCAGTTGCACGCGTGTCGGCTACGGTGAAGCTGCGTGCTTGAGCAGGTTGAGTGAATCCCGGACAATGCGCCCTCTTTTTTCTCGGTTGGGCGCGTTTTTGATGTCGACGGACAAGGTTTCTGTCCACGGCGGCTGGGCCAGTCGCTGGGTTTTCATACTCGCTGCGACTGGTTCTGCCGTGGGCCTGGGAAGTATCTGGAAATTCCCATATATGGTCGGCGTCTACGGTGGCGGCGCCTTTGTCCTGGTATTTCTCGCCTGCATCGCGCTGATCGGTGTGCCGGTGATGCTGGCGGAAACCCTGATCGGCCGTCGCGCCCGGCAAAGCCCGGCCAATGCCTTGAAGGCGCTGGCCCTGGAGGCGGGGCATTCGGCCAAGTGGTCCTGGGGCGCGTTCGCCGGAATGATCACCGCCTTGTTGATTCTTTCCTTCTACAGCGTCGTTGGTGGTTGGTCGCTGGACTACATCATCGATATGGGGCGTGGTGATTTCCAGGGCGTGACGGCGGATCAGGTCGGCGCCTATTTCGGAACGGTGATTGCCGACCCCTGGCGGCTGACGCTGTGGCACACGCTGTTCATGCTGTTGTCGGCGGTGGTCATCGCCAGGGGCGTGGTGGCCGGGCTTGAGCGCAGCCTGCGGATCATGATGCCGCTGTTGTTCGTGATGCTGCTGATCCTGCTGGGTTACAGCCTGACCACCGGGCATTTCATGGAAGGCGTGCATTTCATGTTCGACTTCAGCACCGACAAGCTGCTCGACGGCCTGTTGCCGGCCATGGGGCATGCGTTCTTTTCCCTGAGCGTCGGTGTCGGTTCCATCATGATCTACGGCGCTTACATGCCGAAGCATTCGTCCATTTCCGGCACTATTGTCGGCGTGGCGCTGCTGGATACCTTCGTTTCGCTGCTGGCGGGTTTGGCGCTGTTCCCGATCGTGTTTGCCGCGGGGTTGAACCCAAGTGAAGGTCCGGGGCTGATGTTTGTCAGTTTGCCTTTTGCCTTTGGTAATGTGGCGTTCGGCCAGCTGATGGGCGTGGTGTTTTTTGTCCTGGTGGCCATTGCCGCCTGGAGCTCGGCGATCTCGCTGCTGGAGCCGATGGTGGCTTACCTGGTGGAGCGGACTCGAATCCGCCGGGGCTGGGTGACATTCTGGCTGGCGTTTATCTGCTGGTTCGTCGGATTGGGAACGGTGTTCTCCTTCAATATCTGGCAGCAGGCCAAGTTTTTCGTGAACGAAGGCGGGGTTTTCCACCTCTACCAATGGGGAGCGGCGGGTGGTCTGGATTTCTTCGGGGTGATCGATTTCTTCACCTCGCGGATCATGTTGCCCTTGGGTGGCCTCTGCTTTGTGGTGTTCGCGGGTTGGGTGATGGGGCGCGAGGCGGTTCGTGATGAGCTGTCGATTCGCAGCCCGCTGCTTTTTGCCCTGACCCTGTTTTTGATGCGCTATGTGGCGCCCATCGGCATTCTTATAGTGTTTGCCGCCCAGTTGTGGAAATGACGCTGACATGACGACACATATTCAACGCTCGGCCCTGTTGCCTTATCCGGCGCAGTTTTTGTACGACCTGGTCAATGACGTGGCGCGCTACCCGGAGTTTTTACCCTGGTGCTCGTCGGCCGAGGTGCTGGAGAGCAGCGAGGTGCAGATGCGCGCCAGCCTGGCCGTTGCCAAGGGCGGGCTCAGCCAGCATTTCGTGACGCGCAATACTCTGGTGCCGGGCCAGTCGATCGAGATGAACCTGGAAGAAGGGCCGTTCAACCAGTTGCACGGCGTGTGGATTTTCAAGCCGCTGGGTGAGAAGGCCTGCAAGATCAGCCTGGATTTGTCGTTCGACTACGCCGGTCCACTGGTTCGCGCGACCTTGGGGCCTTTGTTTAACCAGGCGGCCAACACCCTGGTCGATGCGTTTTGTCAGCGGGCCAAGCAGTTGCATGCTTGAGCCAATGATCGAAGTCGAGGTGGTGTATGCCGCGGTCGACCGGCAGGTATTGCTCAGTGTTGCGGTGCCAACGGGGACCACTGTTCGTGCGGCAGTGAAAGGCTCCGGGATAGGCGCGCAATTTCCAGAATTGGATCTGGACAGTTGTCCGCTGGGGATCTTTGGCAAAGCGGTTGCGGACCCAGGGAAGCAGCCGGTTCGGGCGGGCGATCGCATCGAAATCTACCGCCCGCTGCTGGCTGACCCTAAAGAGGTCCGACGTCTGCGCGCGGCAAAGGCGGCGCAGGCCCGGGCTCGTACTTCAGAGTCCTGAGCAAATCGACAGGCAACAAAAAGCCCGGACTCGCCGGGCTTTTTTATTCCGCCACAAATTATTGCGGCGAGGTGTCCAGAGGTTCTGGTGTTGGCACCGGAACGGTCTCGACGTTGTCGACGTCCTTCTGGATCTGATCGAGCAGAGAGCCAGGCTTGGCCGGTTTTTCCGGTTTTGGCTGTTCGGCGTTTTCAGTAGGGGCGGTCACGGTGGTGCCACTGTCCTTGCCCAGGATGGCTTCGTCGCGGCTTACGCCAGGCATGAAGTCACCGGAAAGGCTGACCAGTTGGTCGTTACCGTTGAAGATAACGCTGACGCGCTCCTGCTGGCGTTCACCGCCACCGGGTTGCAGGCTGTACAGATAATCCCAGCGATCGGCGTGGAACGTGTCGGTCAACAGAGGGTTGCCCATGATAAACCGTACTTGCCGGCGGGTCATTCCCGGGCGTAACTGGTCTATCATGTCCTGCGTGACGACATTGCCCTGCTGGATGTCGATTTTGTAAACCCCGGGGAATGAACAACCGGCGAGTGCGAGCAGTCCCACGAAGGTGAAACTGGTTAGCAAGAGCTTGGTGTTTTGCATCGGTGGGCGACTTCCACTATCTTGGCTGGGACAACGTAAACCCCGATCATACCCGCATTAAGAGGAGCTGCGAAGCAGCATCCGCGAGAAAGCTGACCATGGTTGAAAATAGCGAACTACGTAAAGCCGGCCTTAAAGTGACTCTGCCACGGGTCAAAATTCTACAAATGCTCGATTCCGCCGAGCAGCGACACATGAGTGCCGAGGATGTTTACAAGGCGCTGATGGAAGCAGGCGAGGATGTCGGTCTGGCCACGGTTTACCGTGTTCTGACCCAGTTTGAAGCAGCAGGCCTTGTGGTGCGCCACAACTTTGATGGCGGTCATGCTGTATTCGAACTGGCTGACGGCGGTCACCACGACCACATGGTCAACGTGGATTCCGGTGAGGTGATCGAATTCTTCGACGAAGAAATCGAGAAGCTTCAGAAGGCGATTGTCGAGAAGCATGGCTTCGAGTTGGTGGATCACAACTTGGTGCTGTACGTACGCACGAAGAAATAAGCATGTCGCGCGGACATAGTCCGCGAAACGATCGAAGGCGACCCAAGGGTCGCCTTCGTGCTTTCTGCTCTTTATTAAAGTGGCAGGGACTCAAGCCTTGGCGGTAACCACCATTTTTTTCGCGTGGGCCAGCGACTCCTTGGTCAGGTCGATGCCGCCCAGCATCCGCGCTACCTCTTCGATTCGCTCGGTCTTGCCCAGTTTGGAAACCGCGGTGTGAGTCGCATCGCTGCCGCGCACCTTGTGCACAAAAAGATGTTGATGGCCCTGGGCTGCCACCTGCGGCAAGTGGGTGACCGTCAATACCTGGCCGCGCTCGCCGAGGCGACGTAGCAGTTGGCCGACGATCTCCGCGGTCGGGCCGCCGATGCCGACGTCCACTTCGTCGAATACCAGGGTCGGGACACGAGAGGTCTGTGCGGTAATCACCTGGATTGCCAGGCTGATCCGCGACAGTTCGCCCCCGGATGCCACTTTGGCCAGGGCCTTGAGCGGCTGGCCGGGGTTGGCGCTGACCAACAGCTCGACCTGCTCGAGGCCGTTGGGCTGCAGTTCATCGCCGCTGTTGGCGTGCAGTTCGATGGTGAAGCGGCCGCCAGGCATGCCCAGGCGCTGGATTTCCTGTTCGACGGCGCTGGCCAGGCTGGTTGCGGCCTGCTGGCGCAGCTCGCTTAGCTCCCTGGCTTTTTCGTGATAGTGCCGGGCAAAGGATTTCAGCTCATCGCCCAGGCGCTCAATGGATTCGTCATTGGCATCCAGAGTTTCGATTTCCTCCAGCAGTTTCTGCTGCATGGCTGCCACCTCGGTGGGCTGGATCCGGTGTTTGCGGGCCAGGGTATAGATGGCGTCCAACCGCTCCTCCAGTTGTTGCAGGCGCGCCGGGTCCGCATCGAAATGGTCGACGAAGCGATTCAGTTCGCCGACGGCCTCTTCGACCTGGATTTGCGCGCTGGCCAGCAGGTTGGTGGCTTCCGCCAGGGCGCCGGAGGTGTTGCCGATGCTCGACAGGCGATTGAGGCTCGCTGTCAGCGCGCTGAGGACGTTGCCCGAATCACTTTCGCTGCAATGCTCGACGACCTGCCGGCAGATGCCCAGCAGGCTTTCGGCATTGGTCAGGTTCTTGTGTTCGAGTTCCAGTTGCTCGAGTTCGTTTTCGCCCAGGGCCAGGTTCTCCAGTTCCTCCAGCTGATAGCTGAGGAGCTGGTGGCGCGCCCGCTGCTCGTCCCCGGAGTTGGACAGGCGCTCCAGTTCCTGGCGGGTCTGGCGCCAGCGCTGGGCTGCCAGCGATACCTGGCGAGCCAGGTCGGTGGCACCGGCGTATTCGTCGAGCAGGCGGCGGTGGGTATCGGTTTTCAGCAGCGACTGGTGCTCATGCTGGCTGTGGATGTCGATCAGCAGTTCGCCGAGGGCCTTGAGGTCGCCTAGCGGGCACGGGGAGCCATTGATGTAGCCGCGGGAACGGCCTTCGGCGGTGATGACCCGGCGCAGGATGCATGGGCTGTCGTTGTCCAGGTCGCGTTCGGCGAGCCAGGTGCGGGCTTCGGGAATGTCTTCCAGGTCGAAGGTGGCGAGAATGTCGGCCTTGTCGGCACCTGGGCGTACTACGCCACTGTCGGCGCGATCACCCAGGGTCAGCCCCAGGGCGTCGAGCATGATCGATTTGCCGGCACCGGTTTCACCCGTGATGACGCTCATCCCGCGATCCAGTTCCAGATCGAGATGTTCAACGATGGCGTAGTTGTGTACGGACAGGTGCACCAGCATAAAGGCCGCTCCCAAGCTTTAGGTCTGGTTATTTATACAGTGTTTTGTTTTCGGCTGACAATGCCCGCCCTTAGCTCGATTCGCTTGCTTGGCGGATTTTTTTATCGTGTGCGGGAATAGTTAGCGACCGGCGTTTGGGGGCGTCCAATGATTTTTGCCGAGGGCACGGCCCTTGAACCTGGAAAATGCGACCCCATATATCGGGGCAGAAGCGTGAGTTGAGCTCGCGGACGATATTGAAAGGAGAATTTTATGGCTGACGAACAGACGCTGGATACGCAAAATCTCGACGCCAATCAGGCCCCCGAGACTTCGGGCGAAGATCTGGCGGCTCGTGTGCAAGTGCTCGAAGAGCAGTTGGCTGGCGCTCAGGATCAGGCACTGCGTGTTGCGGCCGATCTGCAGAACGTCCGCCGCCGTGCCGAGCAGGATGTAGAAAAAGCTCACAAATTCGCCCTCGAGCGTTTTGCTGGCGACCTGCTGCCGGTGATCGACAGTCTCGAGCGCGGTCTTGAGTTGTCCAGCCCGGACGACGAAAGCATTCGCCCGATGCGTGAAGGTATCGAACTGACCCTGAAGATGTTCCAGGACACCCTGAAGCGTTATCAGCTGGAAGCGATCGATCCGCATGGCGAACCGTTCAACGCTGAACAGCACCAGGCGATGGCCATGCAGGAAAGTGCCGACGTCGAGCCGAACAGTGTTCTCAAGGTGTTCCAGAAGGGCTATCAGCTCAACGGTCGCCTGCTGCGCCCGGCCATGGTCGTGGTCAGCAAGGCACCCGCACCGGTTTCGCCTTCGATTGACGAGAAGGCTTGAAATCGCGCGCAGGGCCCCCATTTATAGGTCAAGCGTTTAAGTGCTACCGCAGTCGGCCACCACTGCTGCGGCAACAAAATCTAAAGTTTCGGGAGAGTTAACATGGGCAAAATTATCGGTATCGACCTGGGGACTACCAACTCCTGCGTCTCCATTCTTGAAAACGGCAACGTAAAAGTTATCGAAAACGCTGAAGGCGCGCGTACCACGCCGTCCATCATCGCTTACGCCAACGATGGCGAAATCCTGGTTGGCCAATCGGCCAAGCGTCAGGCCGTGACCAACCCGCACAACACCCTGTACGCGGTGAAGCGTCTGATTGGTCGCCGTTTCGACGAAGAAGTCGTACAGAAAGACATCCAGATGGTCCCTTACAAGATCGTCAAGGCTGACAACAACGACGCCTGGGTTGAAGTGAACGGCCAGAAAATGGCTCCGCCACAGATCTCGGCTGAAATCCTCAAGAAAATGAAGAAGACCGCCGAAGACTATCTCGGCGAGGCTGTGACCGAAGCGGTGATCACCGTTCCGGCCTACTTCAACGACAGCCAGCGCCAGGCGACCAAAGACGCCGGCCGCATCGCGGGCCTGGACGTAAAACGTATCATCAACGAACCGACCGCGGCCGCTCTGGCTTACGGCATGGACAAGGCCAAGGGCGATCACACCGTGATCGTTTATGACCTGGGTGGCGGTACCTTCGACGTATCCGTGATCGAAATCGCTGAAGTCGATGGCGAGCACCAGTTCGAAGTACTGGCAACCAACGGTGACACCTTCCTCGGTGGTGAAGACTTCGACATTCGTCTGATCGACTACCTCGTGGACGAGTTCAAGAAAGAAAGCGGCATGAACCTCAAGGGTGACCCGCTGGCCATGCAGCGCCTGAAAGAAGCCGCTGAAAAAGCCAAGATCGAGCTGTCCTCGAGCCAGCAGACCGACGTCAACCTGCCGTACATCACCGCAGACGCCACCGGTCCTAAGCACCTGAACGTGAAGATCTCCCGCGCCAAGCTGGAATCGCTGGTTGAAGACCTGGTTCAGCGCACCATCGAGCCTTGCCGCATCGCCATGAAGGACGCCGGTATCGACGTCAGCAAGATCGACGACGTGATCCTGGTCGGCGGTCAGACCCGCATGCCGCTGGTGCAGAAGCTGGTGACCGATTTCTTCGGTAAAGAAGCACGCAAGGACGTGAACCCGGACGAAGCCGTTGCCATGGGCGCTGCCATTCAGGGCGCGGTACTGGCCGGTGACGTGAAAGACGTATTGCTGCTGGACGTCAGCCCGCTGACCCTGGGTATCGAAACCATGGGCGGCGTGATGACCGCGCTGATCGAGAAAAACACCACGATTCCTACCAAGAAATCGCAAGTGTTCTCGACTGCCGACGACAACCAGGGCGCAGTGACCATTCACGTGCTGCAGGGCGAGCGTAAGCAAGCCGCGCAGAACAAATCCCTGGGCAAGTTCGACCTGGCCGAGATTCCACCAGCTCCACGTGGCGTGCCGCAAATCGAAGTGACCTTCGACATCGACGCCAACGGCATCCTGCACGTAGGTGCGAAAGACAAGGCGACCGGCAAGACCCAGTCGATCGTGATCAAGGCCAACTCCGGTCTGTCCGAGGAGGAAATTCAGCAGATGGTTCGTGATGCTGAAGTCAACGCCGAAGAAGACCGCAAGTTCGAAGAGCTGGCCAGCGCGCGTAACCAAGGCGATGCCCTGGTTCACTCGACTCGCAAGATGATCGCTGATGCGGGCGACAAAGTGACTGCTGAAGAGAAGGCTGCGATTGAAGCCGCCGTGGTTGCCCTTGAAGCTGCTATCAAAGGCGACGACAAGGCTGCTATCGACGCCAAGGTCGAAGAACTGTCGAAAGTGTCGGCTCCGGTTGCTCAGAAGATGTACGCCGAGCAGGCTCAGCCGGCAGAAGGCGCAGCTTCGCAGGCCGAGTCGGCCGAGAAAGCCGACGACGTCGTCGACGCCGAGTTCGAAGAAGTAAAAGACCACAAGTAAGACTGCTTGTTGGTCGGCCGGTTGACTGCCTTTGTGCGGTGACTGGTAGGATGTCGCCGCGCGGGAGCTTGCTCCCGCGTTGGCGTGTCTGGAGCAAGCGAATTTTTTACGGTGTGCGACTCTTTTCGCGCGCTGGCGGTACGGTCGGAAATGCTCCTGCTTTCCGTTCGGGATTACCGCAGTTGTCGGCCAGTCTGTTGGTCGTCTATCCAAGACCAGGATCGTTGAATTGACGTGAGTTGGGTCCGGGCCTGTATTGGGGCTCAACGAGTTTGGCGAGGCTCAGGAGAGCATTGTCGAACGTCCTCAAGAGTGTGAAGACTTATGGCAAAGCGTGACTATTACGAAGTATTGGGTGTGGAGCGAGGCTCGAGCGAAGCCGACCTGAAAAAGGCTTACCGCCGCCTGGCGATGAAGCACCACCCGGACCGTAATCCCGGCGACAAAGCGTCGGAAGATATGTTCAAGGAGGCCAACGAGGCTTACGAAGTATTGTCTGACTCGAGCAAGCGCGCGGCTTATGACCAATATGGTCATGCCGGTGTCGATCCGAGCATGGGCGGTGGTGGTGCCGGCTTCGGTGGCCAGAACTTCTCCGACATCTTTGGCGATGTCTTCAGTGATTTCTTTGGCGGTGGTCGTGGCGGCTCCCGTGGCGGGGCTCAGCGTGGCAGCGACTTGCGCTACACCCTGGAGCTGAACCTGGAAGAGGCGGTGCGCGGCACCACCGTGAATATCCGTGTTCCGACGCTGGTCAACTGCAAGCCTTGCGACGGCTCGGGCGCCAAGAAAGGCTCCTCGCCTGTTACCTGTCCGACCTGTGGCGGTATCGGTCAGGTGCGCATGCAGCAGGGCTTCTTCTCGGTGCAGCAGACCTGCCCGCGTTGCCATGGCCAGGGCAAGATCATTTCCGACCCGTGCGACTCCTGCCACGGCGAAGGCCGCGTCGAAGAGTACAAGACGCTGTCGGTGAAAGTGCCGGCGGGTGTCGATACCGGCGACCGCATTCGTCTGTCTGGCGAAGGGGAGGCGGGGACCCAGGGCGGCCCTACGGGTGACCTGTATGTGGTGATCAATGTGCGTGAGCACGCGATCTTCCAGCGCGACGGCAAGCACCTGTTCTGTGAAGTGCCTATCAGCTTCGTTGATGCGGCGCTGGGCGGCGAGCTGGAAATCCCGACGCTGGATGGCCGGGTCAAACTGAAGATTCCTGAGGGCACCCAGACCGGCAAGCAGTTCCGTGTGCGTGGCAAGGGTGTGGCGCCGGTGCGTGGCGGCGGTGCTGGCGACTTGATGTGCCGGGTTGCGGTGGAAACGCCGGTGAACCTGAGTCGCCGTCAGCGTGAGCTGCTCGAAGAGCTGCGTGGTTCCCTGGCGGACGACAATACCCATTCGCCGAAAACCACTGGCTGGTTCGAAGGCGTGAAGCGCTTCTTCGGCGATCTATAAGGAGCGAAGCATGCGACGTGTAGCTGTGATGGGCGCCGCAGGGCGCATGGGTAAGAACCTGGTGGAGGCCGTGCAACAGCGTTCGCCGCTCTCCGGGCTTACCGCGGCGATCGTGCGGCCTGGCAGTTCCTTGGTCGGTGCCGATGCTGGCGAGCTGGCATCGCTGGGGCGCATTGGTGTGCCAATGTCCGACAGCCTGGAAAAGGTTGCCGACGAATTCGATGTGTTGATCGATTTCACGCTTCCGGAAGTGATGCTGAAGAACCTGGCATTCTGTCGCAAGGCGGGCAAGGCCATGGTGATCGGTACCACGGGGTTGGGCGCCAAGGAAAAGCAGATGCTGGCCGAGGCCGGCAAGGATATTCCGATCGTGTTCGCCGCCAACTTCAGCGTTGGCGTCAATCTGTCGCTGAAGCTGCTCGACATGGCCGCCCGTGTGCTGGGCGATGATGCGGACATCGAAATCATCGAGGCGCATCACCGGCACAAGATCGACGCGCCTTCGGGGACGGCCTTGCGCATGGGCGAGGTGATTGCCGATGCGCTGGGGCGTGATCTGCAGAAGGTCGCGGTGTATGGCCGTGAAGGCCATACGGGTGCTCGTGAGCGTGAGACCATTGGTTTCGCCACGGTCCGGGGTGGTGATGTGGTGGGTGATCACACGGTGTTGTTCGCTGCTGAGGGCGAGCGTCTGGAGATTACCCACAAGGCTTCCAGCCGCATGACTTTCGCCAAGGGTGCGGTACGTGCTGCGTTGTGGCTGGACGGTCGTCCGGCGGGTCTTTATGACATGCAGGATGTGCTGGATCTGCGTTGAGATGCATCCAAAACAGGGCTAGGCTTCGCGCTTGAGCCCTGTTTTACCCCGCTAAGCGATGCTCTGTCGCATTCCTCTGCCTTTAAGGCTCTTTAGCGGTGGACCAAAAAAGCCTTTTTCTGTAAGCTACAGCTTTAGTGTGTCCACTAAAAGCGCGCAGAATAATTCGGTGAAGAAGCGGGGTGACGTGTCCATACGTCACTCCGCTTTTTTACAACCTGCGATCGCCCTTTCAGGCTTTATTTACGGGAGGTCTTCTTGACTAAGCCAGCCATACTCGCCCTTGCTGATGGCAGCATTTTTCGCGGCGAAGCCATTGGAGCCGACGGTCAAACCGTTGGTGAGGTGGTGTTTAACACCGCAATGACCGGCTATCAGGAAATCCTTACCGATCCTTCCTACGCCCAACAGATCGTTACCCTGACTTACCCGCATATCGGCAATACCGGCACCACGCCGGAAGACGCCGAGTCCGATCGTGTCTGGTCGGCCGGTCTGGTGATTCGCGACCTGCCACTGGTTGCGAGCAACTGGCGTAATACCCTGTCCCTGTCCGACTACCTGAAAGCCAACAACGTTGTGGCGATCGCCGGTATCGACACCCGTCGCCTGACGCGCATCCTGCGCGAGAAAGGCGCGCAGAACGGCTGCATCATGGCCGGCGACAATATCTCCGACGAAGCGGCGATTGCCGCAGCGCGCGGCTTCCCTGGTCTGAAAGGCATGGATCTGGCGAAGGTCGTCAGCACCAAGAAAACCTACGAGTGGCGCTCCAGCGTCTGGAGCCTGAAGACCGACAGTCATCCGACTATCGAGGCTTCCGAGCTGCCGTACCACGTGGTCGCCTACGACTACGGCGTCAAGCTGAACATCCTGCGCATGCTGGTCGAGCGTGGTTGCCGAGTGACCGTAGTGCCTGCGCAAACTCCGGCCAGCGACGTCCTGGCACTCAAGCCTGACGGTGTGTTCCTGTCCAACGGCCCTGGCGACCCCGAGCCTTGCGATTACGCCATCCAGGCGATCAAGGATGTGCTGGAAACCGAGATCCCGGTCTTCGGTATCTGCCTGGGCCACCAACTGCTGGCATTGGCCTCCGGCGCCAAGACGGTGAAGATGGGCCACGGCCACCACGGTGCCAACCACCCGGTCCAGGACCTGGACAGCGGTGTAGTGATGATCACCAGCCAGAACCACGGTTTTGCGGTGGACGAAGCCACCCTGCCAGGCAACGTGCGGGCGATCCACAAATCGCTGTTCGACGGCACCCTGCAAGGCATCGAACGTACCGACAAGAGCGCATTCAGCTTCCAGGGCCACCCTGAAGCGAGCCCGGGCCCGAACGATGTGGCGCCGCTGTTCGATCGTTTCATCAACGAGATGGCCAAGCGACGCTGAGTGCTCGCCCCTGAAGGTGGCCCCGGCATCGGTGGCCCCTTCAGCGCTTCAGAGATTTGATCAAGACGGCTTGCCGACTGACCTGCGGATTTGAGTGACAACCCATGCCAAAACGTACAGACATTAAAAGCATCCTGATTCTCGGCGCTGGCCCGATCGTGATCGGCCAGGCTTGCGAATTCGACTACTCCGGCGCCCAGGCCTGCAAGGCCCTGCGCGAAGAGGGTTACCGGGTCATCCTGGTGAACTCCAACCCGGCGACCATCATGACCGACCCGGCCATGGCCGACGCTACCTACATCGAGCCGATCAAGTGGCAGACCGTTGCCAAGATCATCGAGAAAGAGCGTCCGGACGCTCTGCTGCCGACCATGGGTGGCCAGACTGCGTTGAACTGCGCCCTGGACCTGGAGCGTGAAGGCGTTCTGGAGAAGTTCGGCGTGGAAATGATCGGCGCCAATGCCGACACCATCGACAAGGCCGAAGACCGCTCGCGCTTCGACACCGCGATGAAGGCGATCGGCCTGGAGTGCCCGCGCTCCGGTATCGCCCACAGCATGGACGAGGCCAATGCGGTCCTCGAGAAGCTGGGCTTCCCGTGCATCATCCGCCCGTCTTTCACCATGGGCGGCACCGGTGGCGGTATCGCCTACAACCGTGAAGAGTTCGAAGAAATCTGCGCCCGTGGCCTGGACCTGTCGCCGACCAAGGAACTGCTGATCGACGAATCGCTGATCGGCTGGAAAGAATACGAGATGGAGGTGGTCCGCGATAAGAAGGACAACTGCATCATCGTTTGCTCGATCGAAAACTTCGACCCGATGGGCGTGCACACCGGTGACTCGATCACCGTGGCTCCTGCGCAAACCCTGACCGACAAGGAATACCAGATCCTGCGCAACGCCTCCCTGGCGGTACTGCGTGAGATCGGCGTGGAAACCGGTGGCTCCAACGTCCAGTTCGGCATCTGCCCGAACACTGGCCGCATGGTGGTGATCGAGATGAACCCGCGGGTATCCCGTTCTTCGGCCCTGGCTTCGAAAGCCACCGGCTTCCCGATCGCCAAGGTCGCCGCCAAGCTGGCCGTGGGTTACACCCTGGACGAGCTGTCGAACGACATTACCGGTGGCAAGACCCCGGCGTCCTTCGAGCCGTCCATCGACTACGTCGTGACCAAGCTGCCACGCTTCGCCTTCGAGAAATTCGCCAAGGCCGATGCCCGCCTGACCACTCAGATGAAGTCGGTGGGTGAAGTGATGGCCATCGGCCGGACCTTCCAGGAATCCCTGCAGAAAGCGCTGCGTGGCCTGGAAGTGGGTGTCTGCGGTCTGGATCCGAAGCTCGACTTGAGCAACCCGGAAAGCATGAACGTGCTCAAGCGCGAGCTGACCGTGCCGGGCGCCGAGCGTATCTGGTACGTGGCTGATGCCTTCCGTGCCGGCATGACCGTCGAGCAGATCTTCGGCATGAACATGATCGATCCTTGGTTCCTGGTGCAGATCGAAGACCTGATCAAGGAAGAAGAGAAGGTCAAGACGCTGGGGCTGTCGGCCATCGACCGCGACCTGATGTTCCGCCTCAAGCGCAAAGGCTTCTCCGACCAGCGTCTGGCCAAGCTGCTGGGCGTGACCGAGAAGAACCTGCGTACCCACCGTCATAAGCTGGAAGTGTTCCCGGTCTACAAGCGCGTCGACACCTGCGCGGCCGAGTTCGCCACCGATACTGCCTACCTGTACTCGACTTACGAGGAAGAGTGCGAGGCGGCACCTTCGGGTCGCGACAAGATCATGATCCTGGGTGGCGGTCCGAACCGTATCGGCCAGGGTATCGAGTTCGACTACTGCTGCGTGCACGCCGCATTGGCGCTGCGTGACGATGGTTACGAAACCATCATGGTCAACTGCAACCCGGAAACCGTTTCCACTGACTACGACACCTCGGATCGCCTGTACTTCGAGCCGGTGACCCTGGAAGACGTATTGGAAATCGTCCGCGTCGAGAAGCCAAAAGGCGTGATTGTCCAGTACGGCGGCCAGACTCCTCTGAAACTGGCGCGTGCCCTGGAAGCGGCCGGCGTGCCGATCATCGGTACCAGCCCTGATGCCATCGACCGTGCCGAAGACCGCGAACGCTTCCAACAGATGGTCGAGCGCCTGAACCTGCGTCAGCCGCCAAACGCCACCGTGCGCAGCGAAGACGAAGCGATTCGTGCCGCGGCCAAGATCGGCTACCCGCTGGTGGTGCGTCCGTCTTATGTACTGGGCGGCCGGGCGATGGAAATCGTTTACGAAGAAGAAGAACTCAAGCGCTACCTGCGTGAAGCGGTGCAAGTGTCCAACGACAGCCCGGTGCTGCTGGACCACTTCCTCAACTGCGCCATCGAGATGGATGTGGATGCGGTCTGCGACGGCAAGGATGTGGTGATCGGCGCGATCATGCAGCACATCGAACAGGCTGGCGTGCACTCCGGTGACTCCGCTTGCTCGCTGCCGCCGTACTCGCTGCCTGCGCACATCCAGGACGAGATGCGCGAACAGGTCAAGAAGATGGCCCTGGAGCTGGGCGTGGTCGGCCTGATGAACGTGCAGCTGGCCCTGCAGGGCGAGCAGATCTATGTCATCGAAGTGAACCCGCGTGCTTCCCGTACCGTGCCGTTCGTTTCCAAGTGCATCGGTGTCTCCCTGGCGATGATCGCCGCGCGCGTCATGGCGGGTAAGACCCTGAAAGAGCTGGGCTTCACCAAGGAAATCATTCCTAACTTCTACAGTGTCAAGGAAGCGGTGTTCCCGTTCGCCAAATTCCCGGGTGTCGACCCGATCCTCGGCCCAGAGATGAAGTCGACCGGCGAAGTGATGGGTGTCGGTGACACTTTCGGCGAAGCCTTCGCCAAGGCCCAGATGGGCGCTAGCGAAGTGCTGCCGACTGGTGGTACCGCATTCATCAGCGTACGTGACGACGACAAGCCGCTGGTTGCGGGCGTGGCTCGTGATCTGATCAACTTGGGCTTCGAAGTGGTCGCCACTGCCGGTACTGCCAAGCTGATCGAGGCGGCAGGCCTGAAGGTGCGCCGCGTGAACAAGGTGACTGAAGGTCGTCCGCACGTGGTCGACATGATCAAGAATGACGAAGTCACGCTGATCATCAACACCACCGAAGGTCGTCAGTCGATCGCTGACTCTTATTCCATTCGTCGTAACGCCTTGCAGCACAAGATCTACTGCACCACCACCATTGCTGCGGGCGAGGCCATCTGTGAAGCGCTCAAGTTCGGTCCGGAAAAGACCGTGCGCCGCTTGCAGGATCTACATGCAGGATTGAAGGCATGAATAAATACCCAATGACCGTCCAGGGCTCCAAGGCCCTGGAAGAAGAGTTGACGTTCCTCAGCAAGGTCGAGCGGCCACGCTTGAGCCAGGCCATCGGTGAGGCCCGAGAACTCGGTGATCTCAAGGAAAACGCGGAATACCATGCTGCCCGCGAGGAGCAGGGAATGGTTGAAGCGCGCATCCGGGATATTGAAGGCCGCCTGCAAAACTCGGTTGTCATCGATGTGACGAGCATTCCTCATACAGGCAAGGTGATTTTCGGCACTACCGTCGAAATCGCCAACGTTGAAACTGATGAGAGCGTCACTTACCAGATCGTTGGTGAGGATGAGGCTGACATCAAGCTCGGAAAGATCTCTGTAGGCTCGCCCATTGCCCGTGCCTTGATCGCCAAGGAAGAGGGTGATGTGGTTGCCGTTAAAACGCCTAGCGGCGTGATCGAGTACGAGATTGTCGAAGTCCGCCACATCTGAACGAGGGCGCCTGCTGAATGCAGGCGCCATGCTTTGGCAACTGACTCAGATGTTGTGGGTCGGTGGTGTGTGGTTGTTGCATGTCGGCTTGTTGCCGGTGCTGGGCCAGATTGGCCTGGCGCCGCTGCTGATCGAAGAGATCGGTAATGTGCTGAGTGCGCTGCTGGTTGGTTTTTCGGCGGTATGCATCGTTCTTCAGATGCTGGTATTGGTACGTGCTGAAGGGCTGGCGAGCCTGTGGCGGGATATGCGAGGTCAACTGCTGTTGGTGGCGTTATGTGCGTGCACGATGTATTTCGTGGTGCGCTTCGGGCTGTCGGATGTCGAGCGCTGGCAGTTGTTCAGCTATCTTGTCTTGGCTTTTTCCGGTCTGGTGCTGGTCTTGCAGCCGGTGCCTGGGTGGAGTGGCAGGGCGCGCGAAGCACGCCCTTGACCCCTGTCGACGTCAGTGGAAGCGATGGACGTTGGACAGTTGCTTGTTTACCTTGGCGTTCTTGCGATAAATCAACGCCATTTTGCCGATGACCTGCACCAGATCCGCTTTGCCGGCCTTGCACAGTTCGGCAATGGCTTCCAGGCGGGACTCGCGTTCGAGGATGTTGAGCTTGATCTTGATCAGCTCATGATCGCTCAAGGCGCGTTCAAGTTCGGCCAACACACCTTCGGTCAAACCGTTGTCAGCCACAGTCAATACTGGTTTCAGATGGTGGCCAATGGATTTGTACTGTTTCTTCTGCTCTTGAGTGAGCGGCATAATCTGACCCCTGCGTCTGATCTTGTAAAAAGCGGCGGCCAGTTTACCCGAGCGCGTCCGGGACCGCCCAGTTAATCACGACCCGTTTTATTTTTTGAGGTGGCCCGTGGCCCGTTCCAAGACAAGCCATAACTGGCTGAAAGAGCACTTCAACGACCCATTCGTCAAAATGGCGCAAAAAGATGGGTACCGTTCGCGTGCCAGCTACAAGCTGCTGGAAATCCAGGAAAAGGATCGCCTGATCCGTCCTGGAATGAGTGTTATCGATCTGGGCGCGGCACCAGGGGGCTGGTCGCAGGTGACCAGTCGTCTGATCGGCGGGCAGGGGCGACTGATCGCTTCCGACATTCTGGAAATGGATAGCATCCCTGATGTCACCTTCATTCAGGGCGACTTCACCGAAGATGCAGTGTTGGCTCAAATCCTCGAGGCAGTCGGAAATTCCCAGGTGGACCTTGTGATTTCCGATATGGCCCCCAATATGAGTGGTACGCCTGCCGTAGATATGCCGCGGGCGATGTTTCTGTGCGAGTTGGCACTTGATTTGGCGGGGCGGGTTCTGCGTCCCGGTGGCGACTTCCTGATAAAGATTTTCCAGGGAGAAGGTTTCGACGAATACCACAAGAACGTTCGCAAGATGTTCGACAAGGTGGTGATGCGCAAACCGAGTTCTTCCCGTGATCGTTCTCGCGAGCAGTATCTGCTGGGACGTGGCTTTCGCGGGCGTATCGAGTAAAGGTTGTTTTTGACCGGGTTGATAGTTTTTTCGTATTTCGCCCCAGGGGCTTAAGCGAATATTGTGTAACCTGGGTTTCACAAAGGGTTACAGACAGCGCCTGCCAGAGCTGTAGGTAATGTAGTAAGTTAGGTCGGTGAATATCATGCGAAGCGCGCGCCAGCAGCGGAGCTTGCTTCAGAGGGTAGTTAATTGAACGATATGGCAAAGAATCTGATCCTGTGGTTGATCATCGCGGCTGTCCTGGTGACGGTGATGAACAACTTCTCCAGCCCTAACGAGCCGCAGACCCTCAACTATTCCGACTTTATCCAGCAAGTTAAGGATGGCAAGGTCGAGCGCGTAGCCGTTGATGGTTATGTGATTACCGGCAAGCGCAACGATGGCGATAGCTTCAAGACCATTCGTCCTGCGATTCAGGACAACGGCCTGATCGGTGACCTGGTGGATAACCACGTGGTCGTCGAAGGCAAGCAGCCTGAGCAGCAAAGCATCTGGACCCAACTGCTGGTCGCCAGCTTCCCGATCCTGGTGATCATCGCCGTCTTCATGTTCTTCATGCGGCAGATGCAGGGTGGTGCTGGTGGCAAGGGCGGGCCGATGAGCTTCGGTAAGAGCAAGGCGCGCCTGTTGTCCGAAGATCAAGTGAAAACCACATTGGCGGATGTCGCGGGTTGCGACGAGGCCAAGGAAGAAGTGGGTGAACTGGTTGAGTTTCTCCGCGATCCGGGCAAATTCCAGCGCCTGGGCGGTCGTATTCCTCGCGGCGTGCTGATGGTTGGCCCGCCGGGTACCGGTAAGACCTTGCTGGCCAAGGCCATCGCCGGTGAAGCCAAGGTTCCGTTCTTTACCATTTCCGGTTCCGACTTCGTCGAAATGTTCGTTGGTGTGGGTGCCAGCCGTGTTCGCGATATGTTCGAGCAGGCCAAGAAACATGCCCCTTGCATCATCTTCATCGACGAGATCGATGCCGTTGGTCGCCATCGTGGTGCCGGCATGGGGGGTGGTCATGATGAGCGCGAGCAGACTCTCAACCAGCTGCTGGTAGAGATGGATGGCTTTGAAATGAACGACGGCATCATTGTTATTGCCGCCACCAACCGTCCTGATGTGCTGGACCCGGCGCTGCTGCGTCCAGGTCGTTTCGACCGCCAGGTCGTGGTCGGTCTGCCAGATATCCGTGGCCGTGAGCAGATTTTGAAGGTTCACATGCGTAAAGTGCCTATGGGTGAAGATGTCGCCCCGGCAGTGATTGCCCGCGGTACGCCCGGCTTCTCTGGTGCCGACCTGGCCAACCTGGTGAACGAAGCGTCGCTCTTCGCTGCCCGTAGTGGCAAGCGCATCGTCGAGATGAAAGAGTTCGAACTGGCAAAAGACAAGATCATGATGGGCGCGGAGCGCAAATCCATGGTCATGTCCGAGAAGGAAAAGCAGAACACGGCTTATCACGAAGCGGGTCACGCTATCGTCGGTCGCGTAGTGCCTGAGCATGATCCGGTCTACAAGGTTTCGATCATCCCGCGTGGTCGGGCTCTGGGTGTAACCATGTTCCTGCCGGAAGAGGATCGCTATAGCTTGTCCAAGCGTGCGCTGATCAGTCAGATCTGCTCGCTCTACGGCGGTCGTATCGCTGAAGAAATGACGTTGGGCTTTGACGGTGTAACAACCGGAGCTTCCAACGACATCATGCGCGCCAGTCAGATTGCGCGGAACATGGTGACCAAGTGGGGGCTTTCCGAAAAACTGGGTCCGTTGATGTACGCCGAAGAAGAGGGCGAGGTCTTTCTGGGGCGCAGTGCTGGCAGCCAGCATGCAAGCCTGTCTGCGGAAACCGCCAAGCTGATTGACTCCGAAGTTCGTAGCATCATCGACCAGTGCTATGGCACTGCCAAGCAAATCCTCACGGATAACCGCGACAAGCTGGATGCGATGGCCGATGCCTTGATGAAGTATGAAACCATCGATGCCGAGCAGATCGACG
Organism: Pseudomonas sp. NFPP07; assembly: GCF_900115645.1. Classification (NCBI taxonomy): domain Bacteria; kingdom Pseudomonadati; phylum Pseudomonadota; class Gammaproteobacteria; order Pseudomonadales; family Pseudomonadaceae; genus Pseudomonas; species Pseudomonas sp. NFPP07. Next base: position 106,997 of record NZ_FOXG01000013.1, read on the forward strand.
ACATCATGGCTGGTCGTACCCCTCGCGAGCCTCGCGATTGGGAGGGCGGCTCGGGTACCACACCTCCGGTGGTGCAGAACGAACGTCCAGAGACACCGATCGGCGGCCCGGCTGCTGACCACTAAGGTTTGAAATGACTTCTATGTCGTCCTCGACCCGGTTGCCTTGCGGCAACCGGGTTCTTGATTTGGCCCATACGCATGTCATGGGCATTCTTAATGTAACTCCCGACTCCTTCTCCGATGGTGGCCGTTTTAGTCAGCTTGATGCTGCCTTGCGCCATGCCGAAGGTATGGTGCTGGCGGGCGCGACGCTCATCGATGTGGGGGGCGAGTCCACTCGTCCTGGTGCGCGGGCGGTATCGCCGCTTGAAGAGCTTGAGCGGGTAGCACCTATCGTCGAACGCATCCATCGTGAACTGGATGTCATTATTTCGGTCGATACATCCACGCCTGCAGTCATGCGCGAAACTGCGCGCCTGGGCGCGGGATTGATCAATGATGTCCGCTCGTTGCGGCGGGATGGCGCGCTGGATGCTGCAGCGGCCACAGGTTTACCGGTCTGTCTTATGCATATGCTCGGTGAGCCTGGCGATATGCAAGACAATCCGCAGTATCGGGATGTAACCAAGGAAGTGGGGGTATTCCTGGCTGACCGTATGGCTCAGTGTGCTGCAGTGGGTATCGGGTCGGAACGGATCATTCTGGATCCGGGTTTTGGCTTCGCAAAGACCCTGCAGCACAACTTGAGCCTGTTCAAGCATATGGATGCCCTGCATGCCCTTGGTCGACCTCTGCTGGTCGGAGTTTCACGAAAGAGCATGATAGGTCAGGCATTGAGTCGCTCCGTCGGCGAGCGGCTGTATGGCGGGCTGGCTCTTGCCGCTCTGGCAATGTCCAAAGGGGCAAAGATCCTGCGGGTCCATGATGTGGCCGAGACGGTGGATGTCGTGCGGATGATTACAGCTGTGGAATCAGCCGAATAAGAATGATGGAGCACTTATGAGCAAGAAATACTTTGGCACTGACGGCATTCGCGGTCGTGTGGGCGTGTACCCTATTACTCCCGATTTCATGCTCAAGCTGGGCTGGGCTGCGGGTATGGCCTTTCGCAGTATGGGCGCCTGTCGTGTGTTGGTGGGCAAAGATACGCGCATTTCCGGTTACATGTTCGAGTCCGCGCTTGAGGCGGGCCTGTCCGCTGCCGGTGCGGATGTAATGCTGCTGGGTCCGATGCCTACTCCTGCCATCGCCTACTTGACCCGCACTTTCCATGCTGAGGCGGGGATTGTGATCAGCGCGTCGCATAATCCTCACGATGACAACGGCATCAAGTTTTTCTCGGGTGAAGGTACCAAGCTCCCGGATGAAGTTGAGCTGATGATCGAAGAGTTGCTGGATGCGCCGATGACGGTGGTGGAGTCGAGCAAGCTGGGTAAGGTATCGCGCATCAATGACGCCTCGGGCCGTTACATTGAATTCTGTAAGAGCAGCGTTCCTTCCAGTACCAGCTTTGCCGGTCTGAAGATCGTTGTCGATTGTGCCCACGGTGCGACCTACAAGGTCGCTCCAAGTGTTTTTCGTGAGTTGGGCGCTGAAGTGGTGGTGCTCTCCGCACAGCCTAACGGTCTGAACATCAACGACAATTGCGGCTCGACCCACATGGGGCAGTTACAGGCTGCGGTATTGGCCGAGCACGCCGATCTGGGTATCGCCTTCGATGGTGATGGCGACCGGGTGTTGATGGTCGACCATACAGGCGCCATCGTCGACGGCGACGAACTTCTGTTCATCATTGCTCGGGACCTGCACGCGCGTAACAAGCTGCAGGGCGGTGTGGTCGGTACCTTGATGAGCAATCTGGGGCTCGAGCTGGCCTTGGCTGATCTGGGTATTCCATTCGTGCGCGCCAATGTCGGTGACCGTTATGTCATTGCCGAGCTGCTTGAGCGCCAATGGCTGGTAGGCGGTGAAAACTCCGGTCATATCGTGTGCTTCCAGCACACCACTACGGGTGATGCGATCATTGCCGCCCTGCAGGTGCTGATGGCACTGAAACGGCGTGATGAAGGCTTGGCACAGTCGCGTCAGGCGCTGCGCAAATGTCCGCAGATTCTGGTCAATGTCCGTTTTGGCGGTGGTGCCAATCCTGTCGAGCATCCGGCTGTGAAAGAGGCCTGCGCGCGCGTCACTACCACGATGGCTGGGCGTGGGCGGGTGTTGCTGCGCAAGTCGGGCACCGAGCCTTTGGTTCGCGTCATGGTCGAGGGCGATGATGAAGCCCAGGTCCGTGGCTATGCTGACGAACTGGCAAAACTGGTTGCGGAAGTTTCTGCCTGATTTCGGCTTGCCAGTGTTGATGCGGTTGGGTAACATCTGCGCCCACTTTGACCGACGAGGTACAGCATGCGTCGCCCTATGGTAGCTGGTAACTGGAAAATGCACGGTACCCGCGCCAGCGTCGCTGAGCTGATCAATGGCCTGCGTCATCTGGCCTTGCCTAGCGGTGTTGATGTCGCGGTATTCCCGCCTTGCTTGTATATCAATCAGGTGATTGATGGCTTGAAAGGCAAGTCGATTTCGGTCGGCGCGCAGAACTCTGCGGTGGAGCCCATGCAAGGTGCGCTGACAGGAGAGATTGCTCCGAGTCAGCTGGTGGATGCAGGTTGTTCCCTGGTGCTGGTTGGGCATTCCGAGCGTCGTCTGATGATGGGTGAGCGTGACGGTACGCTGAATCGCAAATTCGCAGCAGCACAGGCTTGTGGCTTGAAGCCGGTCTTGTGTGTAGGGGAAACCCTCGAACAGCGCGAGGCCGGGAAGACTCTTGAGGTTGTCGGGCGTCAGTTGGGCAGCATTATCGAAGAGTTGGGTGTTGGCGCGTTTGCCAATGCTGTTATTGCTTACGAGCCGGTCTGGGCCATTGGTACCGGGCTGACTGCTTCGCCGCAACAGGCCCAGGATGTGCACGCAGCCATTCGGGCGCAGTTGGCGGCAGAGAATTCTGAAGTGGCACGAGGTGTGCGGCTTCTATACGGCGGCAGCGTGAAGGCGGCCAATGCGGTCGAACTGTTCGGCATGCCGGATATCGATGGGGGGCTCATTGGTGGAGCTTCCCTGAATGCAGATGAGTTCGGTGCGATTTGTCGCGCCGCGGGAAACTGAAAAAATGCTGGAAACAGTCGTAGTCGTTTTTCATCTGCTGGGTGCGCTGGGCGTAGTAGCTCTGGTATTGCTGCAGCAGGGTAAAGGTGCGGACGCTGGCGCGTCTTTCGGAGCAGGTGCTTCAAATACTGTGTTCGGAAGCCAAGGTTCCTCTACCTTTCTTAGTAAGTTTACTGCTATACTTGCCGCAGGTTTTTTCATAACCAGCTTGGGGTTAGGTTACTTTGCTAAAGAGAAAGCTCATGAGCTGACTCAAGTAGGTTTGCCAGATCCAGCGGTGCTTGAAGCGCCAAAGCAAAAACCGGCTTCTGATGATGTCCCGGTGCTCCAAGAGCAAAAGTCGGCAACCAATGCGACTGACGTACCTCCAGCTCAAGAGCAGAAGTAAGAAGAGTTTCACGCAGTAACGTAGTCTATGCCGAGGTGGTGGAATTGGTAGACACGCAACCTTGAGGTGGTTGTGCCCATAGGGTGTAGGGGTTCGAGTCCCCTTCTCGGTACCAATTATCAGGAGAGCCCGCTGTTGCGGGCTTTCTTGTAGGTGGAAGGTTACATTGACCCAAAAAGGGATCGGTCGTATACTTCCGCCCCAGCTTTGTCGCGGGGTGGAGCAGTCTGGTAGCTCGTCGGGCTCATAACCCGAAGGTCGTCGGTTCAAATCCGGCCCCCGCAACCAGTTTTAGCGGAGCCCCTTTTTAGGGGCTTTTTGTTAGCTGGACACTTTATAACGCCGCTATTCAACGGCGTTTCCGGGATGGGCGCTTCGCCCATTTTTTATTTGCACAAGCATGCACGAGGGGGTTCAGGTGTCGAGCAAGCTAGAACAGTTGCAGGCCTTGTTGGCCCCGGTGGTCGTGGCCCTTGGCTATGAATGCTGGGGTATCGAGTTTTCGGCTCAAGGTCGCCACTCACTGTTGCGCGTTTATATCGATAAAGAAGGCGGTGTGCTGGTGGACGACTGCGCCATCGTCAGCCGTCAGATCAGCGGCGTTCTGGATGTCGAAGATCCGATCTCTGTTGAATACACCCTTGAAGTTTCCTCTCCTGGCATGGAACGCCCGCTGTTCACCCTTGAACAGTTTGCCAAGTATGTCGGTGAACAAGTGAAGATCAAGCTGCGCTCGCCTTTTGAAGGCCGGCGTAATTTTCAGGGCCTTCTCCGCGGGGTGGAGGAGCAGGACGTCGTGGTGCAGGTGGAAGACCACGAGTTCCTGTTGCCGATCGACATGATCGACAAGGCCCACATAATTCCCAGTTTTGACTGAGACGCGGATCCCGCGGATCCAATGGCTTGCGAAAGGCGAGGCGTACGATGAGCAAAGAAGTACTGCTGGTTGTTGAGTCGGTATCCAATGAAAAGGGTGTACCGGCAAGCGTAATTTTTGAAGCGCTGGAGTTGGCTCTGGCCACTGCTACCAAAAAGCGTTTCGAGGACGAAGTCGATCTGCGTGTGGAAATCAATCGCCACACCGGTGCTTACGAGACTTTCCGTCGCTGGACGGTAGTCGAGGAAGCCGATCTGGACGATCCGGCTGTGGAAACCTGGCCGAGCAAGGTCCAGGAAACCCATCCGGGTGCGAAAGTCGGTGATGTCGTCGAGGAAAAGATCGAGTCGATCGAATTCGGCCGCATTGCTGCGCAGACCGCCAAACAGGTCATCGTGCAGAAAGTCCGCGAAGCCGAGCGTGCTCAAGTCGTTGACGCTTACCGCGAGCGCTTGGGTGAAATCATCTCCGGCACCGTGAAAAAAGTGACCCGCGACAATGTGATCGTCGACCTGGGTAACAACGCTGAAGCGCTGTTGGCCCGTGAAGACATCATTTCCCGCGAGACTTTCCGTGTTGGCGTGCGTCTTCGTGCGCTGCTCAAGGAAATCCGCACCGAGAACCGCGGCCCGCAGCTGATCCTGTCGCGCACCGCGCCGGAAATGCTGATCGAGCTGTTCCGTATCGAAGTGCCGGAAATCGCCGAAGGCCTGATCGAAGTCATGGCTGCCTCCCGTGATCCGGGTTCGCGCGCCAAGATTGCGGTCCGTTCCAAAGACAAGCGCATTGACCCTCAGGGTGCGTGCATTGGTATGCGCGGTTCGCGCGTCCAGGCCGTTTCCGGTGAGTTGGGCGGTGAGCGTGTGGATATCGTTCTGTGGGACGACAACCCGGCGCAGTTCGTGATCAATGCCATGTCGCCGGCTGAAGTCGCGGCAATTATCGTCGACGAAGATGCCCATGCCATGGACATCGCCGTTGGCGCAGACAATCTGGCTCAGGCCATCGGTCGCGGTGGTCAGAACGTGCGTCTGGCCAGCCAGTTGACTGGCTGGACCCTGAACGTGATGACCGAATCGGACATCCAGGCTAAGCAGCAAGCTGAAACCGGCGACATCCTGCGCAACTTCATCGACGAGCTGGAAGTCGACGAAGAGCTGGCACAGGTGCTGGTTGATGAAGGCTTCACCAGCCTGGAAGAGATTGCCTACGTACCGTTGGAAGAAATGCTCAACATCGACGGCTTTGACGAAGACATCGTCAACGAGCTTCGCGCTCGTGCCAAGGATCGCTTGTTGACTAAAGCCATCGCTACTGAGGAAAAGCTGGCAGACGCCCATCCGGCCGAAGACCTGCTCTCGCTTGAGGGTATGGACAAGGATTTGGCGATGGAACTGGCGGTGCGCGGCGTAATTACCCGCGAAGACCTGGCCGAGCAGTCTATTGACGACCTGCTCGACATCGACGGCATTGACGATGATCGTGCCGGCAAGTTGATCATGGCCGCCCGAGCCCATTGGTTCGAGTAATAGGCGCGGCCTGAGGAGAGAAGTGCATGACGCAAGTCACGGTGAAACAACTGGCCGATGAGGTCAAAACACCGGTAGAGCGCCTGTTGCAGCAGATGCGTGAGGCAGGTCTGCCGCACACCGCCGCCGAGGAACATGTGACCGACAGTGAGAAGCAATCGTTGCTGACTCACTTGAAGAGCAGCCACAAGGCGAAAGTGGAAGAACCGCGCAAGATCACGTTGCAGCGTAAAACCACCAGCACCCTGCGTGTGGCCGGCAGCAAAAGCATCAGCGTTGAAGTACGCAAGAAGAAAGTCTTCGTACAGCGCAGCCCGGAAGAAATCGAAGCCGAGCGCCAGCGTGAACTGGAAGAACGTCGCGCAGTAGAAAATGCTGCACGTCAGAAGGCTGAAGAAGAAGCCAAGCGTCGCGCCGAAGAAGAAGCGCGTCGCCAGCCTGCTGCTGCGCAACCTGCTGCCGTTGAAGCGGTTGCCGCACCTGCGGTGGTTGCCGAGCCGATTGTTGAAGATGTTCCTGTTGTCGCTCCAGCGCCGGTCGCTGAAGTGCGCAAGAAGGACGAGCAGCGTCGCCCGGACAAGAGCCGTAACGACGACAACCGTCGTGGTGGCGATGGCGAGCGTAAAAACGCTCCGCATCGTGCTTCCGTCAAGGAAAAGGCTCCGGCTCCACGCGTTGCCCCACGTACCACCGACGAAGAAAGCGATGGCTTCCGTCGTGGTGGTCGCGGCAAGGCCAAGCTGAAGAAACGCAACGCTCACGGTTTCCAGAGCCCAACCGGCCCGGTCGTGCGTGAAGTGAAGATCGGCGAAACCATCACTGTTGGCGATCTCGCCCAGCAGATGTCGGTCAAGGCTGCCGAAATCATCAAGTTCATGTTCAAGCTGGGCACACCGGCCACCATCAACCAGGTACTGGACCAGGAAACTGCCCAGCTGGTTGCTGAAGAACTGGGCCACAAAGTGACCCTGATCAGCGACACCGCCCTGGAAGATTCCCTGGCCGAGTCCCTGAAGTTCGAAGGTGAAGCGGTTCCTCGTGCGCCAGTCGTGACCGTAATGGGTCACGTTGACCATGGTAAGACCTCGCTGCTCGACTATATCCGTCGTGCCAAGGTAGCGGCTGGCGAAGCCGGCGGCATCACCCAGCACATCGGTGCGTACCACGTTGAAACCGAACGCGGCATGGTCACCTTCCTCGATACCCCGGGTCACGCCGCGTTTACCGCCATGCGTGCTCGTGGTGCCAAGGCGACCGACATCGTGATCCTGGTGGTTGCAGCGGACGACGGCGTGATGCCGCAGACCGTTGAAGCCGTTCAGCACGCTCAGGCGGCTGGCGTACCTCTGGTGGTCGCGGTGAACAAGATCGACAAGCCGGGTGCCGACCTCGATCGCATCCGTAGCGAACTGTCGGTTCACGGCGTGACTTCCGAAGACTGGGGTGGCGATACTCCATTCGTTCCGGTTTCCGCGAAGATGGGTACCGGCGTCGACGAATTGCTCGAAGCCGTACTGCTGCAGGCCGAAGTGCTCGAACTGACCGCCACTCCTTCGGCTCCTGGCCGTGGTGTCGTGGTTGAATCGCGTCTCGACAAGGGCCGTGGCCCGGTGGCGACCGTACTGGTTCAGGACGGTACCCTGCGTCAAGGCGACATGGTGCTGGTCGGCTCGAACTATGGCCGCGTGCGCGCCATGCTCGACGAGAACGGCAAGCCGATCAAGGAAGCAGGTCCGGCCATTCCGGTCGAGATCCTCGGCCTGGACGGTACCCCGGACGCTGGCGACGAGATGAGCGTGGTTGCCGACGAGAAGAAAGCCCGTGAAGTGGCTCTGTTCCGTCAAGGCAAGTTCCGCGAAGTCAAACTGGCTCGCGCTCACGCCGGCAAGCTGGAAAACATCTTCGAAAGCATGGGCCAGGAAGAGAAGAAGACGCTCAACATCGTCCTCAAATCCGACGTCCGTGGTTCGCTGGAAGCTCTGCAAGGCGCTCTGAACGGCCTGGGCAACGACGAAGTGCAAGTGCGCGTAGTCGGCGGCGGCGTCGGTGGTATCACCGAAAGCGACGCCAACCTGGCCCTGGCTTCCAACGCTGTCCTGTTCGGCTTCAACGTGCGTGCCGATGCCGGCGCTCGCAAGATCGTCGAGCAGGAAGGTCTGGATATGCGTTATTACAACGTGATCTACGACATCATCGAAGACGTCAAGAAAGCCCTGACCGGTATGCTGGGCAGCGACGTTCGGGAGAACATCCTGGGTGTTGCCGAGGTTCGTGACGTGTTCCGTTCGCCGAAGTTCGGCGCGATCGCCGGTTGCATGGTGATCGAGGGTGTCGTTCACCGTAACCGTCCAATCCGTGTACTGCGTGAAGACATCGTTATCTTCGAAGGCGAGCTGGAATCCCTGCGCCGCTTCAAGGATGACGCTTCCGAAGTGCGTGCCGGCATGGAATGCGGTATCGGCGTGAAGAGCTACAACGACGTCAAAGTCGGCGACAAGATCGAAGTCTTCGAGAAGGTTCAGGTTGCTCGCAGCCTCTAACTCGCGCACTTCAAGAGCCATGATGGCCAGTTGCATGAAAATGCACGGCGCATCGTCCGGACTCTAAACGCAACGCCCGGTCTGGCTTCTGTCAGGCCGGGCGTTTGCCGCTTTCAGACCTTGCGGGTTTCACCGCGAGGCAGCAACAGGTAACAAGACATGGCAAAAGAATACAGCCGCACCCAACGTATCGGCGACCAGATGCAGCGTGAGCTCGCTCAGCTGATCCGTCGTGAAGTCAAAGATCCGCGCGTCGGCCTGGTCACCATCACCGCCGTTGAAGTCAGCCGTGACGTCGGTCACGCCAAGATTTTCATCACCGTGATGGGCCAGGACAACGCTGACGATATCGCTCAGAGCATCAAGGTGCTCAATTCGGCCGCCGGCTTCCTGCGTATGCAGCTGGCTCGCGAGATGAAGTTGCGCAGCGTTCCACAGCTGCACTTCCACTACGACGAAAGCGTCGTGCGGGGTGCGCATCTGTCGGCCCTGATCGAGCGCGCCGTGGCCGAAGACAGCCAGCACGCCGCTACACCCGAAGACGCCAAGGAGTAAGCGGTGGCTCAGGTCAAGCGTATCCGCCGTAACGTCAGCGGTATCATCCTGCTCGACAAGCCGCTGGGGTTCACCTCCAACGCGGCGTTGCAGAAAGTCCGCTGGTTGCTCAACGCCGAGAAGGCCGGGCACACCGGCAGTCTCGATCCCCTGGCCACCGGCGTGTTGCCGTTGTGCTTTGGCGAGGCGACCAAGTTCTCGCAATACCTGCTCGATTCCGACAAGGGTTACGAAACCCTGATGCAGTTGGGCAAGACCACCACCACGGCCGATGCCGAGGGTGAAGTCCTGCAGACTCGCGAAGTGACCGTTGGTCGCGCCGATATTGAAGCGGTGCTGCCGGAATTTCGTGGGCAAATCAGCCAGATACCACCGATGTACTCGGCCCTCAAGCGTGATGGCCAGCCACTTTACAAGCTGGCTCGTGCAGGCGAAGTGGTGGAGCGCGAAGCGCGTTCTGTTACTATTGCGCGCTTGGAATTACTGGCCTTTGAAGGCGATACTGCGCGGCTAGCGGTGGACTGCAGCAAAGGCACCTATATCCGCACCCTGGTGGAGGATATCGGTGAGAAGCTGGGTTGTGGTGCATACGTCGCGGAACTGCGTCGCACCCAGGCCGGCCCTTTCAGTCTGGCCCAGACCGTCACGCTGGAAGAGCTTGAAGCGGTACATGCCGAAGGCGGTAACGAAGCGGTGGATCGCTTCCTGATGCCATCGGACAGCGGCCTGCTGGATTGGCCGCTGCTGCAGTTCTCCGAGCACAGCGCGTTCTACTGGCTCAACGGCCAGCCGGTACGGGCTCCCGATGCACCGAAGTTCGGCATGGTGCGGGTACAGGATCATAACGGTCGCTTTATCGGTATCGGTGAAGTGAGCGAAGACGGGCGCATCGCGCCGCGTCGACTGATTCGGTCGGAATGACCGGAACCAGCCTGTGTAACAGCAGGCTGGAGAGGGTGGCTGTTAACAGGCACGGTCACAGCTCATTTATAGATACGGGGATTTGTCCCTGGCCTGTTGGTGGCGTTTCTCGGAACGCTGCCTTTTGAGAGGAAAGCCAAATGGCACTCAGCGTTGAAGAAAAAGCTCAAATCGTAACCGACTACCAGCAAGCTGTTGGTGACACTGGTTCGCCAGAAGTGCAAGTTGCACTGCTGACCGCCAACATCAACAAACTGCAAGGTCACTTCAAGGCCAACGGTAAAGACCACCACTCCCGTCGTGGTCTGATCCGCATGGTTAACCAGCGTCGTAAGCTGCTGGACTACCTGAAAGGCAAAGACCTGAGCCGTTACAGCGCTCTGATCGGTCGCCTGGGTCTGCGTCGCTAATCAGCGATTGCGCTAGAGGTTGGTTGTTTGCCGTGCGTCAGTGGGTTTCCCGCAGGCGCATGGCAGGCTCCCAGCCTCAAGTTTTATCTGGACCGTAGTTTTACCTGGACAATAAAGGCCGGGCCGATTCCCGGGATTGCCCAAGAATTTCGCAAGAAACCAGTTCCCCCAAGAGCCACAAAGAAGGTAGGACACCGTGAACCCGGTAATCAAAAAATTCCAGTTCGGTCAGTCGACCGTTACCCTCGAGACTGGCCGTATCGCCCGTCAGGCCTCCGGCGCAGTATTGGTCACCGTTGACGACGACGTCAGCGTATTGGTGACCGTGGTTGGCGCCAAGCAAGCCGATCCAGGCAAGGGTTTCTTCCCTCTGTCTGTTCACTACCAGGAAAAGACTTACGCTGCCGGTAAGATCCCTGGCGGTTTCTTCAAGCGTGAAGGCCGTCCTTCCGAGAAAGAAACCCTGACCTCGCGTCTGATCGACCGCCCGATCCGCCCTCTGTTCCCAGAAGGCTTCATGAACGAAGTGCAGGTTGTCTGCACCGTGGTTTCCACCAGCAAGAAGACCGATCCGGACATCGCTGCGATGATCGGTACCTCGGCTGCGCTGGCGATTTCCGGTATTCCTTTCGATGGTCCGATCGGTGCTGCCCGCGTTGCTTTCCACGAAAGCACCGGCTACCTGCTGAACCCGACTTACGAGCAGCTGGCTGCCTCGAGCCTGGACATGGTCGTAGCCGGTACCGAAGAAGCGGTACTGATGGTTGAATCGGAAGCCAAAGAGCTGACCGAAGACCAGATGCTGGGCGCCGTACTGTTCGCCCACGACGAATTCCAGGCCGTTATCCAGGCCGTCAAAGAGCTGGCTGCCGAAGCCGCCAAGCCGACCTGGGACTGGGCTCCGGCTCCAGAAGCCACCGACCTGCTGGGCGCTATCCGCTCCGAGTTCGGCGAAGCGATCTCCCAGGCTTACACCATTACCGTCAAGGCCGACCGTTATGCACGCCTGGGCGAGCTGAAAGACCAGGTCGTCGCCAAGCTGTCCGGCGAAGAAGGCCAGCCTTCCGCTGCCGACGTCAAAGCCGCTTTCGGTGAAATCGAATACCGCACCGTTCGCGAAAACATCGTCAACGGCAAGCCACGTATCGACGGCCGCGACACCCGCACCGTACGTCCGCTGAACATCGAAGTCGGCGTTCTGCCGAAGACCCACGGTTCGGCCCTGTTCACCCGTGGCGAGACTCAGGCCCTGGTCGTCGCGACCCTGGGTACCGCCCGTGACGCACAGCTGCTGGACACCCTGGAAGGCGAGAAGAAAGACCCCTTCATGCTGCACTACAACTTCCCTCCGTTCTCGGTGGGCGAGTGTGGTCGCATGGGTGGCGCTGGTCGTCGTGAAATCGGTCACGGCCGTCTGGCCCGTCGTTCGGTTCAGGCCATGTTGCCAGCCGCCGACGTGTTCCCCTACACCATCCGCGTGGTATCGGAAATCACCGAGTCCAACGGTTCCAGCTCCATGGCTTCCGTGTGCGGTGCTTCCCTGGCACTGATGGACGCTGGCGTGCCGATGAAGGCTCCGGTTGCCGGTATCGCCATGGGCCTGGTCAAGGAAGGCGAGAAATTCGCCGTCCTGACCGACATCCTGGGTGACGAAGACCACCTGGGCGACATGGACTTCAAGGTAGCCGGTACCGCCAAAGGCGTCACCGCGCTGCAGATGGACATCAAGATCAAGGGCATCACCGAAGAAATCATGGAGATCGCCCTGGGTCAGGCCCTGGAAGCTCGCCTGAACATCCTCGGCCAGATGAACCAGATCATTGGCCAGTCGCGTACCGAACTGTCGGCCAACGCTCCGACCATGATCGCGATGAAGATCGACACCGACAAAATCCGTGATGTCATCGGTAAAGGCGGCGCGACCATCCGTGCGATCTGCGAAGAGACCAAGGCTTCGATCGACATCGAAGACGACGGCTCGATCAAGATCTTCGGCGAAACCAAGGAAGCCGCAGAAGCTGCGCGTCAGCGCGTTCTGGGCATCACCGCGGAAGCCGAGATCGGCAAGATCTACGTTGGCAAGGTTGAGCGCATCGTCGACTTCGGCGCATTCGTCAACATCCTGCCTGGCAAGGACGGTCTGGTTCACATCTCCATGCTGAGCGATGCTCGCGTCGAGAAAGTGACCGACATCCTGAAAGAAGGTCAGGAAGTGGAAGTGCTGGTGCTGGACGTGGACAACCGCGGCCGTATCAAACTGTCCATCAAAGATGTGGCAGCAGCCAAGGCTTCGGGCGTTTAAGACCCCTGACGCTGTAAGCTGAACAAGCAAACGCCCCGACTGGTTCGGGGCGTTTTGCTATCTGCCGTTTGTGCCTTGCTCCCTGCCGGGCGGGTGACATGGCAAAACCCCGGTCCCGGTGCTAGGTTTAGCCCAGCGCCCGTGTAGCTCAGCCGGTAGAGCAGCGCACTCGTAACGCGAAGGTCGCAGGTTCGATTCCTGTCTCGGGCACCAGTTGGCAGTTCAAGACGTATAAACAACAAAGCCCGCATCGAGCGGGCTTTGTCGTGTTTATTGGCCTTGAATCACTTCACCTTGCTTCTCAGATCCTCGAGGCTGCGTTTGAGTTGGTCCAGATTCTGGCCCTGATTGCTGACCTCGCTCTTGAGGCTGGACAGCTCGCTGGAGCTCGAACTGGAGCTTGAGCTGCTGCCGCGCTTGAGGTCATCGATCTGACTCGCCAGCTTGTCCAGGGTGCTGGCCTGGCTGCTGACTGTGCTCTTGAGGCTGTTCAGCTCGCTGGAGCTCGAACTGGAGCTTGAGCTGTTGCCACGCTTGAGCTCCTCGATCTGCTTGCCGAGCTTGTCCAGTTCACTGGCCTGGCTACTGACCGTGCTCTTGAGGCTGTTCAGCTCGCTGGAGTTCGAGCTGGAGCTTGAACTGCTGCCACGCTTGAGCTCCTCGATCTGTTTGCCGAGCTTGTCCAGTTCGCTGGCCTGGTCGCTGGTAACGCGCTTGAGGTTGTTCACTTCACTGGTGCTCGAACTGGAGCTTGTGCCGCTGTTGCGCTTGAACTCTTCAAGCTGGGTTTCCAGTTTCTTCAGCTGGTTGGCTTGCTCGCCGGTGGTTTTCTTGAGGTTGCTCACCTCGCTGGCAGTGGAGCTGGAACTGCTGCCGGTGTTGCGTTTGAGCTCTTCGATCAGGCGCGCCTGGCTGTTGACGATGTCCTTGAGCTTTTCCAGCTCGACGCTGCTGCTCTTGAGGCCGTCCTGCAGCTTTTGCAGGTCGTCCACGGTGAAGCCGCTGGGGCGCACGGTGTACTTGAGGTCTACTTCCTGGTGCAGGGCCGAGATCCTGTCCGAGTACGAGGCGCTGCTGGAGTTGAATTCGACGGCCTGGGCGGAGAGTGACAGGCTGCTGAGGATCAGGGTAGAGAGGCTGGTGGCGAGGAAGGCGGACGAACGCTGAGTGCGGCTGAGCATCACTGGGTTTCCTTGTGAAGTGCCGATATGGCACATCGCTATGACTGCGTTCCTGCCTTCTTGTTCCAGGGGCAAGAAGGTTGCTCGGGGAGAGGAATGTAACAACGTATTTTTCGTGAAAGTGCCTTGAGCGAACGGACAGGTTTTTTGTCGGTGCGCTGTAAGGATTCGTATGCATCCGCAGACAAAGGCCCTATATTCGCAGCCTGTCTGAATGGTTTTCAGATGATCCCGAATGGTTCACGGCCAGATAAATCGGCTTTCACAGCGCTTTTTTGCGGCAAAGAGATCCCAACGATCCAGATCCATCTTCCATTCCCATGATCAGAGAGAACGAGATGATTCCTAAAGAAGCCAGAATTGACGTAGCCCTTGAAAAGTACCTGGCTGCCACGCCTTCCTTGCAGGAAGAAATCAGCGCCCTGAGCCCGCAGGAGCAGAAGCAGCAGGCCCAGTGGGCGTTCGAGGACGAAGCGGAGTCGCGCGGCATCGAGCCGTGGGAGCTTGTGCTGGAATTGATCGCCGAGTCGCCCGAGGAACTCAAGGCCATGCGGCTGGAGGTCCACCAGGAAGTCGCTGAGGCCCTGGGCATGGACCTTCAGGACTACCTGGAACTCAACGAAATCGACGACTGACGCAAAAACGCCAGCCTTTCAGGGGCTGGCGTTTTTCTTTGGGGTAGCGCGCAGGCTTTTGAAAATCAGAGGCTCAAACGCATCGACAGGTCGACCGCCTTCACATCCTTGGTCATCGCCCCGATCGAAATGTAATCGACGCCGGTTTCGGCGATCGGGCGCAAGGTGCTTTCATTGATCCCGCCACTGGCTTCCAGCTTGGCCTTGCCGGCATTCAGGCGAACCGCTTCACGCATGTCGTCCAGGCTCAACTCGTCGAGCATGATGATGTCCGCGCCCGCCGCCAGGGCTTCCTTGAGTTCTTCCAGGCTTTCCACTTCGACTTCCACCGGCTTGCCCGGGGCAATCTTGTGGGCGGCGCTGATCGCCTGGGCGATACCGCCGCACGCGGCAATATGGTTTTCCTTGATCAGGAAGGCGTCGTACAGGCCGATGCGGTGGTTGTGGCAGCCACCGCAGGTCACCGCGTACTTCTGCGCCAGGCGCAGCCCTGGCAGGGTCTTGCGGGTATCCAGCAACTTGACCTGGGTATCGGCGACGAAGTCGGCGTAATACTGCGCGCGGGTGGCCACGCCGGACAGCAGTTGCAGGAAGTTCAAGGCGCAGCGTTCGCCGCTGAGCAGCGAACGGGCCGGACCTTCGAGGTGGAACAGGGCCTGATTGGGGCTGACGCGCTCGCCGTCACGCACCTGCCAATGCACGGCGACCCGCGGGTCGAGCTGGCGGAACACCGCGTCGACCCAGGCCGTGCCACTGATGATCGCCGCTTCGCGGGTAATGATGGTGGCTTTGGCCAGGCGTTCGGCCGGGATCAGTTGCGCGGTGATATCGCCGCTGCCGATGTCTTCCAGCAACGCACGGCGCACGTTGGCTTCGATTTCGGCGGTCAGGTCGGCGAGGCGTAGATTCGGCATAGCGGGCTCCACAAACAAAGTGGCCCGATTATAGGGCCATGGCGCAAGCGAACCCAAGGCGGCGCCCCTCCAGTACCTGCATTTGGTCGCCTGGCATGTGCCGTTTGCGAGAAAGGGCGGTCGCTATATGAGCGCTATTTCAAAGCCCGCGCAGAGTCTGCTGGCACAAGAAGGGGCTTTTGCCAGATAATCCGACTTCTAATTGACGTCATAGCTTTGACGTTTGCTTGGCTCCCCACTATTTGAAATGCAGCGGTGCGTATCGATGCCCGCTGGGACTCGACTGTGAGCGTCGACCGACCTTTTCTTGCGCGGCAGAGAAAAACCTTTCAGGAGGCTTGGATGCACAACGACGGGAATGTAGTGCCTTTGCACAAGGCCACTACGGATCAGGCGAACCCTTCGCCGCTCGCCCGCCTGCCTGTGATTCTGCTTCAGGTCCGTGACAAGGCCGCCCAGCAACTGCGCCATGGCCTGCAGGAACTGTTCGATAACGCCGACGACACCTTGTTCGAGATGGCCGACCGGGCCCAGAACAATGTCGACCAGAACACCTTTTTCGAAGCCATGCGCGACCTGCGCCTGAAACGCAAAAGCATCGAGCGCGGCTTCCTGGAAAAACTCTTCGAGGCCTTTGTCGACCTGGTCCAGTACGACCCCGCGCCGGCGATCGCCCAGGCCGTCGCCTACGTCCCACCCGCTGACACCTGCCAGGATGACCTGGAGCGCACCGTGGCCCTCGAGGCGATGGTCGCCAAGGCGGGCAATCGTGACGGTTTTGCCCTTGGCCAGCTCACCGCGCGCCTGAGCGCGCTGCTGGGCAAGCACCTGGATGACCGCAGCAACCCCTTGGGTCCGGCCATGCTCTGCGAGTATTTCCTCGAGTCCGGGCGCAGCCTGGGGGTGGAGATCAAGGTCAAGCTGATCATTCTCAAACTGTTCGAACGTTATGTGCTCAGCGAAGCCGACCAGCTGTACGCTGAAGCCAATCAGCTGTTGGCCGCCACGGGCGTGTTGCCGGAGCTCAAGCCCGCGCCGGCGCGCCGGTCTATCGACCAGGCGGCCGCGAGTATCCAGGCCACGCCGGAGCCCGGCGTGGCGCAGATGGACGAAAGCGTTCAGCAAGTGTTCGCCGCCTTGCAGGAGCTGCTGTTGCATGTCCGCGGCAGCGTGGTGCCGACCCTCGAGGCGAGCGCCGAAACCCAGCCCATTTCCACCCGTGACCTGCTGCGCCTGCTGTCTCACCTGCAGCACTACGTGCCGGCCAGCGCCCAGGACGATTTCGACCTGCGCAACCAGCTGGAGCAGCTGTTGACCCGGGTCAGCGTAAAGAGTGGCAAGTCGCGGGTGGTCGGAGTGGCCGACGAGGATGTGATCAATCTGGTGGCCATGCTCTTCGAATTCATCCTGGCCGATCGCAACCTGCCGGAGTCCTTGAAGACCCTGATCGGCCGCTTGCAGATCCCCATGCTCAAGGTCGCGGTGCTGGACAAGAGCTTCTTCAGCCGCAGCAGCCATCCCGCGCGCCGCCTGCTCAATGAAATCGCCGCGGCGGCCATGGGCTGGGGCAGCTGCGACGATTATCAGCGCGACAGCCTGTACCTGCGTATCGAGCAGGTGGTGCAGCGGTTGTTGAGCGACTTCGTCGACGACCCGGCGATCTTTTCCGAGCTGCTCGCCGAGTTTCTCGCCTTCACCAGTGACGAGCGGCGTCGTAGCGAGCTGCTGGAACAGCGCACCCGTGACGCCGAAGAGGGCCGGGCCAAGGCTGAACTGGCGCGCCGTCGCGTCGAGCAGGCGTTAAACGAGGGGTTGCTGGGCAAGGTCCTGCCGCTGACGGTCGTCGAGTTCGTGCAGCAGGCCTGGAGCAAGGTCTTGCTGCTGACCTGCCTCAAGCATGGCGAGCAGTCCAGCGAATGGCGCCAAGGACTGCAGACCATGGAGCAACTGATCTGGAGCGTGCAGCGTCACACCGATCCGGATGCCGCCATGCAGCTGCTGGCGCTGGTGCCCGACCTGCTCAAGGCGCTGCGCGACGGCTTGAACAGCGCGGCGTTCGATCCATTCGCCACCAGCGAGTTCTTCAGCCAGTTGGAAGCCTTGCACCTGCAAGCGTTCGAGCACTTTGCTCAGAACGCCGGGCAGCATCGGCCGGGCGTGGCGGACGAGCAGCCGGCGATGGTCGCGGTCGAGGAACACATCGTCCTGCCCAGCGCTGAAGAGGGCCCGCTGGAGGCCGCGCCCCTGGCGCTGGCGGCCAACGATCCCGGCTTGCTGCGGGTCGAACAGCTGCGGCTGGGGGCCTGGGTTGAATTCCTCGAGGACGAGGACAACAGCGTGCGCTGCAAGCTGGCGGCCATCGTGCAACCCGGCGACAAGTACATCTTCGTCAACCGCACCGGCATGAAGGTCCTGGAGCGCACCCGGGTCGGCCTGGCCCTGGAGTTTCAGCGCGGGGCCGTGCGTGAGCTGGACGACACCTTGCTGTTCGACCGGGCGCTGGAATCGGTGATCGGCAGTTTGCAGCGACTCAATCGCGGCAAGTGATCGCAACCTGGGCGTGGAACGCGGCATACTGAGCCGTCACAGGCTTCGTTGAAGGAATCGGTATGCAGTTGGACCCCGCAAGCGGCTGGTGTCACGGCGTTCGCCATTGCCCGTCACCCAATTTCAACGCACGCCCCGCGGATGAAATTTCCCTGCTGGTGATCCACAACATCAGCCTGCCGCCGGCCCAGTTCGCGACGGGCAAAGTGCAGGAATTCTTCCAGAACCGTCTCGATGTCACAGAGCACCCCTATTTTGCCGGGATCGCCGACCTGCGCGTGTCCGCGCATTTTTTGATCGAACGTGACGGAACCGTGACTCAGTTTGTCTCCTGTCTGGACCGCGCCTGGCACGCTGGCGTGTCGTGGTTCGACGGGCGCGAAAGCTGCAATGATTTTTCCCTGGGGATCGAACTGGAAGGCACCGACGAGTTGCCATTCACCGATGCCCAGTACGACGCGCTGATTGCCTTGACCCGGCAGTTGCAGCAGGCCTTCAAGGCCATCACCCCACAGCGGATTTGTGGGCACAGCGATATCGCTCCGGGGCGCAAGACCGATCCGGGGCCCGGATTCGACTGGGTACGCTATCGCGCGGCCCTGAACGAAGGGGAAGGACAATGAGTTTTCTGGTGTTGTTGCTGGCGGTCTGGATCGAGAAGTTCTCGGCCTTGCGCCAGCGCGTTCAGCATGACGAGCCGTGGCTGCGCCAATTGCTTGGGCAGGAGGCCAGCCCGCGTCTGGCCAAGCATCCCTGGTGGGTGCTGGCGCTGCTGGTGCTGTTGCCGGCAGTGCTGCTGGGGTTGCTGTTGCTGGTCCTGGAGCCGCTGGCCTACGGCCTGCTGGCGTTGCCGGTGCATCTGCTGGTGGTGATCTACAGCCTGGGGCGGGGCGACCTGTTGGGCGAACTCGGACCGTTCCGCGATGCCTGGCGCCGCGAGGACCTGCAAGCCGCGGCGCATGTCGCCAAGCGCGACCTGGATATCTGTGCCGACAGTGGCGAGCAGTTACTCGAGCGGGTTCAGGGGCATCTGCTGTGGCAGGCCTACCAGAGCTTTTTCGCGGTGATCTTCTGGTACTTCCTGCTGGGCCCGGTGGCCGCATTGAGTTATCGCCTGCTGGCGCTGGCCGCCGAGCACAGCAAGAACCCGGCGGTCGCCGAGCGCGCCGGGCAGCTGCGGCATGCCTTCGACTGGTTGCCGGTACGCCTGCTGGCGGCCAGTTTCGCCCTGGTGGGCAACTTCGTCGCGGTCAGTCGCGTGATGCTCCACGAGTTGCTGAACTGGAACATTAGCGCCGCGCAGCTGGTGGAAAAGGTCGGTCTGGTCGCCGCGGAAATCCCCACGCCGATCACCGGGCCGGACGGCATTGTCAGCCTGGACCGGATCTGGGAGCTGTTGCTGCGGGCCGCGGTGCTCTGGTATGCCGGCTTTGCCCTGTGGACCGTGCTGCCCTGACGACGAGCAGCGACTGAGCGCTGGCGAGCCCCGGTCTCGCCAGCGCAACTGAAGCCTTCCATCCGTCCGCCGTCCCCGCGGTTAACCTTAAGTTACAAACCCTTTTGCCGATTTGAGCTATACAGAAGCAGCGCCAAATAGTGGCTATCTGCCGTCTTCGCGTACCTGCCAATAAAAATAAAAGCAAAAAGGGAGACTTCTTGTGAAGAGCTTGCTCTATCCCGCCATTGCCCTGATGAACCGCCTGAGCTTCGGCATGAAATTCAGCTTGATCAGCGTGCTGTTTTTCCTACCGATGCTGGTCACCAACTTTTATCTGGTGCGCGATTCCTACCGTGAATTCCAGGCCACCCAGGTCGAGCTGCAAAGCCTGGACCTGCTGGGCAGCAGCCTGACCCTGCGCCGCGACCTGGAAACCCTGAACAACATGGTGCAGATCAACGCGACCCTGGGGCAGTCCGGCAAGGCCGGGGATATCGAGAGCAAGATAGTCACCCTGGAAAAGTCCGTGCTCGAACGCTTGCAGGGCCTGGACGCGGTCACCGTGGACCCCGAGCAGATCGGCGTGTTCGACGGCAAGCGCGATGAAATGATCGCCGCCTTCAAGGCGCAACAGGCGGAAAGCTCGCTGCAAAGCAAAAGCGCGCTGATCGGCAAGCTCCTGGGCAGTGCACAGATTTTCAGCCAGATCATCGCCAGCCAGTCCGGCCTGAGCCGCGACACCCAGAGCGATGTGCGGCAGTTGAGCGAACTGCTGACCAGCGTCACGCCCCAGGTCACGCAGGTCCTCGGCGAAGGCCGGGCGATGGGCGCGTATTCCCTGGGTCAGGGTTTTCTCAACTCATCCGCCAGCACCCGTTTCGACGAGTTGCTGGTGCAGATCGAAAAGCTCCAGGCCGAATACGGCCTGAAACTGCAGGATGCGCTGGGCTCGAGCAAGGCCGCCCAGGGCGCGCTGGACGCCCAGGCCAGCGCCAGCAAGGGCAGCCTCAAGCAAGCCAGCGAGCTGTTCGAAGAGCAGGTGGTGATGGCCGATACCCTGGATGCACCCTGGCAGGGCTTTTACGATCAGGTCAGCGGGCTGATGGCGCAGACTTACCAGCTCAACGAGGCGACCCTGAAGTTCCTTGGCGAAGAGCTGCAGCAGCGGCTCGGGCAGAACCGCGCGCACATGGTGCTGCTGGTGGTGGCGCTGGCGGCGGT
The DNA here is from genome assembly GCF_900115645.1 of Pseudomonas sp. NFPP07. NCBI lineage: Bacteria > Pseudomonadati > Pseudomonadota > Gammaproteobacteria > Pseudomonadales > Pseudomonadaceae > Pseudomonas > Pseudomonas sp. NFPP07. The sequence continues at coordinate 127,616 of NZ_FOXG01000013.1, forward strand.
GTTCCTGCTGATCTTCTATCTCTACGGCGCGTTCTACGTCTCGACCCGTACCACCCTCAAGCGCCTGGGCGCGATGATGGACAAGGTGGCGGCCGGCGACATGACCGTCACCTTCGATGCCCAGAGCCGCGATGAGCTGGGGGAACTGGGCACTGTGTTCAACGGCACCGTGGCGAAGATCCACGACCTGATCGAGCGGGTGGGCAAGACCGTCGGCGAAGTCGAGCACCAGGCCGGGCAGGTGGAAGCCGTGTCGGCCCAGAGCAACCAGGCGGTGGCCGGGCAGCGCAGCCAGATCGAGCAGGTGGCGACGGCGATGAACCAGATGTCCGCCACGTCCCAGGAAGTCGCGCGCAGCGCCGCGGCCGCGGTCAGCAGCGCCCACAGCGTCAACGACGAGACCATCAGCGGGCGCGGGCTGGTGGAATCCCAGCAAGGCAGCATTGCCCAGTTGGCCAGCGAGATCGACCAGTCGGTGCTGGTGATCAACCAGCTGGCCAGCGACAGCCAGGCCATCAGCCGGGTGCTGGAAGTCATCAAGAGCATCGCCGAGCAGACCAACCTGCTGGCCCTCAACGCCGCCATCGAAGCGGCCCGCGCTGGTGAGCAGGGCCGGGGCTTCGCGGTGGTGGCCGACGAAGTGCGGACCCTGGCCAAGCGTACCCAGCAATCGACCGAGGAAATCGAGCAGATGATCGTCAAGCTCCACGGCGGCGTGGGGGCTGCGGTCAAGGCCATGGGCATCAGCCATGAAATGGCCAATGGCACGGTCGGGCAGTCGGAAAAGGTCCAGCAGGCGCTGGAGAACATCCTCGGCGCGGTGGGCATGATCGTCGACCAGAACCAGCAGATCGCCGCGGCGGTGGAGCAGCAGACCGCGGTGGCCCACGACATCGATCAGAACATCGTCGAGATCAACCGCGCCGGCGAGCGCACCGCCGAAGGCGCGTACCAGACTGAAAACGCCAGCCGCCAGCTGTCCGCGCAGGTGGTGCAGTTGAAGCAGTTGATCAGCGCCTTCCGGGTCTGATTCAGGCGCTGTGGGGCCAGCCGAACAGCGCGCAAGCGTTGGCGGTACTGGCCGCCGCCAACTGTTCGGGGCTGATGGCCATGATCTCGGCCAGGGCCGCGCAGATGTCGGGCAGGTGCTGCGGGCTGTTGCGCTGGCCGGGGTACATGGCCGGCGCCATGTCCGGCGAATCGGTTTCCAGCACCACCGCGTCCAGCGGCAAGTCGGCGATGACCTTGCGCAGGCGCAGGGCCTGCGGCCAGGTTGCGGCGCCCCCCAGGCCCAGTTTGAACCCCAGCTTGAGGTACTCGCGGGCCTCTTCGCGGCTGCCGGCGAAGGCGTGGATGATGCCGGCGCGCTTGAGCTTGAAGCGCTTGAGGGTGGCAATCACCGCGGCATGGCTGCGCCGTACGTGGAGCAGGGCGGGTAGCTGGAAGTCCGCGGCCAGTTGCAGTTGCGCTTCGAACAGCTGCTGCTGGCGCTGGCGATCCAGTTGCTCGAGAAAATAATCCAGGCCGATCTCGCCCACCGCGCACAGCTGCGGGTGGCCCGCGAGGCGGCTCAGCCAGTCGCCCAGCTCAACCAGGTCGGCCGGGCTGTGCTCGTCGAGATAGACCGGGTGCAGGCCGAAGGCGGCGTGCAGGTCGGCATCGCTCTGCACCAGCTCCCAGAGCCGCTGCCAATTGCGCTGATAAACCCCCAGCACCACCATCCGCCGCACGCCGAGGGCGCGGCTGGCCGCCAGCAGCGCCTGACGATCCGCGTCGAAATCCGGAAAATCCAGATGGGTGTGGCTGTCGATCAGTTCCACGTTCAAGCCTCGTGAATGCGCTGCTTGAAGGTCCGGGCGATGGCGTTCACGCCGGGTTGGTAATGGGCTTCTTCAATGGCGGCCAGGGCCAGTTGCAGGGCCTTGTCGGCGATCAGCTGGTGCTGCTGGGCCATGGCATTCACCGGCAGCGGCAAAAAGTCCAGCAACTGGGTATCGCCGAAGGTGCCCAGGCGCAGCGGCCGCGACTTGAGCGGGAAGTCGTGCAGCGCGTCGAACACCCCTTGCAGCAACACATAGGAGGTGGTGACCAGGGCATCCGGCAGATGGCCCAGGCGCTCCAGCAGCGCTACCATCAACTGGCGCCCGCAGTCACGGCTGAAGGCTTCGCCCTGTTCGATCAGCACCTGGCCGTCGAAACCTTCCAGCGCCTGTTTGAAGCCGGCGGTGCGTTCGCGGCTGATGCCCAGCTCGGGGCGGGCGCCGATCAGGGCGATCTGCCGCGGCTGGGGCTGCAGCAGGCTGCGGGTCAATTGCAGGCTGGCTTGCTGGTCGTCGCTGATCACCGAGCAGAAAAACTCCGGTTCCATCACCCGGTCGATGGCGATGATCGGCAGGCCCTGGGCCTGCAACAGACGATAGGTGTCATCCTCCGGCGGCAGGCAACTGGCGACGAACAGCGCATCGCAGCGGCGCGCGCGGAACAGTTGCAGCAACTGCCGCTCGCTGTCCGGGGCATCGTCGGAGCTGGCGATCAGCAGCTGGTAGCCACGGGCGCGGGCGCCTTGCTCGAGCAACTTGGCAATACGCGCGTAACTGGGGTTTTCCAGGTCCGGCAGGATGAAACCCAGGGTCCGGGTCCGCCGACTGCGTAGCCCGGCGGCTTGAGGGTTGGGCGTGAAGCCATGTTCCTCGACCACCGCCCGGACCCGTTCGACGGTCGCGTTGCTGATGCGTTGCTGTTCGGCCTTGCCGTTGATGACGTAGCTGGCGGTGGTGACGGACACACCGGCCAGTCTGGCGATATCGCTGAGTTTCAACCCGGGTTTTCCTTGTTTTCTGGAGCTTGCCCCGACATTTTCGCCAATCCTAACCGATATGGGCAGGCGACCAATGTCGGAACGTGCAACCGACAGGTAGGACTTCAAGGATGATTGATTATCGAGTAACGTGCCCGTCATTGTAGATTAAACGTTTCAGCACGCGTATTTTCTAGGAATATGAGCAAACGGAAACAGGGCCTTGCCAAGCCGACGGTCCCGTTTGTGGCATTAACGCCGCCTGGCTGATTCACTCAAAACAATACCTAGCGCCCCAGCGCTAAATAGGAGAAAGCATGCTCGAGCTCACTATTGAGCAGATATCCATGGGCCAGTCGGCTGTGGATAAGTCCGCTGCACTGCACCTGCTCGCCGACAAACTGGTGGCCGACGGCCTGGTCGCCGAAGGTTACCTGGCGGGCCTGCAGGCCCGTGAAGCCCAGGGCTCGACCTTTCTCGGTCAAGGTATTGCCATTCCCCACGGCACCCCGGAAACCCGCGACCAGGTGTTCGCCACTGGCGTGCGCCTGCTGCAATTTCCCGAGGGCGTGGACTGGGGCGATGGCCAGATCGTCTATCTGGCGATCGGCATCGCCGCCAAATCCGACGAACACCTGCGCCTGCTGCAACTCTTGACCCGCGCCCTCGGCGAAACCGACCTGGGCCAGGCCCTGCGTCGCGCCAGCTCGCCCGAAGCCCTGCTGAAACTGCTGCAAGGCGCACCACAGGAGCTGGCGCTGGATGCGCAGATGATCGGCCTGGGCGTGGCCGCCGAAGATTTCGAAGAACTGGTATGGCGCGGCGCCCGCCTGTTGCGCCAGGCCGACTGCGTCAGCAACGGTTTTGCCGCGGTGCTGCAACAAGTCGAGGCGCTGCCCCTGGGCGATGGCCTGTGGTGGCTGCACAGCGAGCAGACCGTCAAGCGCCCGGGCCTGGCCTTCGTCACCCCGGACAAACCGATTCGTTACCTCGGCCAGCCCCTGGCCGGGCTGTTCTGCCTGGCCAGCCTGGGCGAGGCCCACCAGGCCCTGCTCGAGCGCCTGTGCGCGCTGCTGATCGAAGGCCGTGGCCATGAACTGGGCCGGGCCACCAGCAGCCGTGCGGTGCTTGAAGTGCTGGGCGGCGAACTGCCGGCCGACTGGCCGAGCGCGCGCATCGTGCTGGCCAACGCCCACGGCTTGCATGCGCGCCCGGCGAAGATCCTGGCGCAGTTGGCGAAAAGCTTCGAGGGCGAGATCCGCGTGCGCATCCTCGACACACCGGGCTCCGCCGTCTCGGTGAAGAGCCTGAGCAAGCTGCTGAGCCTCGGCGCCCGCCGTGGCCAGACCCTGGAGCTGATCGCCGAACCGAACATCGCCGCCGACGCCCTGCCAGCCTTGCTGGCGGCCATCGCCGAAGGGCTGGGGGAGGAAGTCGAGCCGGTGGCGCAAGCCAGCGCGCCCCAGGAGGTGCCGGAAGAAATCGAGGTGCCCATCAGCGCGCCGGCTTCCGGCAGCCTGGTCCAGGCCATCCCGGCGGCGCCCGGCATCGCCATCGGCCCGGCACATATCCAGGTGATCCAGCCGTTCGATTACCCGTTGCGCGGCGAATCCACCGCCAGCGAGCGCGAGCGCCTGCAGCAGGCCCTGGCCGAGGTCCGCCAGGACATCGACGGCCTGATCCAGCGCAGCAAGGCCAAGGCGATTCGCGAGATTTTCGTGACCCACCAGGAAATGCTCGACGACCCGGAACTGACCGACGAAGTCGACACCCGCCTCAAGCAGGGCGAAAGCGCCGCAGCGGCCTGGATGACCGTGATCGAAGCCGCCGCCCGGCAACAGGAAGCCTTGCACGATGCGCTGCTGGCCGAACGCGCCGCCGACCTGCGGGACATCGGCCGCCGGGTGCTGGCCCAGCTGTGCGGCGTACAGACCCCGGTCGAGCCGGATGAACCCTACATCCTGGTGATGGATGAGGTCGGCCCGTCGGACGTGGCGCGCCTCGATCCGGCGCGGGTGGCCGGCATTCTTACCGCCCGTGGTGGCGCCACCGCCCACAGCGCTATCGTCGCCCGCGCCCTGGGGATTCCGGCGCTGGTCGGTGCCGGGGCTGGCGTACTGCTGCTCAAGCCGGGCACGCCGCTGCTGCTCGATGGCCAGCGCGGTCGCCTGCATGTGGACGCCGATGCCAGCACCCTGCAACGGGCCACCGAAGAGCGTGATACCCGCGAGCAACGGCTCAAGGCCGCCGCCGAACAGCGCCATGAACTGGCGCACACCACCGACGGCCATCACGTCGAGGTCTTCGCCAATATCGGTGAAAGCGCCGGGGTGACCAGCGCCGTGGAAAACGGCGCCGAAGGCATTGGCCTGCTGCGTACCGAACTGATTTTCATGGCCCACCCGCAAGCGCCGGACGAAGCCACCCAGGAAGCCGAATACCGCCGCGTGCTCGATGGCCTGGCCGGGCGGCCGCTGGTGGTGCGTACCCTGGATGTCGGCGGCGACAAACCGCTGCCGTACTGGCCGATCGCCAAGGAAGAAAACCCCTTTCTCGGCGTGCGCGGCATCCGCCTGACCCTGCAACGCCCGCAGATCATGGAAGCCCAGCTGCGTGCGCTGCTGCGTTCGGCGGACAACCGCCCGCTGCGGATCATGTTCCCCATGGTCGGCAGCGTCGACGAATGGCGCGCCGCCCGCGACATGACCGAGCGCTTGCGCCTGGAGATCCCGGTGGCCGACCTGCAACTGGGGATCATGATCGAAGTGCCGTCCGCCGCCTTGCTGGCGCCGGTGCTGGCCAAGGAAGTGGACTTCTTCAGCGTCGGCACCAACGACCTGACCCAATACACCCTGGCCATCGACCGTGGCCACCCGACCCTGTCGGCCCAGGCCGATGGCCTGCACCCGGCGGTGCTGCAACTGATCGACATCACCGTGCGCGCGGCCCATGCCCACGGCAAGTGGGTCGGCGTGTGCGGCGAGCTGGCGGCCGATCCGCTGGCGGTGCCGGTGCTGGTCGGCCTGGGTGTGGACGAACTGAGCGTCTCCGGACGCAGCATCGCCGAGGTCAAGGCACGCATTCGCGAACTCAGCCTGACCCAGGCGCAAACCCTTGCTGAACAGGCCCTGGCCGTCGGCAGCGCGAACGATGTGCGCGCCCTTGTGGAGGCCATGTAATGGCAAAGATTCTTACCCTGACCCTGAACCCGGCGCTGGACCTCACCGTCCAGCTGACGCGCCTGGAGCCGGGGCAGGTCAACCGCAGCGAAGCCATGCACACTCACGCCGCTGGCAAGGGTGTGAACGTGGCCCAGGTGCTGGCCGACCTTGGCCATCAGCTGACCGTCAGCGGCTTTCTTGGTGCAGACAATCCCCAGGCCTTCGAGGCGTTGTTTGCCCGGCGCGGTTTTGTCGACGCCTTTATTCGCGTGCCGGGGGAAACCCGCAGCAACATCAAGCTGGCCGAACAGGATGGGCGCATCACCGATCTCAACGGCCCCGGCCCGGAGGTCGACGCGGCGGCGCAACAGGCGCTGCTCGAATGCCTGGAACAGATCGCCCCGGGGCATGACGCGGTGGTGGTGGCCGGCAGCCTGCCGCGCGGCGTCAGCCCGCAATGGCTGCACGCCTTGCTGACCCGTCTCAAGGCACTGGGGCTGAAAGTGGCGCTGGACACCAGCGGCGAAGCCCTGCGCGCCGGCCTGGCCGCCGGGCCCTGGCTGGTCAAGCCGAACACCGAGGAACTGGCCGAGGCCCTGGGCAGCCCGCTGCTGTCGCTGGCGACCCAGGCCGCAGCCGCCAGGCGCCTGCACGCCCAGGGCGTCGAGCATGTGGTGATTTCCCATGGCGCCGAAGGCGTGAACTGGTTCAGTGCCGCGCCGGCCCTGCAGGCGTTGCCGCCGAAGGTCAGCGTGGCCAGCACCGTCGGTGCCGGCGACTCGTTGCTGGCCGGCATGCTCCACGGCCTGCTCAGCGCCCACGCTTTTGAACAGACCCTGCGCACCGCCACGGCCATCGCCGCCATGGCCGTGACCCAGATCGGTTTCGGCATCACCGATGCCGCGCAGTTGGCACAGCTTGAACAGGGGGTGCGCGTTCATCCCCTCATAGAACAATAAGAGGGTTGGTCATGAAGTTAGCCATTGTTACCGCCTGCCCGAACGGCATGGTCACCAGTGTGCTGTGCGCCCGGTTGCTGGACGCCGCGGCCCAGCGCCAGGGCTGGAGCACCAGTGTCGAAGTGCATGACGAGGCGCACCCGGAACGGCAGTTGTCGGCCGCCACCCTCGAAGCGGCCGAGTGGGTGCTGGTGGTCAGCACCGGGCCTTTGGACATGTCGCGTTTCGTTGGCAAGCGGGTGTTCCAGAGCTCGCCCTCCGTGGCCCTGCAGGACGTCGACGGCGTGCTGCGCCGTGGCGCCGAGGAGGCCCAGGTGTATGTCGCAGCCGAAGCCGTGGCCGAGCCGGCGCCGGCCAGCAAGAATGCCCCCCGGCTGGTGGCGGTCACCGCCTGCCCGACCGGCGTGGCCCACACCTTTATGGCGGCCGAGGCCTTGCAGCAGACCGCCAAGCGCCTGGGTTACGAGCTGCAAGTGGAAACCCAGGGCTCGGTCGGCGCGCGCAATCCGTTGAGCGCCGAAGCCATCGCCGCGGCGGACGTGGTGCTGCTGGCCGCGGACATCGAAGTGCCCACCGAGCGCTTCGCCGGCAAGAAGATCTACCGCTGCGGCACCGGCATCGCCCTCAAGCAATCCGAGGCGACCCTGAACAAGGCGCTGGCCGAAGGCCAGGTGGAATCGGCAGCGGCGGGCGCTGGCGCGGCGCCGGCCAAGCAAGAGAAAACCGGGGTCTACAAGCACCTGCTGACCGGTGTGTCGTTCATGCTGCCGATGGTGGTGGCGGGGGGCTTGATGATCGCCTTGTCCTTCGTCTTCGGCATCACCGCGTTCAAGGAGGAGGGAACCCTGGCCGCCGCCCTGATGCAGATCGGCGGCGACACCGCGTTCAAGCTGATGGTGCCGCTGCTGGCCGGTTACATCGCCTATTCCATCGCCGACCGCCCGGGCCTGGCGCCGGGGATGATCGGCGGCATGCTTGCCAGCACCCTGGGCGCGGGCTTTATCGGCGGGATCATTGCCGGTTTCATCGCCGGCTATGCGGCCAAGGCCATCAGTAAATACGCGCGCTTGCCCCAGAGCCTGGAGGCCTTGAAGCCGATCCTGATCATCCCGTTGCTGGCCAGCCTGTTCACCGGCCTGGTGATGATCTACGTGGTCGGCAAGCCGGTGGCGGGGATGCTCGCCGGCCTGACCCACTTCCTCGACAGCATGGGTACCACCAACGCGATCCTGCTGGGGGTGTTGCTCGGTGGCATGATGTGCGTCGACCTTGGCGGGCCGATCAACAAGGCGGCCTATGCCTTCTCCGTGGGGTTGCTGGCGTCGCAGAGTTATGCACCGATGGCGGCGACCATGGCCGCCGGCATGGTGCCGCCGATCGGCCTGGGCATCGCCACCTTTATCGCCCGGCGCAAGTTTGCCCAGAGCGAGCGTGAAGCCGGCAAGGCGGCGCTGGTGCTGGGGCTGTGCTTTATCTCCGAAGGGGCGATTCCGTTCGCCGCCAAGGACCCGTTGCGGGTGATCCCGGCGAGCATCGCCGGCGGCGCGCTGACCGGGGCGCTGTCGATGTATTTCGGCTGCAAGCTGATGGCGCCCCATGGTGGGTTGTTTGTGATGCTGATTCCGAATGCGATCAATCATGCGTTGTTGTATTTGCTGGCGATTGTCGCGGGGAGTTTGTTGACGGCGGTGGTGTATGCGCTGGTGAAGCGGCCGGAGGCGGCTGAGCTGGCGTTGGAGCCGGTCAAGGCTTGACGGCTGTTCTGCGTTGACTTCGATGGCGCCCGGGTGGCGCCATTGTTGTTTCTGGTGATTGCTGACTCTGTAGGAGTGGCTGGTCGATGCTCGATTGCTCGCGATGGCGTCTGTTCTGGCGCTGCATTTTTTGGATGGGGTACATATCCGTTTCTGCGGTAACGGCTGCTGGCGGTTTCGCCCTTACGGCGACTCACTTTTTTCAGACGCCTAAAAAGTAAGCAAAAACGCTTGCCGGTATGACTCACCCACATAGGTAACAGAAAAGTTCAAGCACATAGGTAACAGTTTTTAACTGGCAGGGTCGATTCCGAGGAGCTGACCATGCCGTGGCGAGAGCTGAACCCTATGGACCTTAAAGTGATGTTCATTGCCGACTATCTGTCGAGACGCTTTAACTTCCGCGAACTGTGTGCGGCACACAGCATCAGTCGAAAAACGGGCTACAAATGGGTAGCCCGTTACAACGCAGAGGGTGTGCAGGGCTTGGATGAGCGCAGTCGCAGTCGGCATGCTCAGGCACATATCATTCCCTTTGAAATCAAAGCCTCGATCATCGAGTTACGCTCCAAAGGACCTACAAC